>NZ_BJOB01000011.1 GCF_006539985.1 Kurthia gibsonii | reverse complement strand
GGTATTTTTATGGATGAAAAAACATGGCTAGAAGTACAACAAGCAATTGATGAAGGACAGGAATTGAGTTTTGATTATAGAGGAGAGGAATGGTGGATTAGTCGAATAGATGATGAAAGAAGTTTTCTATTAACACGTTCTTCAGATGGTCTTACGCAATATTTCAAAACTGCAGAAGAACTATATGAAAAAGGAATGATTGATGGAAGACCATTCATTGAACGCATTGCAGAATTATAAAGAGGAATTAAAAAACACCGAAGCATAAGTTTCGGTGTTTTTTATGTTATTGAAGCGGGAGGATAATTGAAATCGTCGTACCTTCGCCTTCTTTACTCTTAATATAGACGACACCATCATGTGCTTGAATAATATCTTGAGCAATTGCCATGCCGAGACCAGAACCTTGTGTATCTTTTGTGTTCGTTCCACGATAATAGCGATTGAATAAAAATGGCTGCTCATCTACAGGAATACCTTTTCCAAAATCAATAATCTGAATTGTTGCAAAATCTGTGGATAACTTTTCAGAAAAATAGTTTTCGTGTTCTTGTGGATAACCTGTGGATAAGTTGATTTGGATATCTGTATTTTCTGAATTGTGGATAAGTGCATTGTAGATGAAATTTAATAATGCACGTTTAAATAAATTCCAATCCAAGGTTGCAGATAATGTTTCAGATTCAGCTTCAAATGTAATAGAACGTGTTTGATAAATCGGATCGTTTAAGACATCAATTACACATTCGCGAACGAAAGAAGAAAGTAATACTTTTTCTTTTTGAAGTGGGAATGTACCGCTCTGTAGCTTAGTTGTGAGGTTTAAATCATTTAGTAAATCGCGCATGTAAAGTGATTTTTGCTCAATAATTTGTGTATAGATCAGGCGTTCCTCATCTGTTACATCTTCCTGTAATAATTCTGCGTAACCTTGAATCGAAGCGAGCGGTGTTTTTAAATCATGTGATACATTTCCAATCCATTCATTTCGCATTTGATCGAGCTTTTTTCGTTCTGTTTCAACACTCTTTAACGTTGTGGATAAATCATTCATATTCTCAAAAACTTCTCGATAAGGTCCACTCTTAACGGAAATTTTTTCATAGTCTTGATGTTTTAAACGATGAATTCCTTCAATGAGTGTATACATCGGCTTCGTTAAGCGACTTCCGAATAAGAAACCGACTAGTGTAGCGATTAATAAATCCACAACTAGGAATACTAAAAATAGTTTTGTAAAAATATACGAGATTTGATCAAAATTAAAGTTGTAAACAACACGCGTTAATCTAGGATCTTCAACCCCAAAAAAATAACTCAAATTTTCGGCTTCGCCGACAAAAACAGTTGTCTGCCCATTCACTTCTTTATACTTATACATCTGAACAATTTCCACAGGACTATAACTTGTAGGTAAGGAAGCAGGTGTTTGATAGGCAGCAACCTCTTTTCCTTCCTTATTTAAAATTTGGACCCATGCATGATTTTCTTCTAATATTTTTTGCCCGCGATTCGTAATGGTGGGTTTCCCATTCTTCACGATAATTTCATCTGAAAAACGTGTTGCAGTCACCTCTACAGCTTCAGGTGAAGTCGCAGTTTTTTTATAAGATTGAATAAATAAAAGTGCAATCAGTAAAAGTGTGTTCATTACAACAATCAAACCGACAATTAATACGATGGATACAAGAAAACGTCTAGTTAAACGCCATTTCATGATTGCACCAACTTATAACCTAAACCTTTAACTGTTATTAAGTAAGTTGGCTTGGAAGGTGTATCCTCAATTTTTTCACGTAGGCGGCGAATATGAACCATAACGGTATTGTCTGAACCGTAAAAATCTTCACCCCAAACGCGTTTAAAAAGTGTCTCTTTACTTAAAATTTGGTTCGGATGGTGCATAAATTCGCGCATTAACCTAACCTCTTTTGCAGTAAGCGGAAGTACTTCGCCATTTTTAGCAATCTCGGATTCCTCAGATTGAAATGAAAAAGGACCTACTTGTATTTTAGGAAGCTGTTGCTCTGCATAACTTGATCTTCTAAGTTGTGCTTTGACGCGGTAGGCTACTTCTTTTGGTGAAAAAGGTTTTGTAATATAGTCATCTCCACCAATTGCGAGCCCAAGTAATTTATCAATTTCTTCATCTTTTGCTGAAACAAATAAAATTGGAATGGTTGAAACCTCTCTAATTTTTTTACAAAAATCATACCCGTCACCGTCCGGTAACATAAGATCTAATAAAATTAAATCGGGCTGGAATTCTTGAAAAACCGTCCAAGCATCTTGTAAAGTATGTGCTTTTTGAATTGCTGAAAACCCTTCTTTTACGAGGACATGCTCTATTAATTGTGCTAAATCTTCTTCATCATCAACAATTAAAATTTTATCGTGCGCCATTTGGACACCTCCACTCAATATAATAGCAGTAAAAAAAGTATAAAAATAAAATTGTTTCAAAGGAAATTTTGCGTTAAAGTATTCAATAGTAAATTTAGGAGGAAGGAAATGAATTATTTTAAAAAAATGAAGGGCGACGCAAAAAGCCCACTACAAGTAAATGTAAAAGACTTATTTACAGCATTCGTCGGGAGCTTCTTAACTATTATTTTATTATTAGAATTAACAGAGATGACGGATACACCGTGGTTTATGGCATCATTCGGTTCAAGCTGTATTTTAGTATTTGCGAGTTGGAATGCACCACTGGCACAACCAAGAAATATCGTCGGTGGACATGTCATATCTGGTTTTGTCGGTTGGGCAGTAGCAGGATTAGTTGGCACAACACCTATGACGCTTGCACTAGCAGTAGCGGTTGCAGTTGTCTTTACCATGGCATTACGTGTAACACATCCACCAGCGATTGCGAATGCACTCATTGTTATGATTAGTGGTTATCACTTTGAATATCTCTTTACCCCGATTCTACTCGGTTCATCTCTTGTAGTAGTAATGGGTTTACTCATTAATAATATGCGTAGAACACGCAGATATCCTGTATTTTGGTAACTATTCTACAACCATTGCATTAATATCTGTAAAATGTAGTACCAGTATTTGATGTAGGGCATAGACTTGTTGTTTCATATTTTGAAGCGTAGAATCATCTAAACTTATAGACTCCATTCTAAGTAAGTCATAGAGATAACGTTCATAAGCATGGAAAAAGCTATGTGCAAAATCATCTATTGGACAAGAGATGATTAAATCTTGCTCATCTAAAATGATGAGTGTTTTTTGTATAATCACACAATAATAGGCTGTTTGTTCTGTAGATATGTCAAAGTGGTGTACATCATTTTTGTAATGGTTTAATAAACCATCACCCAGTGATAGTAAAAGAGAATGGCCATTTTTTGCATGTAAAATAATTTTATGTTGACCATCTTGTAGATATGAAATCGCAAAATTATTGTGTAAATCATTAAATAAATGGAATTCTAATCGTAATTTCATCTAAAAACTCCTTTACTGAAAATTGTTACGTATAACAATAACAGGTGTTGGTAAAAAGTAACATCGTACTTTGTCACTAGATGACATGAATTTCGCATATGTTATGCTACGAAGTAAGAAACTTTTATGTAAGTCATACGTTTAAAATTAGACTTTAAAATTAAGGAGAGGAATATGAATTTAGTTAAACAAAGAAAATCTTCTAAATCAATTCAAAAGGGAGCTTTGGTTGTATTACTTATATTGTCAGTAATCAGTTCGCTATTTTTTGTGAATCATAATGCTTCATTCTATGACGAAACAATTGCAGAAGTGACACAGACGAAACTCCTGCAAAAAGAACAAGTAACAGATGAGTTTCAAAATCGAGATACTATTTATCATCAAGAACTGACAGCGAAAATTTTAAATGGTAATGAAAAAGGAAGAATCATTCAGTTACAACATACATATACTGCTTCAGGTGGCTTCGATGATGCCTACCATGAAGGAAATAAGCTTTTCGTGAAGAAGAATGCAGAAAACCAATTTGATATTACAGGTATGAAACGCGACCATCTCCTTCTAGGAGTGGTCTGGTTACTTATCTTGATCCTTATCTTTGTTGGACGAAAACAGGGTGTTCTTTCATTGCTTAGTTTAGTCATTAATATGGGGATCATCGCATGGGTTATTCAAAGCTATACAAATTGGGACGACTATTTAATCCCACTTTGCATGCTTGGTTGTGTTCTATTTACAGTGATTTCATTAACGCTTGTCAATGGATGGAATGAGAAGACATTTACAGCGATTCTCGCTACGCTCGTCGGTACATTTATATCCTTTGGTATTGCCGTATTCGTATTATGGCTCACAAAAGAAAATGGCATGCGTTATGAGGAACTACAATTCATTACAAGACCTTATAAAACATTGTTCTTTGCAGGACTTCTTGTCGCATCACTCGGTGCAGTCATGGATATTGCGATTACGATGTCATCTTCTTTATTTGGACTATACGAAAAAAATCCGCATATCTCAATCAAACAGTTAGCAAAATCAGGACGAGAGATTGGGAAAGATATTATGGGACCTATGACGAATATTCTATTCTTTGTCTATGTGAGTGGTTCTATTCCAATGATGGTGTTGTTCTTTAAAAATCATGCAACATTCACTTATACCCTCTCAACCAACCTCACATTGGAGATTGTTCGAGCGCTTGTGGGCGGTATCGGGATTGTTTTAACGATTCCCATCTCTTTATTCATCGTTCTATTCTTCATTAAGAGAAAGCAGGTGAAGCAATGAACAGTTTAGTCGTCCTCGCGATGTTACTCGCGATTCTAATGATTGGGCTTGGTGGTAAAAAAGGACTGCGCTCATTCATCACGCTATTTATAAATTTTGCTTTGTTCATTGTCTTACTATTCTTTATGAATATTCCAGAAGTGAATCCTGTCATTTTAACGATGATTATCTGTATCATCATTAGTTTTATTAATTTATTTTATATTAACGGAACGAATACAATGACAAAAACAGCATTTGCTTCAACGGTTTTCACGACACTCCTTTTATCTGGGCTCATTCTTTACTTTGCCAATGCCACATTCATTCAAGGGTTTGGTAAAGAGGAGACGGAAGAGTTAAGTATGGCTTCTTTACGAATTGGTATTGATTTTTCAAAAGTAGCTGTCGCAGTTATTATGATGAGTACGATTGGAGCGATTACAGACGCTTCGATTGCCATTGCTTCACCAATGAAAGAGATGCATCAACTTAAGCCTGATATTGATCGTAAAAACCTCTTTATTTTTGGTTTATCCATCGGTAAAGATATTATTGGAACAAGTATGAATACATTATTTTTTGCTTTTGTTGGAAGCTACTTAGCACTACTGATCCTGTTTAGTGACTTATCGTATTCATGGAGTGAGATGATTAATTCTAAAATATTTAGCGGGGAAGTTGTAACGATTGCATGTTCAGCGATTGGTTTAATTGCGGTCATTCCAATCACTGCTTTTTGTACGTCGTATGTACTAACGAAAAAAACGCCACCTTCTCAGCAAGAGAATTAGCGTTTTAAAGCATCTTTGAGTTCACGAATACCATAGAAAAGCATGAAAAGAGATGCAGGTATAAAGCCGATTAAAAAAATGACATCGGATAGCTGATTCATGAAAAATAATATGAACCAGATGAATGTGAACAATGTGATGTAAGAAAAGGTATTCATATTTTTTCCTCCAGTATCATCATTTACTCAAAAAGGACTTCGGCTTTTATGTCGAGGTCCTTTTAGTATGAGCAAAATCTAGTTAATCATTTTTAGGTTCTTCAATAATCGTTGTTGTCGTCAGTGCAGAAGTAGTTAAATAGATGACTGCGACGGTAATGCCTGAACCGAGCCAAGTAAATTCAATTCGATTGAATAAGTTGACTAAATTTTGATGGAAAATAAATAAACAGATGCCATATTGAACTAATGTACTAATAATACTAACGCCCGTATTGTAGTCCATATTCATCGATGCCATCGTAAATAAACCGAGCAAGTCAATGACGAAAACAACTACTAAGACTAGTAACAAAAACCAGCCGAAATATAGTGCGTTACGATACCAATGATCATATAAATCTAAATGTGCAAGTTCGTATTTGGCAAGTAGAATCGATAAACCAAAGAATCCGAATAGTGGCACAGTTAGTAATAAGGCAATGATACATAAAAGCAATAAACCAAGAAAAATAAAACCTGAACAACCTGATACTTTAATTTTAAATTGACGATTTTTAAACATAGAATCCCTTCTCTACCACAAAGGTTTGTAAATGATATTACAGTGCGTATTGTCCCATTATAATGCACTTTTTCCCACAATGCACCTGAACTGCAAATTTGGAAAAAAAGCTTATTATTGGTTAAATATTAAAAAATTGAGTAAAATATATGTATTCGGGTAACTAAATGGAACTTACAGAAGGAAGGAGAAGTTGTATTATGTTAAAACTAGAAAACCTTTCGAAAGTCTATCGAGGAGGAAAAAAAGCCGTAGATGATTTGAATATTGAAATCAAAAAAGGCGAATTTGTCGCATTTATCGGTACATCTGGTAGTGGTAAGACGACCGCTCTTCGCATGATTAATCGAATGATTGAACCAACTAGCGGTAAAATTCTTATTAATGACGAAGATGTTCGAAAGAAAAATCCTGTTACATTAAGACGTAGTATTGGTTATGTAATTCAACAAATTGGCTTAATGCCACATATGACCATTCGAGAAAATATCACTTTAGTACCTAGATTACTAAAGTGGGATAAAGAAAAAAAGGAAAAAGCAGCAGAAGAACTGATTAAACTTGTGAATCTACCCGAAAGTTACTTAGATTTATATCCAACACAGTTATCTGGAGGTCAGCAACAACGTATCGGTGTATTACGTGCGTTAGCAGCGAACCAAGATTTAATTTTAATGGATGAACCATTTGGCGCGTTAGACCCGATTACGCGTGATACGCTACAAGATTTAATGAAAGATTTACAACAACGTTTAGGCAAAACCGTCGTTTTTGTAACACATGATATGGATGAAGCAATCAAACTAGCAGACCGAATCTGTATTATGCATGACGGAAAAGTCGTTCAATATGATACCCCAGATAATATTTTATCCAATCCCGCAAATCAATTCGTAAAAGATTTCATCGGCTCACACCGCCTTGTACAAGAAAAACCAAGTGCAAAAGTCGTGGATGATGTCATGATTACACCAATTACAATCTCACTAGAAAAAAGCTTAGACGACGCGATTCACAAGATGGTGAAAAGTCGTGTAGATACACTATTTGTTGTTGACGGCAATAACATTTTAAAAGGCTATTTAAGCGTTGAAAATATTACATCTGAAAGACACCGAACATCGAGTGTGGCAGATGCAATGGATAAGGACGTCTTTTTTGTATATAACAATTCACGTTTGCAAGATTCTGTACGTCGAATTTTACGTCGAAATTTAAAAAATATTCCTGTTGTAGATAGTGACCATCGATTAGTTGGTCTAATTACACGTGCGCATATTGTAGACATTGTATATGACACAATTTGGGGCGATGAGGCCGCTGAAGAAGTCCGTAATGAAGCATCAAATGAATGATGAAATAAAGGATGTGAAACAGATATGGGTGAATTTTTTACAGCAGCAGGAGATTTTTTAGTAAATAATAAGCAAGAAATTTTAGTTAAAACATGGGAACAATTTTATATCTCTATGTCAGCCTTATTATTAGGTATTATCGTCGCTGTTCCAGTGGGTGTTCTATTATCTAAAACTGAAAAAGTCGCAAAAGTGGTCATGGGAATTACAAGTGTCCTTCAAACTTTACCATCTCTAGCGATTTTAGCACTGATGATTCCAATTTTAGGAGTTGGGAAAATTCCAGCGATTGTTGCGCTATTTATTTATACATTATTACCAATTTTAAATAACACATTTATTGGCATGCAGTCAGTCAATAAAGATTTACGTGGTGCTGGTATGAGTATGGGAATGACCAAGCTCCAAAGTATTTATTTAGTAGAGTTCCCTCTTGCAATTCCTGTTATTATGGCAGGTATTCGTCTATCTGCAGTTTATGCAGTATCATGGGCAACTTTAGCTTCGTACATAGGAGCTGGAGGTCTGGGTGATTTCATCTTTAACGGATTGAATTTATATCAACCTGAATTCATTATTGGCGGTGCTGTATTTGTAACGATTTTAGCATTATTAATTGATTTTATTTTATCGAAAGTAGAAAAAATAGCGACGCCAAAAGGCTTACGAGTAGAACGATAGGAGGGGTAATTTATGCGGAGACTGAAATGGATTGTTTTCATTTGTAGCATAATGCTCATCTTATCTGCTTGTTCATCTGGAAAAGATGAAACGATTAAGATTGCTACAGTGACTACAACAGAGAGTGCTATTATGGGGAATATGGTTAAACTCATGATTGAGCATTATACAGATGAAAATGTACAAATGATTAATAACTTAGGTTCGAGTGTTGTCGTACATCAAGCTATGTTAAATGGTGATGCAAATATTTCAGCGACACGTTATACAGGAACAGATTTAACAGGTGCTTTAGGGCAAGAAGCAATTAAAGACCCAGAAGAAGCAATGAAAAAAGTACAGGAATTATTCCAAAAAGATTATGATCAAACGTTTTTCGACTCATATGGCTTCGCAAATACCTATGCATTCATGGTAAGTAAGGAGACAGCGAAAAAATATAATTTGAAAAAAGTAAGTGACTTACGAAAAGTTGCAGACAAAATGCAAGCTGGTGTGGATACATCGTGGATGAATCGTCCAGGAGATGGTTATAAAGCATTTGTAAAGGAATATGGTTTTGACTTTAACAAAGTCTACCCAATGCAAATTGGTCTTGTATATGATGCGGTTGAAGCTGGAAAGATGGACGTTGTATTAGGTTATACGACAGATGGACGTATTTCGAGTTATGACCTTGTTGTATTAGAAGATGATTTAAAATTCTTCCCACCATATGATTGTAGTCCACTTGCAACGAATGAATTACTAAAAACACATCCAGAAGTGAAAAAAATTCTAGAAAAACTTGTCGACAAAGTATCTACAGAAGAAATGCAGAAATTAAATTATGAATCAGATAATAATTTATTAGAACCAGCTGTTGTCGCACAACGTTTTTTAGAAAAACATAATTACTTTGATGATAAAGGGGGAGAATAGGCATGGAAAATATGAATACCTTCCAGCAATTCTTTTACTACTTTGATGAAAACGGTAGTTATGTATTTATGCAATTTGTTCAACACTTTTTAATCTCAATCTATGGTGTATTAATTGCAGCCGTTGTCGGTATTCCTACCGGCATTCTGATTTCAAAATATGGTCGACTTTCAACATATGTCATTACTATTGCAAATATTATTCAAACGATTCCTGGTTTAGCGATGTTAGCCATTTTAATGTTAGCTATCGGTTTAGGTCAAACAACCGTTGTTGTAGCAGTATTCTTATACTCACTATTACCGATTATTAAAAATACCTATACAGGAATCAATAATATTAATAAAGATCTTACTGATTCAGGTAAAGGAATGGGTATGACAAAGCTACAAGTCCTGTATATGATTGAGTTACCACTGTCACTGTCCGTTATTATTGCAGGTATTCGCATTGCGCTTGTTGTCGCAATTGGAATTACAGCGATTGGTGCATTCATCGGAGCAGGCGGTTTAGGAGATATTATTATTCGAGGTACGAATGCTACAGATGGTACAGCAATTATTTTAGCAGGTGCAATTCCAACAGCTCTAATGGCAGTTTTAGTAGACTTAATTTTAAGTTTTATTGAACGAAAGATTGACCCTGTGAAAAAGAATCGTAAATTAGTTGAACCGAAAATTGAATCATTAGAAGAGTAACAAAAGGAGAAATCGTCAAATGGCGGTTTCTCTTTTTAAATACATTGAAATCTATGTAGAAAGGAGATAGCATACAAAAGAGAAGTTAAAAAGGAGAGACGGAGATGACGAAACATAGAGAAGAGCGCATCCCGATTGTCGGTATGCGTAAAAAAATCTATAAAAATTTAGTGCAATCTGCTTTTACGATTCCACATGCAACAGGTATGGAAGAAGTGCAAGTAGATGCGCTTATTACGTATAAGAAAAAGCTAGCTGAGCAATCAAATGTACATATCACCTATTTACCAATCATCATGAAAATAGTGGCACAAATGCTTCAAAAGTATCCAATTTTTAATGCGACCATTGATGAAAAAGCAAATGAGATTGTATTGAAAAAAGAGATCAATTTAGGTGTAGCAATTGCAACACCTGAAGGGTTAATCGTTCCTGTTATTAAAGAAACGGATGAGAAAACAATAGAAGAAATCGCTATAGAACTACAAGATGTGACAGAACGTGCACGACAAGGGACGTTGAAAATTACCGATATTGCTGGCGGCACATTTACGATTTCAAACACAGGAGCAAAAGGCGGCACATATGCTACGCCGATTATTAATTTCCCCCAAGTCGCAATTTTAGGAGTTCATGCAATGAAAGAGCGCCCTGTGATTCTACTAGACCGCACGATTAGTATTGGTACGATGATGGGTATGAGTCTATCGTTCGATCATCGAATCATTGATGGAGACCTTGTTGGGTTGTTTATGAATGATTTAAAAGAAGCTATTGAGAATATACATTAGATAAAAAAAACGCACCGACCCGTTAAGTCAGTGCGTTTTTATTAGTTTAATTTTTGAATGAAGCAAACTTTTAAGTAGTTGAATTCAGGGAAGTCGCGGTTTGCGCGGAAATCTTTTGGTAATCCGAATTGCTCTACAATTTTATATTTTGTATTTGTTTCTTTACATGCTTGGTCGATAAATGTTTTGAATTTTTTCATACCGAAGCTTGCATTGTTTGTTGAAGCAACGATGATTCCTTTTTTCGCTGTAATCGAAAGTGCATCCGCCAATAATTTTGGATAATCTTTTGCTGTTGAGAAGGTCATCTTCTTCGTACGTGCAAAACTTGGCGGGTCTAATACAACTAAATCAAATTTTAATTGATGGCGTTGTGCATATTTAAAGTAGTGGAATACATCCATTACTTTGATGTCCTGTGCTTCAAAATCAATGCCGTTCACACTGAATTGTTCAATTGTTTTTGAAAGTGAGCGTTTTGCTAAATCGACAGAAGTTGTTTCTCTAGCGCCACCAAGAGCAGCAGCTACAGAGAATGCACCTGTATAAGAGAATGTATTTAACATATTTGTACCTTCTGCATATTGATCGCGAATTGTGCGACGTACATCACGTTGGTCAAGGAAGATACCTGTCATAGCACCATCATTTAAATCAATCGCAAAGTTCATGCCATTCTCTTTAATGATAATCGGGAACTCACCCGGTGTACCTTTTACAAAGTCATCTTCTTGTTCGATATACATTCCTTTTGTATCGAAGCGTTTTTTCTCATAAATGGCTTTGTAATTTGTTAATTCATCAAGTGCTTGAATAACAAAGTCTTGATAACGATAAATACCATCGCTATACCAATTGATTAAGAAGTAACCATCATAATAATCAATTGAGATTCCACCAATACCGTCACCTTCGCCATTAAAGACGCGGAAAGCAGTTGTGTCTGCATCATTGAAGAAGTTTTCACGTAGTTGTAGTGCGGCACTGATTTTCTTTGTAAAGAAAGCTTGGTCGATTTCTTCGTGTTCTTTCATCGTTAACACCCAACCAATTCCTTTATTTTGAATACCGTAATAAGCCTTTCCTAAAAAACGATTATGGACATCCACTAATTCAAAAAGTTCGCCTTCATTTTCTAAAAGGTCTTTATTCGATACAGCATCGCGATGGACAAGTGAGTAGCCTCTTTTTAAGTCAGCGATAAAATCTGGTTTTACGCGTAATGTTTTCATAAATAGTATAGTTCATCCTTTATTTTCATAGTTTCTTCTATTATCGCACTTTTCTCTCAGAAAAGCGAAACCGTTCTTTTATTACATACCGTAATAATCTTTAATATTTTTGTAATCTAAATGTCGTTGTTTATATTTAAGTATTTCTATAGACTAGGTTACGTGTGAATGATAAAAAAATGTGATTTTTGAAGATAAAACGTTTATATATATCAATTTGATGAAAAAAACGGGGGAAAATGTACAATGAAGAAGCAATTAATCACAGTAACAACAGCAAGTGCCATCGCATTATCAGCAGGTTTAACAGCGACACCAATGACAGAAGTATCAGCAAAAAGTAGTGTATCTGTTACTAAAAAAGCATCTGGAACATACGTTGTAAAAACAAAAAAGAATGTATATTACCAAGCGAATAAGAAAAAAATTGGTACTGTATCAAAAAATACAGTTGTTACATTAACACATAAACGTGTAGTAAACGGTAAAACATGGTACAAAATTAAATATGGTAAGAAGACAGGTTGGGTATTATCAACAAACTTATCAAAATTAACACTTTCAAAAACATCAAAAGTATCAAAGAGCTTTAAAACATCTGCAAAAAAGAATATATATTCAGCAGCAGGTGGTCACAATAAAAAAGTTGGTACTGTGAAGAAAAATACAGTTGTAAAAGCAACTTATAAGCGTACAGTAAACGGAAAAACATGGTATAAAATTAGCTATGGTAAGAAAACAGGTTGGGTTGTCGGCTCAAACTTAAAAACATATGTAAAGAAAATTTCTACAAGCGGTAGTAAATTAATCTCAACAGGTTCGCAATACTTAGGTGTACCATATGTGTGGGGTGGAACTTCTCCAAGAGGATTTGACTGCTCTGGTTTTACACAATATGTTTATAAAAAAGCAAATGGTAAGTCAATTCCACGTACAAGTGGGGCACAATATGCAGCTTCTAAGAAAGTATCAAAATCACAATTAAAACAAGGTGATTTAGTATTCTTCTCAGTAGGAAGTAGCCGTATTACCCATGTTGCAATGTATGCAGGTAATGGTAAATTGTTACATGCAGCTGGAAATAAAGTTCAATATCAATCGTTAGTAGGTTACTGGGATCGTTATGTAGTAGGCTACGGTACATTCCACTAAAATATATAAAAGATATGAATTCTGTAAATGGTTCATATCTTTTTTGTTCAATAAAAGACAAAATTTTCTAAAATTTCAAATGAAATCACATGATTTTCATGTTTTTTTGAAAACTCCTTGTAAATGCGACCTTATTAGTGGGAATTTTACGTATTTATTTCTAAAATAAGAGTATAAAGTAAAAAGAGGAGAATTTGATGAAAAGAGAAGCAAAGAAAAGAAAAATACAAAGAATTTTATGGCGAGTATTCGCTGTTATGTTTGGTGCGCTAATTGCAGCATATGGATTAGAAGCAATTTTAATTCCAAACAGTGTATCAGATGGAGGCGTAACAGGTATTAGTATCGTCTTATCAGAATTAATTGGCCTACCTTTAGGGGTATGGATTGCGATTTTAAATATTCCATTTGTTTGGCTAGGGTATAAACAGATTGGTAAAAGTTTTGCAATATATTCGACGTTAGGGATTGCGACATTGGCAGCAGGCACTGTCGCAATGCATGATGTTCGAACAATTATTGAAGGTGACACATTACTGATTACGGTAGTAGGTGGGATTATTATCGGTTTTGGTATGGGTCTTGCGCTACGTAATGGTGGTGCCTTAGATGGAATTGATATGTTTGCTGTGTTACTATCACGTAAATTACCATTTGGTACAAGTGATTTGATTTTATTCTTGAATATGTTCGTTTTCATTTTAGTATCATTCGTATTTGGATTTAAAGGAGCGATTTTATCGGGTCTTGCTTACTTTATCGCTTCAAAAGTAATTCATATTGTCGAAGAAGGCTTAAGTGGTGCGAAGACATTTAAAATTATTACGAAAGATCCGGATACATTGGTTGAAACAATTCGTGATCGTTTAGGTCGTAGTGCTACATTAACAGATGTGTATGGTGGCTATTCACATGAAAAATTCAAAGAAGTTACATGTGTGATTAACCGATTAGAAGACACAAAAATGAAATCAATTATTTTTGAAATTGACCCAGAAGCTTTTGTTACGGTGTATGACATGGCAGAAGTAAAGGGCGGAAACTTCAAAAAACGTAATATTCACTAATCTAGGTGGATACATATATGAAAATCCTGTATGATTTCTAAATTATACGGGATTTTCTGTGCTTTAAATAGTATTATCCCTTTTAGCCTCCATTTACGAAGGCTAAAAGAGATAAAGTAGCTTGTATTTTATGCTTCTGTTGATGTCACGATTTCTGAAATGACAATTTGGCTACCTAACATTGGTGATTCTTTTGGTGCTTCGCCTTCTTTTGGTTCAGGGCGTTTGTGAGATTCTTTAAATGCATCGCTATTACGCCATTCGTGGAAGCCATCCAATGATTCCCAAAACATATTGACACTCATTTCATCATAATCTTCAAAGTCGCGTGCAATCGCCACTTCTGTTTTGATGAAGCCCGGGAATTGTTTTAACGTGTCGCCACCCTTTGTAAAGTTTGGAGCCATTTTTTCAGCAAAGCCCTTTTTTACTTTAATACGGTTTGTTACGATAAACATATGCAAAACTCCTCTATTCGATAATGTATAACTTACTAAAAGAGTACTCCACTTATTAAAAAAAATGCAAACGGTAAGAATACAAAAATAAAAAAGACTACCTCATGCAGATAGTCTTTTTTCATAATATTAAGGAGAGTTCTACATAGTCGTGCGATATTTAGAAGGATTACAGCACTACTTGGGGAATAGTTCTGATCTAAATACGTAGAACATGCACTTGAAAACTAGCAACTAGATAATGCTAGTCTGTTGAATAGAATAAAAGGGGGACTAAATCCTAGTATTCTACTCCATATTTGAATTATAGGATGAAAAAGGAAATTCTTCAACATAAATTTACTAAAAATAATAAAAATGAACATAAATTACAATATAATAGTATAAATAAGTTTTAAAGTGTTTTCAATTATAATTGGAATATTTTATAATTAAAGGAAATAGTAAAAAAGAAGTGAGACGATGAAATGAAAAATAATAAAATAAAACTACAGTATCTTATCATCAGCGTGACTTTACTATCATTTATTTTGACAAGTATCGTATCAATTTGGAGCGGTTATAAATTGAATAAAGCGAACTTGGGTGAAAGTGCGATGATTACAAATCGAGTATATGCTCAAAAAGTAGCAGAAACGGCTAATAATTATTTAGCAGAGCAACAGAAAATTTTAAAGGTTAATACGAAGTATATTGCAGAACGTATAGATGACCAATCACATTTAGAAAAACATGCAGATTTTATACGAAATCAGATGAGTGCATTCAACTCGATTGCAATTGTTAATAACAAAGCAGTTGTTCTCGCAACGTCTCCACAATCGTTAGATTTAGTTGGTGTAAAATTAATAGCTGAAGCAACGAAAAAAGCGATTAAAGAACAAAAGCCCATGATTTCTCAACCTTATACGAGTGTGAGTGGTCGGTTGATCGTTTTTGTAACGACACCTATCTTTTCAGAGAAAAATGAATATCTTGGTTTAATTGGTGGCACGATTTATTTAAAAGAAAAAAATATTTTATATAAATTATTAGGTGCACATCCATATGATGGTCAATCAACGGTCTATGTTGTTGATCGAGATGGTACGATTATTTATGATGAGCAAAAGAAAAATATTGCGCGTGATTTACCTGATAATGACATTATAAATATGGCGATTCACAAAAAAACAACAGGTGTTGTTAAAGGAGAGAATACAGAGAATCAAATTGCTTTTGCAGGTTATGCACATGTTGAAAATACAGACTGGATGGTTATCGCACAACGACCTGCTTCTGCAGTTGAAGCGCCGGCTAAACAATTATTCAAGCAGATGTTTTTAATTGCACTACCGTTCTTAGCTATTTCTTTAATTATTGTTATTTTCCTATCATACCGAATTGCAAAACCGCTTCAACGGTTAGCTCAGTTGACAGAGAGCAGTAAATTGAATGATGAGGAAAATAATTTCCGTTCTGTTCAGGCTTGGTACTATGAAGTGATTCAATTGAAAGAAGCGCTTATTCAAAGTTTTAGTCATTTACATGAACAAGTATTGGAGTTAACAGGTAAGTCAGAACGCGATGGATTAACAGGTTTATATAATAGACGAACACTGGATGATCGTTTAATGTCTTGGACGAAGGAACAAAAAAGTTATGCAGTCATTATGTTTGATGTCGATCATTTTAAAAATGTAAATGACACATATGGACATGATGTGGGCGACGAAGTTCTTCGTTTTATCGCAGCAGCTATGTTACAACATGTAAGAACGACCGATTCATGCTATCGTTTCGGTGGTGAAGAGTTTGTTATTTTATTACCGGGTGCTTCGGTTGATGTGGCCTATGAACGAGCAGAAGAATTACGACAATACTTTGAACAAACAAATAGCCCGACATCACTACCAATTCATATTTCAGCAGGTGTGGCAGAATGTCCAAATGATGGAGTAGAAGGAAATGGTGTTTTAAAGAAAGCAGATCAACTTTTATATGAAGCGAAACAAAATGGACGTAATCAAGTAAGGAAATCGAACTAAGACAATAGCAATGAACAAGGGGTAAAAAATTAGATGAAGTATATAAAATAGGTGTCTTTTCTGCTTTTCTTATACGAAGGATTGGACTTTCAAAAAACAGTTCGATAAAATGATGTTTCAGTGTAAAGTTACACACTATAGAAAAGGTGAGAGTATGAAACGTGAAGAAATGATTACGATTGTTTCCCAAAAGATGAAATTAATTCGAACAGAATACAATTACACCCAAGAGCAGATGGCAGATATTTTAGGAATCTCTAAAAAAACACTGGTTCAAATTGAAAAACAACGCATTGAATGTGGTTGGACAGTAGCTGTCGCTGTATGTACACTTTTTCGAAACAGCATGATTTTACAAACAGCGCTAGGTGGCAACCCACTTATGTTTATTTCATTAATTGCGAATGAAGGATTGATTCACGCAGATAAAAATGAAGTGAATGATAAGTTATGGTGGCGTACAATTGAGAATAAGACGAATTGGCGCATCCAACAAAACCTTGTGCACACGTGTTTTCGCATTTTAAATTCAGAGGGCCGTATTATTTTTTATACATTCTCTAAAGATATCGCATTAGAAGAATTCCAAAAGCATATTTTTTAAATTTAAGCCTTTCTTTTTCAAACATCCGTTGAAAAAGAGAGGTTTTTATTTATTTAATGAGTAAAGAATTGAAAGGGGGACAAATAAAATGAAGAAAAGGATCATCATAACGATTCGTGTGATATTAATAGTGGGTATATCAATTTATTTTTTGGACTCCTTTTTAGAACATAAAAATAAACAGCAACAACCAGTTCAAAAGGAAACAAAAGAAATCGACTATGAACACATGATAAAAAATCCAAAAAACTATGTCGGTCATTCAATTGAAGCTGAGGGTTTAGTAGATGATTCAAAATATATTAATGGAAAAGGTGTTTACTCAGTCATTTTATTAAAAAAGGGTGAATATACAATAAGTGTAGTTATTGTTGAGACAGATAAAAAAGAAGCATTAGCGGAACAGTCCTACATTCGTTTTGAAGGAGAAATTACAGGTATCTATAAAGAAAATCAGGATTTAAGTGTACAAGGGGGGGAGAGATTCGGACGAAAGAAGTCATTATCGAAGAAAGTGAAAAGAGTCCAAATATGGTCAATGTTGAAATAAATGAACAAGGTAATTTTGGGAATGTACATGTTGAAGTAGATAAGGTGCGCATGTATCCAAAAAGTACACGCATTTATTTATTTTTATACAATAAAAATGATGCACGTATTTATTTGAATGACTCGTCTATTAAACTCTATGCAGATGGGAAAGAAATACCATCTAAGTATGAAGTACTCGATCAATCTATTCGCCTTCCCCGTTCACTAGAACCAAATAAAGGAACGAGAGGCGTGATGGCATTTGAAGTAGTCCCGAAGGATACAAAAAAACTCGATTTAACTTTTGAAATGACGATGGTCAATCAGAAAAAACCAATTCAGTTCTCACATGAGATGAATATGGAGGTTATAAAAAAATAATAAGCTAAAAGTCTATGTGATTTTTTATCAGATAGGCTTTTTTCTTTTCTTAAGAAAATCTTCATTTTTATCCTCCTTAATTATTAAGATTTATTTCCTATACTGAAGATAACAAAGAAAAGAAGGAGCTATGAACATGATTACATTAACGAATATATGCCATACATTTTCGATTGGTAAAAAAGGTCAAGAGCGACAAGTACCTGTTTTAAAAGATGTAAATCTTCAAGTCGAATCGGGTGAAATCGTCGCAATTATCGGAAAGAGTGGTTCAGGGAAGTCGACTTTATTAAATACGATTGCTGGATTTTTAAAACCAGATGAAGGCAAGATAGTTTTAAATCATAAAGATACAACGCATTTATCAGAAGCAGAGCATGCAAAATTTCGCCTAAAAAATGTAGGTTTCATCTTTCAAAATTTTCAATTGATGCCAGGGTTAACGGCTTTTGAAAATATTGAATTACCTCTTAAAATTCAAGGGATGGGAAAGAACACTCGTTTTCAAACTGTACGAAAAATAATGGAGCGCGTGGGTTTGAATGAAGTACTTGATCACTACCCCAATGAATTATCTGGTGGACAGCAACAACGTGTATGTATTGCGCGTGCACTCGTAACGAATCCATCGATTATTTTGGCAGATGAACCAACAGGGAGTTTAGATTCAGAAACAGAAAAAGAGATTCTAGAGCTTATTCAATCATTGAATCAATCATTCGATTTAACTTTTGTCATCATTACACATGATGAAGAAGTAGCGAATAGTGCACATAAAAAATACCGTATGCATGACGGGCAATTACAGGAGGCGATTTACAGTGCAGTTTAAAGATCAATTAGATTTTGTGAGACAACATGTAAAAAAGAATCGTATGCGTATTTTCACGACAATTTTAGCGACTACAATGGGCTGTGCGTTCTTAATCGTACTTGCTTCCGTCGCATTTGGTTTACAAAATTCATTGAAAAAAGAAGTATTATCAGATGATACACTAACACGCATCGAAGTATATAATGATGGCAATAAGGAAATTGAACCAACTGAAATTAAAAAGATGAAAAATGTGAATGCGGTGACGATGAACACGCTCATTCAAACGGGTAATTTAGAAGCAAATATTGGTGAGTATAAAGGAAGTCCAGAAGTCATCTTAACGGATTTTAAAGAAAATGAAAAAGCTAATTTAAAATTATCAAAAGGTACATATCCAGAAAAAGCAGATGGTGTAGTCGTTGGATATAATGTTGCACAAATTTTGCTGTCAAAAGAAGATGAGAAAAAGTTAGAGAAAGAGAAAGATGCATCAAAAATTAATATAGGGATTCAAGAAAGTATGATTGGAAAGAAAATCACACTTAATTGGAAAAATGAAGAAACGAAGAAAAAAGTAACACGCACATTTACAATTGAAGGTGTGGGACCGAAGCCTAAAAAAGAGTGGGAACAAGATGGAACAATCCGAATTAGTAAAGAAAACGAAGAAGCACTTGTACAAGATTTAAAAACACTTTATGGTAAAAAGCTTAAAGCGGAAGAGATGATTTATCGTACAACGGCTGTTTATGCGACGGATCTTGAAGCGGTGACGGCGATTAATAAAGCCTTGCAAGACGAAGGTTACGCAACCTATACAGTTTCACAACAATTAGAAGAAATGAACTTATTATTCTTAGCGCTAAAAGCAGGGTTAATCTTTGTTGGAACGATTGCAATTTTGATTGCATCTATTGGGATTTTTAATACGATGACGATGGCTGTGACAGAACGAACACGTGAGATTGGTGTTATGAAGGCGATTGGTGCTAGTCCAAAGCTAATTCAGCGTCTGTTCGTGATGGAGAGTGCTTACATTGGTGTGATTGGAACAGTCATTGCGGTTATTATTTCATATATTGTTAGTTTTGCGGCGAACTATGCGATTCCGAAAATCTTGTATATGGCAACAAATGAAAAAAAATTCTTAACAACAGAGATTCAATTTTCAGCGATTCCATGGCAGTTAGTCGTGATTGCGGCTGCAATTAGTATTGGTGTAGCCATTCTATCTGGTTGGAGACCTGCAAGAAAAGCAACAAAAATTGATGTTATCCAAGCTTTACGTCAAGATTAAAAATGAAGAGACTTGACACATAAGTATAAGAAAAACCAGAATCGCGCTTTAGCGTGGTTCTGGCTTTTTTGTTGTGAACTTTAAAAAGGAAAATAAAGTATTTAGTCTTAGCCTCGAGATGTTCTCTGTTGAAAATACTTCTGTCTCAATCGTTTACTTCCTTTATAAGGAAACTATGATTTTAAATTCAAGCTTTTTTATTGCTAAAAGGGTAGAATATTTATTATGAGGTAATCCATATGTTCAGGTCAAATTACTAGACAAATGATGGCGCCTTATTTAAATTAAATCACAGACACTGATTAAAAAAATAAAAGTGTAATGAGGGAATTCATGTGACAATCAACAATAAAATTTTAAATAAAATCCAATTTACAGAACGTAACGAAAATGAAAAATTAAGCGTTGTAGGTCCTATTCGCTTACCAATCAAACAGGGTGATTTTGAAGCAACATTTCAGTGGTATTGTTGGAAAAATATTCCTTCATCTGTATCAAAAGAAGAAATGATTGAACTACTACCATCTATGAATCTAGCTTTCGGACAACAGTCATCTGTACTCGTATATGGTGATTTTGCGAATTCTGAAGATGCAATTATTCGTATGCATAGTATTTGTCATACTGGGGACATCTTTGGTAGTCAACGTTGTGACTGTGGCTATCAATTACATGAATCGATGAAAATGATTGTCGAACATGGTTGTGGTGCGATTTTCTATTTAGCTGACCATGAAGGGCGTGGAATCGGTCTATTCTCTAAATCCCTTGCTTATTTATTACAAGATGATGGTCTTGATACGGTAGAGGCGAATCATGAACTAGGTTTTGAAGATGATATACGTTCTTATGAGGATGCGATTAAAGTACTTGAAGTGTTACGTCAAAAACCTGTAACACTGATTACGAATAATCCGAAAAAGTTAGAAGCGTTAAAATCACATGGTTTATCTGCAAAAGGGCATATTCCTTTATGGGGTGGAGCAACAGACAGCAACCGTTACTATTTAGAAACAAAAGTGAAAAAAGCAGGTCATATCTTAGGTGAGGGTGGTGTCGATAATGCAGAACGATCAGTATTACATGAATCTCGCGATTGAGCTGGCAGCGAGCGCAAAAGGTAACACAAACCCGAACCCACTTGTTGGGGCTGTTATTGTAAAAGATGGTATCATCGTTGGTACAGGGTTACATCGAAAAGCAGGAGAACCACATGCAGAGGTGCATGCTTTTCGTATGGCAGGAGATCATGCGAAAGGCGCAACATTGTATGTAACACTTGAACCTTGTTCGCATTACGGTAAAACACCACCTTGTGCAAATTTAGTAAAAGAATCAGGCGTGAAACGTGTTGTTGTAGCGATGCAAGATCCGAATCCAGAAGTAGCTGGTCGGGGTATTCGCTTACTTCGTGATGCCGGAATCGAAGTGGAAGTCGGTTTACTAGAAGAAGAATCCCGTCGTTTAAATGAACGTTTTATTCATAATATGCTGACAGGACTCCCTTTTGTGCGCTCAAAATTTGCGATGACATTAGATGGGAAAATCGCGACTTATAATGGACATTCACAATGGATTACAGGCGAAGCAGCACGTGCTAATGTGCACGAATTGCGTCATGAAGTAGATGGAATTCTTGTAGGTAGTCAGACAGTTTTAAATGACAATCCAGCACTAACAACACGTCTAGCAGACGGACGTGAAGGTCGAAATCCTGTACGTATTGTATTAGATGGTCAATTACGTACACCAACAGATGCACAAATCGTTGATACTACTGTTGCACCTACAATTATTGTGACATCTAAAGAACATGAAGCGCGTACGAAAGAATATCCAGGTGTAGAGTTCATCTATGCATCTATAAAGAATGACAAACTAAACTTACAAGAAGTTTTACCAGTACTTTATGAAAAAGGAATTACAGATTTACTTGTTGAAGGTGGCGGCACAATTAATGCGTCATTCTTGCGTGAAGGCTTGATTGACCAAATGATTGTCTATATTGCACCGAAAATATTGGGTGGTCGTCATTCGATTACACCATTTACAGGTGATGATGTTGAGACAATTGATGAAGCGATGCCGTTATCATTTGACCAAGTGGAGCAAATTGGAGAAGATTTACGCATTATTGCGTATCCAAAGAAGGATTGAACAACGAATGTATAAAGAAGTAGATATAAGTATTGTAGGCGGTGGCCCTGGTGGGATGTTACTCGCCTACTTACTTGCGAAAAAAGGGATTACTGTACTCTTATTAGAGCGTACAAATGAATTAGCGCGTGCTTTTCGTGGTGAACATATTAATGAAGATGGTGAAGCAATTTTAAAGTCATATGGACTTTATGAAGCTGTTGAAAAACGTGGTTTATTAAAGATGGAAGCGGTAGAGTATTGGCAAAAAGGTGAGAAATTTAAAACGATTTTCCCAAATGAAATGGTGGGGCATTTAGGTATTCATGTGCCACAAGCACATCTACTTGAAGCGATTTTAGAGCAAGCAGAGGCTTATCCAACATTTGAATATCAGCTCAATACACGCGTAACAGAATTACTGCAAAATGACGAGGGACGTTATATTGGTGTGAAAGCAAAACAAGGTGATATGGAACTGACGGTCATGAGCCATTTAGTAATTGGAGCGGATGGACGCTATTCGACTGTACGAAAAAAAGCACAGATTCACCCGACAATTCGTAAACATGGTTTTGATTTATTGTGGGCGCGTATTCCGGCTCCAACAAATTATGAACCCGTTATAAAAATGGCTCTTGTTGACGGTATGCAAATTTCGCTATTTGCGCAAACGAATGGTTATGTACAAATCGGATGGCATATCGAAGAAGGTAGTTACGGGGAACTAAGAAAACAACCGTTTGAACCATTTATTACGAAGTTAGTAGAGGCTTTTCCGGATTTGCGTGAAGCAGTACAGTTCCATATACAGTCTTGGCAGGATTTTGTCGTGCTTGACGTATTTAGTAGTCAAACAGAGTGTTGGGGAGCAGAAGGGCTCGCTCTAATGGGGGATGCTGCACATACGATGACACCAACAGGCGCATATGGTCTAAATGAAGCATTAAAGGACGCTGTGGCATTAGCTGAGTTGATTGATGAACAAACAATTCAACGACTTTAGTTACTTACATGTGAGCGTCAACGCAAGGATGAAGTAACAAAATTACAGGCGCTACAAAGAGAGAAAGAACAACAATTTGCAGCGCAGTTTTTAGTACATGTATAAAGGGGAAGTTCGATGCGATTTGGTTTTGATATTGACGATACATTAATTGATTTACGTCGACATGCCTTTTATTTATATGAAGAAAAGTTAGGGCGAAAAGCTTCGATTGAAGCGTTTGAGCAATTGAAAACCGTAGCGATTCATTCTTTATTTGATTTAACGAATGAAGAAGGTAAGAAGATGTGGCAAGATACAATGGAAGACATCTATTTCACAAACTGTTCCTCTTTTGATATGGCAAAAGAAGTAGTGAATGGTTTAGTAGCTGCTGGGCATGAAGTATTTTATGTGACAGCACGTCCAAAACACTATTGTGAAAAAACACGTGAATGGATGAAGGCGCAAGGATTTCCGGTAGTAGATACCAGGTTCTTCTGTGGTATGGAAGACCACGAAAAGATTGATACAATTCGTAATCTACATCTCGACTACTATATTGATGATAAACCAGCTGTACTCGATACATTAGTTGGCATTGATACAATGTTATTAATTAAAGATCAATCATATAATCAAGAGGCGACGCGTTATCCACGTTTATATCAGTGGAATGAATTTAAAGATTTGGTGAAATAGCAAAAAGTGCTTTAGCATAGGAAAATGTTAAAGCACTTTTTATTTATTAATAAATTGTGCCGAACTCGATTTCATCGCTATGTTTTCTAAATAACTCCTCAATGGTTATACCATTAATTTTGGCTATTTGCACAAATTGATGGTTATCATGTGTATAATCGCATATTTCTTCTGAATCTACGATTAATGATCGGCTCTCTTGGAAATTTGAAATGAAGTATTCTTTATTCTTATAAGTAAATTCAATTTCATGACCGATTTCAAGTAATTGCATGAGTGTCTCAAATGTGGCGTTTTCTAAATGATTATATGGTGTTTCGCTCAATTCATTTCACCCCGTAAAAATTTGTTTCCATTATTTTATCATTTAAAATAAATAATCCAATAGAAAAAGAGAGCTTGAACATTAATCCAAGCTCTCTTTTTAACTTTATTAGAAGTATTTAATCTCTTTATTCAAGTCGATTTTTGAAATATCCATACCCAATGCTTTAGCTACACCTTCACCGTAAGCAGGATTTGCTTTGTAGCAGTGGATAATATGGCGTTCTTTGATGAAATCTTCAACAGGAGCCATATCTTCAGCAGTATTATTGAATAATTGTTGTTTTTGATCGTCGCTCATCAGACGGAATAACTTACCTGGTTGCTCGAAGTAGTTATCATCGTCTTCACGGAAGTCATAAATATCTGCTGGTCCATCTAATTCAAGTGCAGGGTCTTTATATTCTGGTTGTGGATGTAACGCACCATAGCTGTTAGGGAAGTACGAGATTGCAGAGCCACGATTACCATCTGCACGACCTTGACCATCACGGTGATACACCATGAATGGGCATTTTGGTGTATTAACAGGGATTTGGTGATGATTTACACCTAAACGATAACGTGCTGCATCTTGATACCCGAATAAACGAGCTTGTAACATACGGTCAGGTGAGAATGAGATACCTGGTACAACATTTGATGGTGCAAATGCTGCTTGCTCTACATCCGCAAAGTAGTTTTCAGGGTTACGATTTAATTCGAATTCTCCAACTTCAATTAATGGATAGTCTGCTTTATACCAGACCTTTGTTAAGTCGAATGGGTTGTCAGGATGATTACGCGCTTGTTCTTCAGTCATCACTTGGATGTACATTTTCCATTTCGGGAAATCACCTTTTTCAATCGCGTTAAATAAGTCACGTTGAGATGATTCACGGTCTTGGCCTACTACTTTAGCAGCCTCTGCATTTGTGTAGTTTTCAATTCCTTGTTGTGTGCGGAAATGGAATTTTACATAAACACGTTCATTATTTGCATTAATCATTGAATACGTATGAGAACCGAAACCATGCATGTTACGGTAACCTTTTGGAATACCACGGTCAGACATAACAATTGTTACTTGGTGTAAAGCTTCAGGTAACATTGTCCAGAAATCCCAGTTGGAATTCGCATTTTTCATATTTGTTTTTGGATCACGTTTAACAACGTGGTTTAAATCTGGGAAGTGAAGTGGATCACGGAAGAAGAATACAGGTGTATTGTTTCCGACCATATCCCAGTTTCCTTCTTCAGTATAGAATTTCAAAGCGAAACCGCGAATATCACGTTCAGCATCTGCTGCACCACGTTCGCCTGCTACTGTTGAGAAGCGAGCGAACATCTCTGTTTGCTTTCCTACTTCTGAGAAAATTTTTGCTTTTGTATATTTAGTAATATCATTTGTTACAGTAAATGTACCGAATGCACCAGAACCTTTTGCGTGCATTCGGCGCTCAGGGATTACTTCACGATTAAAGTTTGCTAGTTTTTCAATTAAAAATACATCTTGTAAAAGAATAGGACCGCGTTTACCAGCAGTCATACTGTTTGAGTGGCTTACAACAGGTGAACCTGTCGCAGTTGTTAAGCGTTGATGGTCTGTATTTTTGTTTTCTGCCATAAAATAATACCTCCTGAAAATTTATAAGATTTCTACAGCGAACTGTAGACAATAACAAGCTATAAACATACTGTAACATACATTATAATTAAAAGTAAATAATAATCATTCTATTTAAGGAATTCCTATAAATAAAACATCACCTCGAGTATTATTCCCTATTTACAACATAAATAAACATTTATTTAAAAGAAAAATGTGTTTTTGCGAATTATAATATAAGTAGTTTTGTAAATGATTTATTTATTATTCTCAATTAAATGAGAAAAAAGATGTAATTGAAAATGTGGACAAATGTTTACAAGTATTTAAAGTACATCTTTCGAATTAGTTAAATTAGTCTTTTATCTCACAGTAGATTATTTTATGATAGGTAAAGTATGAAATGAGGTGTTCTATATGTTGGAAAAAGCACGTGCTTTTATAAAACAATTCGGAAAAGAAATGAAGAAACCAATTGAGCAACGCTTAAAAGAGATAGAAGAAGAAATTATAAGCACAGGTACATATACTCATACAGAAGAAGAACTAGTTTATGGCGCAAAAGTTGCGTGGCGTAATAGTAATAAATGTATTGGTCGCTTATTTTGGAATAGTTTACATGTGTTCGACCGTAGACATTTAGAAGATGAAGAAGAAATTTTTGAAGCGCTAGTCGAGCATATTCGCTATGCAACAAATGATGGGAAAATTCGTCCAACGATTTCTATTTTTGCACCTGGACGTGTGCGTATTTGGAACGATCAATTAATTCGATATGCAGGTTATGAAAAAGACGGACAGGTGATTGGTGATACCGTATCACTTGATGTAACTAAAAAATTTCATGAACTGGGCTTTCCTATGGGAAATCAACCATATGATGTTCTACCACTTGTTATTCAAGTGGATGATAGACCTCCTAAAATGTTCCCGATTCCGAAAGATGCTATTTTAGAAGTTCCAATCACACATAGTCAGTATCCTAAAGTAGAACAAATTGGTATGCGCTGGTATGCGGTTCCGATTATTTCAAATATGGGATATGAAGTTGGCGGTATTACATATGAAGCGGCGCCATTTAATGGTTGGTATATGGGAACAGAGATTGGCGCACGTAATTTAGCAGATGAAGATCGTTATAACTTTTTACCACAAGTAGCAGAAGCGATTGGTATTGAAGCCAAAAGAGCGCATACGCTATGGAAAGACCGCGCGCTAGTCGAGTTGAATTATGCAGTGCTAGAATCTTATAAACAAGCGGGTGTGAGCATTGTTGATCACCACACAGCAGCACAGCAGTTTCAATTATTTGAACAACAAGAAGAAAAAGAAGGTCGTGATGTGACAGGGAACTGGACATGGCTAATTCCACCTTTGTCACCTGCAACTACACACATCTTTCATCGTCCTTATAATAATACAAAAAAATCACCAAAATATGTTTATCAACAGAAGCCATTTCACCTAGAAAAATAGTTTTCGAAAGGAACAGAAACATGATTTACAGTAAAGAACGAATTATTACTTTGATGCGTGGGAGTATTCAAAGAGTAATTCGTTATATTGATTTGTCAGATTATCTACTACGCATACCAATGGAAGTAGATAAGTGGAGTATATTTGAAACAATAGGTCATCTAACTGCTTGGGACCAGTTTATTTTGAAAAAACGATTACCGCATTTAATCCAGGGTATTCCAGTCTCTCCTATTTATAATATTGATGTACACATTGAAAAGTATATGAAGGATATTTGTCAAATTCCAACATATGAAATATTACGTTATTTTATTCAAGTAAGAAAAATGTTAATTACACAGATTATGCAGATGTCTGATAAAAGCTGGCGCAGAGTCGTGAAAATTGTTCAAAAAGAACAAACGATGGTGCAATACTTTCAACAATTAATTGAGCACGACGAAAAACATTTTCGACAAATTGATAGATATTTAGAAAAGCATTAAGAGAAATTCAGAGAAATCATTGTAAACAGATGGTTTCTCTTTTTAGTATTATAAAAGTACTCTTTTATTTTAAATTAAGAAAAATAAATCATTTTATAAAATTTGGATAAAAAGGTTGTTTTTATTTATTCTTTATATTATGATACGAATTATATTAAAACCTAGTAAATTGATAAGTATAATAATTAAAAGGGGATTTTTTATGAATGGAGCGATTCAAAAAGTGCAATTTCAGCTTGAAGAGCAGTTACCAGAAGTAATTGAGTGGAGAAGGTATTTACATCAGCACCCCGAATTATCTTTTAAAGAGAAAAAAACATCACAATTTATCCTAAATGAATTAAAAAAGTTACCTTTAGATATAAAAGAAAATATAGGAGATCATGGTATTGTCGCTACATTAAGAGGGAAGTCAGTTGGTCCAGTCGTTGCTTTTCGAGCTGATTTTGATGCATTACCGATTCAAGATTTAAAAGATGTAGCATATAAATCAAAAAATGACGGTGTTTCTCACGCTTGTGGACATGATGGACATAGTGCTGCTCTCTTAGGATTTGCAAAAGTACTTTCTAAATGTAAAGAACAGCTACATGGCGCAATCGTATTTATTTTTCAACCGGCAGAAGAATTACCACCAGGCGGTGCGAAATTTATGATTGAAGAAGGAGCACTTGAAGGTGTGGATGTCATTTTCGGTGCACACCTTGATACTTCTGAACCTACAGGAACTATTTCAATTGGAGCAGGCTATCAAATGGCTGCAGTTGATCGGTTTAAGATTACATTACAGGGATTAGGAGGTCACGGTGCAAGACCACATGAAACAAAAGATGCAATTGTACTCGGTTCTAAAATAATTAGTGACTTGCAGCAAATTGTATCGAGAAGAATCGATCCTTTCTCACCAGCGGTTGTTACTGTGGGAATTTTTCAGTCAGGGAGTGCATTTAATATTATTGCAGATTCTGCTGTAATCGAAGGTACAGTACGTACAATGACAAATGATGTACGCACCAAAATCCAAGAAGAGATTGAGTTAATTGTGTCAAAAGCAGCTGAAGGAGCGCATGCAACGTACGATTTAGAATACATAAATGGTTATCCAGCACTGTATAATCATCCAGTAGAATCTGAATTAGTTACACAGCTTGCTTCAGATTTACAAGTAAAGGCGCTTCAACCAGTTATGGGAGCTGAAGATTTTTCTTATTATTTATTAGAGAGACCAGGAACATACTTTAGAGTAGGTGCTCACAATGAGCAGGAAAGTACACAATTTTCACATCATCACCCTAAATTCGACTTTGATGAAAAAGCATTACTAAATATGCAACAAATGTTTTTAAAAATTGCAGCACATTATGTACTAAAGGAGGAAGAAGTTCATGCCGAAATTTGAATTTGACCATGTTGTACACTTTTTGAATCAACCAGAAGCATTTATCCATGAACTAAATAAACAAAATATTCATGCAGTTGAAGGAGGAAGACATGAAGGGCGAGGGACGTATAATGCATTAAGCTATTTTGATTTAAGTTACATTGAATATCTTGGTGCATATGACGAAGAACTTGTACGTAAGAGTAATCCAGCACATCATAGTATGATAGAAACAATTATTGAGCAAGGTTTTGAAGAAAGTTTTGTAAGATTCGCAATTCGTACGGATGATATTCAAAAAGCAGCTGCACATTTTAAAGAAGCAGGTCTAACCGTTACAGGGCCAGATGCAATGTTTCGAAAAAGACCAGATGGTAGCGAAATTCATTGGCAATTACTTTATATAGGTGAAGAAAATAATAAGTTGCCACTTCCTTTTATTATTCAATGGAATCAATCAGATGAAGAACGCCGTAATGAACAAATTCAGCAGGGAGTAATTGATCAGCAACTACCGAATACAGCATTAGAAGGTGTCGTATTTGTAGTGGAAAATGCAGAAGAAACAGCTAAACGTTGGGGTGGTTATTTCAAACAACCAGTTGGTAAAACATATGTAGACCAGACACTTCAAGCCAAGATTGTAACGATTCCTCTAAATGGAGGAGAATTGTATTTCGCAGAACCTGTAGGTGAAGGTGTCATTAAAAATACATTGCTAACAAAAGGTGAGGTACCTTTTCAAATTAATTTAAAAGGATTTAATGAAGAAAAATTATTTGAAGCACATAATGGCCGTTATTTATTAAAAAAGTAGACATTAAAACCAAGTATTTTTATAAGAAAAGGGGATTTTTATGAAGAAAACAAAATTAACTTTATTAACAGTCATTACACTTGTATTACTTGTTCTCACAGCATGTGGTTCAAAATCTAAAGATACGGATGCTGCAGCAGATAGCGATAAAGTTGTGAAAATAGGTTATCAAAAGGGAAATACAATTAACATTTTAAAAGAGAGTGGCTATTTAGAAAAGAACTTGAAAGAGAAAGGTTACAAAGTAGAATGGCGTGAATTTTCACATGGTGGAACTTTACTGGAAGGGTTATTTACAGGGAATATCGATTTTGGTCATGCTGCTGATGGTTCAGGTATTACAGCGCAAGCAGGTAACAAACCTTTCGTATATGTAGGAGCAGATAAACCAAATCCAGAGGGTATTGGATTACTGGTTTTAAAAGATTCAGGCATTAAAAATATTAAAGAATTAAAAGGTAAAAAAGTAGGTGTATTAAAAGGTGGAAATCATCACTATCTAGCAATGTTAGCAGTGGAAGATGCTGGGTTAAAAGTCGATGATATTGAATGGGTTTATCTACAAGATGCTTCTCAATTAAGAACAGCTTTTGAAACGAAAGCAATTGATGCGCTTGGCACGTATGATCCTTTCTTTGCAGGAGCTGAAACAGATTTAGATACTGTTAATTTAACAGAAGGGAAAGACTATGACTACCCGAATCGTACATTCTATTATGCAAACGAAAAATTTAATCAGCAACACCCAGAATTAGTTGAAGTGATTTTAGATTCGATTGCTGAATCAGATGAGTGGGCAAATAAAAATAAGCCTGAAGTTGTTAAGTTAGTTTCAAAAGCTTTAGGAATTAATGAAAAAGTGATTAAGCGTGCGATTGATCGCCGTACTTATGGTTTAGATCGTTTAGATGAAAAAATTATTAAAACACAACAGGCGCAAGCAGACTACTATACAAAAGTAGGGTTAATTCCACAAAAAATTAATGTTTCTGAACGTGTCAAAGATACCAAATAAGGAGTGAGGCAAATGAAAGAAAAGAAGTGGAGTTTTATACCTTGGCTAATCCCTATCGCATTTGTTGGGGCATGGCAATTAGTAACACAGTTTCAAATTGTCTCGACACAACTGGTTCCTGCTCCTTTAACAGTACTGAAAAGCTTTTATCAATTAGTTATTTCAGGAGACTTACTATATCACTTAGAAGGAAGTCTTGGTAGAGCATTTATTGGTTTACTGATTGGCGGGGGAGTTGGTTTTATTTTAGGTATTACCAATGGACTTTCAAAATTTTCCTTTCTTTTTACAGATACATCGTTGCAAATGGTTCGAAATGTACCGAATCTAGCACTTGTACCACTTGTTATTATTTGGTTTGGTATTGATGAAGGAGCAAAAATTTTCTTGGTAGCTATCGGTGTGATGTTCCCAATCTATATTAATACATTACATGGTATCCGAAATATTGATCCTGGTTATATTGAGATGGGAAGAATGTATGGACTAAAAGGCTTTAAATTATTTAAAGAGATATTACTGCCAGGTGCATTACCATCTATTTTCGTTGGTTTACGTTATTCATTAGGTGTGATGTGGATGACATTGATTGTAGCTGAAACAATTGCAACGACAAGAGGAGTTGGCTATCTAGCAACAACAGCTCAACAATTTATGCAATCAGATATAATCATTATTACGATTATTTTATATGCGTTATTTGGTAAATTAGCAGATTTATTAGCAAGATTTGGCGAAAAAAAGGCTTTGCGTTGGCATAAGGCTTATTAAAAAGGAGGAAGATACATGGTCGTCACAGCTCGTCCAATAACACCTGTTAAATCAAAAAGTGGTGTAGAAATCACATTACAACAAGTCGTGAAAAAATTTGGTGAAAAAACCGTCTTAAAAGAAATTTCTCTCACAATTGAAAGAGGCGAATTTCTAGTAATTGTCGGTAAAAGTGGTAGTGGTAAAAGTACATTATTACGTTTAACAGCTGGATTGGATCAACCTAGTTCGGGCACAATTCAATTTGATGGCCTATCTCCTAAAGAAGCAAAAACGAATGTTCGAATGATGTATCAAGATTCGCGTTTATTACCTTGGAAAAAAGTAATTCAAAATGTAGGGATTGGCTTAGCAGGAGATTGGGAAACAAAAGCAGCGCATACATTAGAACAAGTGGGTTTAAGTGATTTCAAAGATCAATGGCCTTCTAATCTTTCAGGTGGTCAACAACAACGTGTGGCATTAGCGCGAGCTTTAGTAAATAACCCAGATTTATTATTGTTTGATGAACCGTTAAGTGCACTAGATGCATTAACACGTTTAGATATGCAAAATTTAATTGAACAATTATGGTTAGAAAAAGGCTTTACAGCAATGTTGGTGACACATGATGTACAAGAAGCTGTGAAATTAGGCGATCGCATTATTCTCATAGAAGATGGTGTTGTTGCATTAGATATTCGTAACGACGCTAAAAGACCACGTGGTTTTGATGATGAACAATTAACAAAGCTAGAAAAACAAATTTTAGCACGTATTATGCAAAATCATGAATAAATGAAAAGTCCGATAAGTAGGTAATATTCTGCTTCGGACTTTTTATTTTCACGTAAAAATATTTTGTCAGTCGAAATAATGATAGATTTTCATTTTATTCCTTTATATACTATTGAAATAATAGAGGAGGGGATATTTTGAAAGTCATACAATATTTTCACCCCGTCGTTTGGAATATCTTATTAGGAACAATCTTCACCCGTATCGCAAGTTTTATGACAATTCCATTTCTTGCGCTTTACTTACATAGTGAGTTACATGCAGAACCTGTGACAATTGGTATAATCATCGGTCTTGCGCCATTACTTGCAACGGTTGGAGGTTTTTTGGGAGGTTATTTAACCGATCGATTTGGTCGAAAACTTATTATTTTATTATCTGTTTTTTGCTGGACACTTATTTTTTTAGGCTTTGCACTTTCAACATCTATCGTGATTTTTGGATTTTTGAGTGCATTGAATGGACTTTGTCGTTCATTTTTTGAACCTGCAACACAGGCATTGATGGTGGATTATACGACACCCGAAAAACGCCGTCGCTTATTTTCTGTTCGTTATACAGCGATTAATATCGCAGCAGTAATCGGACCATTAGTAGGTGTTTGGTTAGCAGCGCTATCCAATCCACAAATTCCATTCATTATTACAGCGATTATGTACGCGTTGTATGGTTTTGCACTAGTATTTATTTTGAAGAAATATGCGACACAAGCGACAATCAAAACAATGAAAAGTATTACGGCTGTATTTCAAGTGGTTTTCGCCGATCGAAAATTACTATTATTACTTGCAGGAGGTATTTTAGTTTCGGTGGGTTACTCACAGTTTGATTCGACACTCCCACAGTTTGTCAATGCGACATTAGATGATGGTGTAAAATTGTATTCGGTATTAATTGCAATAAATGCGATTGCTGTACTTATTCTCCAGTTACCACTGAGTATGATTAGCGAGCGAATTTCAACGATTCGAACATTAATTTTAGGGATTGTATTTTTTGCGATCGGTTTTGTACTATTTAATATTTCAGAGAGCTGGACGATGTTTATTATTGCGATGATTCTCTTTACAATTGGTGAGATTTTCGCATTCCCGATGATGAATGCCGTCATTGAGGAGATTGCGCCAGAAGACCGAAAAGCGACGTATCTCGGTGCGTCACAGCTTAAAAATATTGGTGGCTTTGTAGGACCAATTCTCGGTGGATGGCTATTAATTCAATTTCAAATGGGTGTATTTCATATTATTGCGGCGATTACACTATGTAGTATTCCATTCTATTACTGGACGTTTGTTAAAAAAGAAGCTTAAATATAAAAAGGCTAGGAGCAATGGTGTTACAAAGGCTGTGTATAATGCCGATGTTGAAGGCAATAATGCCGTAATGATTTGGTAATTGGAGTGGACTAATTGAAGAAAAAAATATTATTTCTAAGTATTATTGTATTACTAATTATTATTGTTATCTTTTTAACAATACTTTCAAAAGAAGAAAAAAATAAAACAAAACATATAACAAAAAACCCTACAAATTATTTAACTATACAAGATGAAGAAAAAAACAAAACAATCAAATTACCTTATACAGAACCAACAAGCTATGTTACAACAGAAGAATTTATTTACGCTACTGTAGATGATCCAAATTCAGATTCTATTTCTAATCAAGTTATTCAAATAAACCGAGAAAACGGAAAGTACAAAACAATCTTTCACTCGAAATATCCAGTTGCAGCTACACAAGGTCTAAAAGCTGATAAAGAATGGATTATTTGGGTAGATGGTGATGACTTTGGAGAAAACAATACATTATATGCCTTTAACGAATTAACACAACAAACAATTTCATTTGGCTCTACAGATGATAAAATCAGTAAAGAATTCCCTGAAATCTCAGGAAAATATGTTACGTGGACAGAACATATTAAAGATACTGAAAAAACTTCAATGATTTTATATGATTTAGAACAACAAAAAGAAATAAAAGTTCAAAATATCAAAAATTATGAGTGGTTAAATTCAGACTATTTCATTAAAAATGACAACATGGTATATGTTGAAAAAGAATCAAAAACAGCTGTCCTTAAAACATATGATATTAAGAAAAATAAACTGAAATCATATCCTATTCCAACAACAGCAGCCGGATGGCCAACTCTAGTTAATCAGAATTTTATTGCCTATGTAGAATATCTAGATGACGAAGATTTAGATTTAAATAAATTAATGATTTATGATTTAAAAAATAAAAAAAATATCAATGCTTTTCCAAATAAAAATAAAGTAAATATAGGTTATCTAAAATATTATGATGAAAATTCATTTATAACATTGGAAAATAATAAATTCTATATTTTCACACTAGACAATAATCAATTTAAGAAACAAATTCTAGAATCTAAATACAATGTAAATCCAGAAAAAGAAGATATAACATATTCAAATAATGAATTTTTCATTTTACAGCATGAAGTTGATTCTGAGCAGTATAAATTAATAATTGATAGTGGCTTATAAATAATTTAAAATGAAAAAACTAGAAATGGTGTTTAATATCATCATTTCTAGTTTTTTTCGTTTATTAGATAAATAATTAATTTAGGTCAGTTCCATGTATATTTCATACATAAATCCTAGCTTTTTTTAGTTAGTCATTTGTCACGTAACGATCTTTCGCTGCAATGAAGCTTGCAGTTAAAGAGATTGCGACAACGAAAATATACATAATATTTGCTGCATCGTAACTGTGGTAAACATCGTGAATGAAACCATAGAGTACAGGCCCAACAGCGGCGATTAAGTAGCCAAGTGATTGAGCGAAACCAGATAAGTCTGCTGCTTCGAATGAGTCGCGTGAACGAAGTGAGAAGAACATCATACACATACTAAATGAAGCACCGCCTGCAGCGCCTAATAGAATCATCCAGACAACAGAATAATCTGTCCAGCCCATGATTAATCCAGCAAATCCAATGATGTAAAAGACTGCAAATAGCGCAACAACAGGACGTTGGTCTTTTAGACGACCGGCTAAAATCGGTGTGATAAAGGTCATTGGAATTTGGGATACTTGCATGATGGAGAACATTAATCCAGCTTGAGCAGCTGTCATACCTTGTTCTTTAAACATTTCTGGTACCCATGCCGCAGTTGTATAGAAAATCATCGATTGGAAACCCATCGAAATCATAATGACCCATGCGAGTGGATAGCGCCACATTTGTTTCTTTTCTTTTTGAGCAGTAGTCGGTGCAATTTCTTCTTTAGAGATATTTCGTGTTTGTGGAAACCAGATGAAAACAGCAGCAATTGCTAAAATAATCCACACACCTAAAGAACCTTGCCAACCGAATGACAATGTTGATAACGGATAACTCACACCAGCAGCAATACTAGCAGATGAGTTCATTGCGACTGTATAGATTGCTGTAAGTAAACCTACTTGGAATGGAAATTTAAGTTTGATTAAACTAGGTAATAGTACATTGCCAAATGCAATTCCGATTCCAATTAAGGTAGTACCGATAAATAATAACGACGTCACGCCACTTGAACGAAGTGCCATACCCACGACTAAGATAATCATTGATAAGAATAGAGAGCGTTCAACCGTAATTCTACGCGATATTTTCGGTACGATTGGTGACACGACAGCAAATGCAAGTAGAGGAATGGTTATAATAAAGCCAGCTACTACATTTGAAATATGTAATGAGTTTCGAATATCTTCGATTACGGGGCCAACAGACGTTAGGGGAGAGCGAAGTGTTAATGCAATGAAGACGATTCCAAGTACAAGAAGCCATGTTGTTGAAGTCCATTTTAGTTTTTTTGAAGCAACGTTTTCTGTAGGTGACATAACTTTCCTCCTATATATAATTTGATTTATCGTAACATTATGCCCCTACCTATTCAATAATAAATTCGTTTCACGAAAGTCTTAATTGTATAATAGTTGAGAGTTTTTATGTCTTGAATTCGTCTGTAGAATATATTAAGATAATAGTAGAAATAATATAAATATTGCAATGCCTCATCCGTTCGATGAGGTAGAGGTCGCAAAAAATAAAAGTAGTATAATCGAGATGTAAAAGCATTGGTGACATTATATGAAAGGATTTTTTGCCGAAGTGGTGGGTTGCTTTTACAATCAACTGCTGGGGCTGTCGCTTAATAGGTGCAGAACTGTCACATCTGTGAGGGTGTGTTGAGCTATCTTTTTCAAGGTTGATGAGTGTCATTGTGTGATTACAACCATCCAAGATTGCTTGAGATGGTATTTTTATTTTCCAGGAAATAATCACTTACGAACACCTCAACTAACATATTCCCTGCAATAAAAGGAAAGAGGAAATGAAATGAGTCGTACAAAAGTAAGTCAAGAAGCGCCTACAACTCTAAAAAGAGGTCTGAAAAGTCGTCACATTATGATGATTTCACTCGGTGGTACGATTGGTACAGGTCTACTACTTGCAAGTGGTAACTCAATCGCACAGGCTGGACCAGGTGGAGCGCTATTAGCATATGGTTTAATTGGTATTATGGTGTTTTTCTTAATGACAAGTTTAGGAGAGATGGCAGCTTATATGCCTGTTTCAGGTTCGTTTAGTACGTATGCAACAAAGTTTATCGATCCAGCACTTGGCTTTGCATTAGGTTGGAACTATTGGTATAACTGGGCAATTACAATCGCAGCTGAAATTGCAGCTGTTTCAATTGTTATGAAATATTGGTTCCCTGATACAGCTTCATGGATTTGGAGTGTATCATTCTTAGCTATTATTTTCTTATTAAACTACTTATCGGTGAAAAGTTTTGGTGAAAGTGAATATTGGTTCGCATTCATTAAAGTAGCGACAATTGTCATCTTCCTAATCGTTAGTATTTTAATGATTTTTGGTATTTTAGGAGGTAAAGCACCTGTAGGTTTTACGAACTTCTTTGCAGGTGATGGTCCATTCCATGGTGGGTTCTTTGCAACACTCGGTATTTTCTTAGCAGCAGGATTCTCATTCCAAGGAACAGAGTTAATCGGTATTACAGCAGGGGAAACAAAAGATCCAGGTAAATCGATTCCAAAAGCAGTGAAACAAATCTTTTGGCGTATTTTATTATTCTATATCTTAGCCATTTTAGCGATTGGCTTACTAATTCCTTATACAGATAGTCGTCTAATCAATGATGGAGAGACGGTTACGACAAGTCCGTTTACGCTTGTATTCGAAAATGCAGGTATTGCTTTTGCAGCTTCGATTATGAATGCAGTTGTTTTAACAGCTATTTTATCTGCTGGTAACTCTGGATTATATGCTTCATCTCGTATGCTTTGGGATTTAGCGATGGAAGGTAAAGCACCAAAGATTTTTAAAAAGTTAAACCGTCGCGGTGTACCATTTGCAGCATTGATTGCAACAGTCATCGTTGCAAGTTTATCATTCTTAACATCTATTTTCGGTGAACAAGTATATATTTGGCTATTAAGTGCTTCTGGTATGTGTGGTTTTATCGCATGGCTAGGTATTGCAGCTAGTCATTATCGCTTCCGAAAAGCACTGGTCGCACAGGAGAAGAGCTTAGATGAAGTATTACCATATAAATCAAGCTTCTTCCCATTCGGTCCATTATTCGCATTCATCTTATGTGCATTAGTAGTCTTTGGACAAAGTTACTTTGCATTTGACGACGGGCAATTTAGTTGGTATGAACTACTTGTTTCTTATATTGGTTTACCAATTTTCTTCTTATTATGGTTTGGTTACAAAATCAAAAACAAAACGAAAGTGGTTAAATTAACAGAGGCAGATGTAGAACCAACTAAAAGTCTTTACACAGAAGAATAGCAAAAAGCACTCGGGATTTCCGAGTGCTTTTTTATGTAGAAATAATGAATTTTGAATTATTTCCTAAAAAGAAAATCATGAATAATAGAGAAAATTATGCAAAAAATATAAACAACATTAAAATGTTATTTAAATTTATTTATTTCCTTTTTCATCCATTTTAATGGTTAATCACGAACGAAAAATTAAATAACTAATATAAATGTTCATAATAAGGCTCTATTTTCTTATTTTCAGCTTAAATATGCTCAATTCGTGTCAGAATATTTTTAATTTAAGAAATCTAGTTGTAAAAAGTATTTCCCGTGATATAATTTGTACATTCTTTAAAAAAACATACACACGCATTCACTCATATAATAGTGGGAATATGGCCCACGAGTCTCTACCGATTTGCCGTAAACGAATTGACTATGAGGAAGCATGATTTAGTGTCTATTTCGTATATATATGAAAAAGCTCAAAGTTATTGCTCCACTCGTAGAAGAATTGGGGCAATAACTTTGAGCTTTTCTTTATATGAGGAGATTGCATCTATTAAAAAAAGGTAATTTGAATTTGAAGGGAGATCCTCATAGTGAAAGCACTTCAGGACAAAATCATTAAAGACGGTAAAGTATTATCAACAGAAGTTTTAAAAGTAGATTCATTTTTAAATCACCAAATCGATCCAGAGTTAATGCAACAAATTGGTCAAGAATTTGCTGATTTATATAAAGATGCAGGTTTAACAAAAATCGTAACAATCGAATCTTCAGGTATTGCACCAGCGGTTATGGCTGGCTTAATTTTAGGAATCCCTGTGGTGTTTGCACGCAAACGTAAATCTGTCACATTAACAGACAATTTCTACTCAGCAGAAGTGTATTCATTCACGAAGCAAGTATCAAGCGACATTTCAGTTTCTAAAGACTTTTTAAATAAAGATGATGTGGTATTAATTATCGACGATTTCTTAGCAAATGGTGAAGCAGCAAAAGGCTTATTAAGTATTGTAGAGCAAGCAGGTGCAACAACAAGCGGTATTGGAATTGTAATCGAAAAAGGATTCCAACCAGGTGGACAAGCACTTCGTGATCAAGGTCACCGTGTAAATTCATTAGCCATCATCTCTTCATTAGAAAACGGGAAAGTACAATTTGCTTAGGAGGCAACTTTTCAGATGAACAAGCTTAAACTAACGACTCTTGCGTTTCAACATTTATTAGCAATGTATGCAGGTGCAATCCTCGTACCATTAATTATTGGTGGTTCTCTTGGTATGACACCTGAACAATTAACGTACTTAGTTTCAATCGACATTTTAATGTGTGGTATTGCGACATTACTTCAAGTTATGCGCGGTAAAGTATTCGGCATTGGTTTACCACTTGTATTAGGTTGTACATTCACAGCTGTGACACCAATCATTACAATCGGTAAAGAATACGGTTTAGGTTCAATTTATGGAGCAGTTATCGCTTCGGGTGCAATTGTTGTATTAATTGGTGGTATTTTCGGGTTATTAGTTAAGTTATTCCCACCAATCGTTACAGGTTCAGTTGTAACGATTATCGGGATTACATTAATTCCAGTAGCATTCAATAACGCAGCTGGTGGTGATTCAACAAGCCCAGATTACGCATCATCGGAAAATGTATTATTAGCATTTTTAACACTTGCGATTATTATTTTATTCTATCGTTTCTCAAAAGGTTTTATGCGCTCAATTGCGATTCTAATCGGTTTATTAGTTGGTACAGTTGTTGCATCATTTATGGGATTCGTAAGCTTTGATAATGTACGTAATGCAGATATGGTACACATGGTTAAGCCATTTTTCTTTGCAACACCAGAATTCAATCTTGTACCGATTGTGACAATGACCATTGTTGCGATTGTATCATTAGTTGAATCAACAGGTTCTTACTTTGCGTTAGGTGAGATGACAAAAACACCTGTAAATAGTAAAAACTTAGCACGTGGTTATCGTTCAGAAGGTTTAGCATCTGTTATTGGTGGTATTTTTAATGCCTTCCCTTATACTGCCTTCTCTCAAAATGTTGGTTTAATGCAATTAACAGGCGTTAAAAATCGCGCTGTAATCGGAATTATGGCTGTTATGCTTATTGCTCTTGGTTTTTTACCAAAAGTAGCAGCATTAACAACAATCATTCCAACACCAGTTCTTGGTGGTGCAATGATTGCGATGTTCGGTATGGTTATCTCTCAAGGTATTAAAATGTTAGGACGTGCAGTAGTAGAATCAGAAGGTAATGCGATGATTATTGCTTGTTCAGTTGGTATGGGTTTAGGTGTAACAGTTCAACCAGGCATCTTTAATTTCTTACCAGGTTCACTAAGCATCTTAACAAGTAACGGGATTGTAGCAGGTTCATTAACAGCGATTGTTTTAAATATAATCTTCAATATGATTCCTTGGAGACGTGATGAAAAAGCACCAATCGAAGAGTCGGCTCCTGTTCAAATGAAAGAAGAAGTTGTTTCTACAACAGAAAAACACGCTTAAGCGACGAAATACCTTTAAGTGCTACTCGCATTTTAAGGTATTTTTTATTATCATTAAGAGAAGGTTAAAGAGATTTGGGGTGTTTTAAAAGTGGAGTTGGGGCAAGTATTAAAAGAGATTCGCTTGAATCGTGGACATAGCCAGTTAAATGTCGCGCATAAGATTATTTCACAAGGTGTTTATTCAAAAGTAGAAGCAGGTACAAGGGACTTAGACGCAGTTGGTTTTTTGAAAATTGCGAACCGTTTAAATGTCACACCAGATGAAATTGAATTTATAAGCAATGGCTATAATTATAATGAAAAACAACAAATTTTAAATGAGTTCTTTCAACTGAATTATAATGACCCAGAGAGATTAAAAAAGATTAAAACAAAAGCAATGGACTATTTAAAACAAGGTGATGACTTAGAATTACGTGAGATTCATCTTCTTTGTGATGCCTTATTAGTCGTATCAGATTCAGAAGATTTCGATCGTGCGCGCGAACTCATTGAACCAATTTGGAGAAGGTTAAAAAAGTATGATCAATGGTATTTATACGATATTCGTTTAATTAATACGATTCTCTTTATGTATCCTCTTGATACGACGATTGCGTTTTCGCAGCGTGTACTTGAAAGGCTAAAAGATTATGAGAAGCACGAAAAGGTAGATCAGTTAAAAGATATTTATAATATCAACTTATCACTATTATTAATTAAGGCTGAACGTTATGAAGAAGCGCTTGAAGTAGTGGAGGAACGTCTTGAAAATCGCAAACGTATGAATTATACAATGTTGGCATTGCATCTTGGAAGACGCGCACTATGTAAGAAGCTACTGCATATCCCCGGGCATGAAGAAGATCAAGTATTAATGCGCTATGTTTTAGAAGCATATGAAGCGCATGATTTATTAAAACGTTTAGAAGAAGAGTTTGAACAATATACAATAGAAGGAACACAGGTTTAATCAAAAGAGGCATTTCGCTATGATGAAATGCCTCTTTGTCTGTTTAAAAATCACGTTAATTGTTCCATTCTTTCATTTGAATTTCTTCAGCAATCATTTGCAAGTCGTAAGCATCTATTTTGATACATTCATAAGCATGGTTTTCCATATACTTTTGTGCGAGTTCATACATGTATTTAGGAGAACCTTCATTTTCATCATCATACACAATTAATAGTGCGTCGGAATGTGTTAAAAACCATTTGTTTTTTTCAACGAATTGCCACGGTGCTTCATAAGGTCGATTTGTAATGCTGCTTGTAAAATTGGCGTGTTGCATGATTTCTTGATATTTCTCTTTTTTTACGTCGTTCCAATTTTTCTCTTGTTCTAAAAATGGTGTGACGATGGCGAAATGTAGTTGTGGAAATTCTTTTTGTAGCGAAATGACAACATCTGCTGCCCATGTTTCGACACCTAATTGGCCACTCAACAACACCCATTCTAAACCTTGTTCGATTAAAGAACGCAGCTTTTCCTCCAAAGCCTGTTGAATGACTCGAACACCGGGGTGGTCTTCTTGAAAAATGCCGAGTTCCTGCGCTTTATAGCCTGTAATAGCGACTTTGCTAATAATCATATTGAACACCTCTTTCTTTTATTGTGCCATAATTTAATTTTAAAAAAACATTTAAAATAGCAAACATAATTCTAAATATTTGTTTTTTTCCTGCTTTTTACTTTACACTAGTAATGTAAGTAATCATTTTGTAGGAGGTAGGATAGTATGAAAGCAGCAGTATGGTATGGTGTGAAAGACATTCGTGTAGAAGAAAAAGAACTAAGAGAATTACGTGACCATGAAGTAACGGTTCGCGTTGCATGGGCAGGTATTTGTGGTTCAGATTTACATGAGTATGAAGAAGGCCCAGTTTTTGTTCCTGTTGATGCACCAAACGATTTAACTGGTGAAGTCGCTCCAATTACGATGGGACATGAATTTTCAGGTGTAGTAGAAGCAGTCGGAAAACATGTAACGAAGTATAAAGTCGGTGATCGTGTTGTTGTGAATCCTACTTTAACATATGGTAAAAAACATGAAGAATTAGATATTTATGATGGTTTTAGCTTTATTGGATTAAGTGGTGATGGTGGATTTGCACATTTTGCAAATGTACCAGAAGCAAATGTATATGCCTTACCTGAGTCATTAACTTTACAAGATGGAGCATTGGTTGAACCAATGGCTGTTGCTGTACAAGCTGTAAAAGAAGCTGATATGCGTTTTGGTGATACAGTCGCTGTATTTGGTGTAGGTCCAATCGGTTTATTAACAATCATTGCAGCAAAAGCAGCTGGCGCAAGTAAAATTTTAGCTTTTGATTTATCAGATGAACGATTAAATAAAGCAAAAGAATTAGGTGCAACCCATATCTTTAATTCAGGTAAAGTAAAGCCAGCTGAAGCTGTTCGAAAAGAAGTGCCAGATGGTGTTGATGTAACATTTGAAGTAGCAGGTGTAGGACCAACATTCCAATCGGCTATTGAAGTAACAAGAGCGCGTGGTACGATGGTTATTGTATCGATTTTTGCTCGTCCAATTGAATGGAATCCAATGATGTTGACAAATACAGGTGTAAAAGTAACTTCTACAATTGCTTATTCACCAACTTCGTTCCAACAAACAATTGATTTAATGGGAACGGGACAAATTAAACCTCAAGGGATTATTACGTCAAAAATTCATTTAGAAGAAATTGTTGCTTCTGGATTTGAAGCATTAACAAATGATAAAACGCAGGCTAAAATTCTTGTAGAATTAAGTGGAGAATTTTAAAATATTATTTGAGAAGAGAGTGTTTAGGCATATGTCTAAGCGCTCTTTTTTCTATTTTCTATGCTTTTGAAGCAGTTTATTACCTGAGAAATAATGCGAAAATACACTTTAATTTAAGAGAATTTTAATAAATTTTTGAAAGAAGGGTGATGGAATATGCATGAGAAGAACCAGAATGCGAAATGGAAGAAAAACAAAAGAACGACATACAATATGTAATAGAAAAAGTAGAAAGCTACTGAACGTTGCGCACAAAAAACTCAGAAGAAGAGCTTGAAAAAGCAGTGTTTGATTTAATTATGAAATACAATCATCATAGAGATTAAATGATATATAAATATAAAATTTCAAATAAAAGGATTAATCCATACTAATTGCTGGATTAATCCTTTCTTTTTACATATGTGTGTGAATAGCTTCTTCGACATACTTAGGTAGTTCACTATAAATACGGCGCTCTTTAAATGTGCATTTTTCACCATTAATAAATAGTGTAGGTACACTTTTTACACCACGCTTAATGGCTTCTGCTGTAACAGCTAAACTAATTTCTGTATTTTCTTCAATCTCTTCTTGTTCCAAATCATATTTAGAAACAAGTAAATCTTTTAATTCGTGCTGTGTTAAGTGTAGCCATTCTTCTTGTGTTTCAAATAAATCATCAATGATTCTAAGTGATTTTTCAGGCTGATCGTATTGGAGACCAAGATGTACAAGTGTACCTAATAATAGTTCTTCACGCGGCTTATCATAAAAGTATAAAATGACTTTTGCTTTTCCTTCTTTTACTAAAGGTGGTAATAATTTTTTGGCATCTTTATAAAAGATTGCACTTCCAGGGCAAGATAGATTATAGAAAATTTCAAATGTAACTGGTGCATCTTCTTGACCAATTAAAAAATAAGGTTGTGTCATGAATGTTTTACCTCCTGTCCTTCTTTTAATGCATTTTGTGCGAGTTTTGTAATCGTCATATCATCCATTGGTGGATTGTGTAGTCCAGCACGAACATCACGATAATAACGGTTCAATGGGTTTTGACTTTGTAAACTTTTTGCGCCAACAATACGCATCGCTAAGTCAACAATCTCAATTGCATCGTTTACGACAACATGTTTTGCTAGACCTAAATCTTGTGCAGCCGCATCATGTGTTGTAGGTTGTTCAAAGTGGTCTGCAACGCTATAAAGAATGTGACGAGCTGTTTTTAACTTCACTTCGATTTGACCTAATTTATCTTGTACATGTGGTAATTCACCAATAACAGTTGGTAAGCTGTTCGGTTGATATGTGCGTGCAAAATGTAGTGCATAATCACGTGCAGCCTGTGCAATTCCTAAATAAACAGCAGGAATGTGAAGCGCCCAACCATTGATATTATTACTTCTAGGGCCATCATTCACTTCTACAAGTGCATCTGCTGGAACGATTACATCTTCTAGAATTAAGTCATGACTTGCAGTGCCTCGCATCGCGACCATATCCCATGTTTCTTCAATTGTTAATCCGTCTAATGTACTTGGAATTAAGAAGAAACCAATTGCTTGTTTTTCTTCAATCCATGCAGAAGTTAAAAAGTGTGTGAGTGCATATGAGAGCGTTGTAAAACTTTTTCTTCCTGAAATATGCCAATTTCCATCAATGAACACTGCATTTGTACCAGGACGTCCTCCGCGAGTAGGACTTCCTGTTACGGCTTCACTCGCAATACGATTTACAAGTGCGCGATGTTGTGTAATTTCTTGTGCAAAATGTTGTAGCTGTTCTTCAGACCATTTCTTCTTTTCATAAATTTCACCGACAACACCAAGTTGCCATCCAATCGCAAGAGCTGTTGCACCATCGAAACTAGCTAATGTTTCTTGAAAAGAAATCATTTCTGAAATACCGAATCCATCTCCACCATACTCTTTCGGTAATGTAAGTTTGTTATAACCAATTTTCAGTAGTTCTTGAAAACTTTCGGATGGAAAACTATTTTCACGATCAGCCTCTGCACCGCGTGCTTGAATTCCCTCTTTTAATGTGTGTAATTTTTCAATGACTTCTTTTTGTGCATCATTTTTTATAAACATCGTTAATGAATTCAATTCAATCGCTCCTTTAAATTTATTATTAAAACTATCATACTACAAAATGAAAATTAAAAACATACTTTACAGGTAGGATTAATTATGTTAAATTGTCGTTATATTCTAAAAAAAGCAGTTTTATTTTAAGGTAGGTGATTTGGTGATTAAGTTGAGTGGTATTTATAAAAAGTTCCAACAGCATGAAGTGTTAAAAGGAATTGATTTAGAAGTGAAAAAGGGTGATGTTTTAACAATCATCGGGCCTTCGGGATCAGGGAAGACGACTTTTTTACGCTGTATCAATTTCTTAGAGAAGCCAGATGAAGGAACAATTGAGATTGGTTCCACTTTAAAAGTGAATGCGATAAAACCAAGTAAGAAAGATATTTTAGCGTTACGACAAAAAACAGCGATGGTTTTCCAAAACTATAATCTGTTTCAAAATAAAACAGTACTTGAAAATATAATGGAAGGTTTGACTGTCGTACAGAAAAAGTCGAAACAAGAAGCACGTGAAGTTGCAGAGCGTTTATTACATAAAATTGGTCTTGAAGAAAAGCGAGATGCTTATCCTTCTAGCTTATCTGGAGGGCAGCAACAACGTGTCGGTATTGCACGAGCTCTAGCACTTAATCCTGAGGTCATCTTATTTGATGAACCTACTTCAGCACTCGACCCCGAAATGGTAGGGGAAGTGCTTCAATTGATGAAACAAATTGCGGCAGAAGGTATTACGATGATTGTTGTGACACATGAGATTGACTTTGCACATGAAGTATCCAATCATGTGGTATTTATGGATGGTGGTCACATTGTAGAAGAAGGAACACCAGAGGAAGTCATCGTACATCCACAAAAAGAACGAACACAACAATTTTTAAAACGATTACGAAAAAATCCAGAATACATTATTTAATAGAGGAGAATGAACATGAAATTTAAAAAATTAACAGCACTAGTGGCAACGATTGGTATTGCAGGTGGATTACTTGCTGCATGTGGTACATCAGATGAAAAAGCAAAGTCTGCAAATGGCGCGCAAATTGTAAAAGTAGCACTTAGTGATGATGTAAACCCACCATTCCTATATACAGACAAAGAAAACAATCCTGTAGGTTATGATATTGATTATTTAAATGCAGTAGAGAAGAAGTTGGATGGGAAATATGATTTTCAATATCGTTTTGGAGCAGAGGAAAGTAACTTAATCGGATTGAGTACAAAGAAATCAGATTTTGCGATTAACTGGTTTTTTAAAAATCCAGAACGTGAAGCGAAGTTCTTATATGGTAATCCAGAGTATGGCTATTCAATGACAGCATTAATCGTAAGAAAAGATGAAAAAAATATTGAGAAGTTAGAAGATTTAAAAGGAAAAAAACTAGCACCAATGGCTCCAAGTGGTGGCTTACGCACGATTTTAAATAACTATAACGAGCAAAATCCAAAAACAGCAGTTGAGATTGAAACAATCGATCAGCCATCTAATGCGGATAACTTAAAAGGATTAGCAGATGGCAAATATGATGCAGTATTTTTAAATGTTTCAACATTTAAGGCTGTACAAAAAGAATTAAAGTTAGAAGATTTAAAAGTGGGGGGCATTGTATCAAAAGAGCCAGTCTTTATCGTGTATAACAAACAAAATGAAGCAATTCAAAAAGATATTAATGAAGCGACAAAAGAATTAACAGAAGATGGTACATTATCGAAATTAGCTGAGAAATGGTTCGAAGTCGATTTCTTCAAAGATGTTGATTATATCAACCAAAAACAATACCAGTTTAACAAATAATAGAGACATCGTGACGGAAGTGTAGCGCATTTCCGTTTTTTTATTCGTATGATTGGAGGGGAAATCGAATGGGATCACAACAATGGGGAATACTATTTGCTCAAATTATGGAACGATTACCGATTACAATTGCGATGCTTATTGCCGCACTAATACTCGGTTTAATACTTGGAACAATAATCGCGATTATTCAAATTAAGCGTATTCCCTTCTTACATCAATGTATGACACTTTTCATCTCATTTTCAAGATGTACACCACTATTAGTCCAACTATTTTTAGTGTATTTTGGTGTGCCTCAACTATTGTCAGCTTTCGGTATTTATATTAATGACCTTACGCCATTTATTTTTGCAGTAGTCACATTTGCTTTACATATTTCAGCCTATTTAGCCGAAGTGATTCGCTCTGCTTATTTAGCTGTCGGAGAAGCACAATTAGAAGCTTGTTATAGTATCGGTATGACGTATACACAAGCGTTACGTCGCGTTATTTTACCGCAAGCTTTCGTATTGGCACTTCCAAACCTCGGAAATACCATTATTGATTTATTCAAAGATACGTCACTCGCCTTCACAATTGGCGTAGTCGATATTATGGGACAAGCGCGTCTTATTATTGGGAATAATTATGGTTTAGGTATGTTTAAAGTGTACATTATCATTTCCCTTATTTATTGGGGCGTATGTATCATCATTGAAATTATCATCCATCAAATTGAACAGCGCTTTAAAAAAGGGCGCGTGAATGTAGCGAAAACGTAGAGGAGGGAGCATATGACAGTTTTTGATTGGGAGTTTGCCATTGATCACATACCAGAAGTATTAAAGGGTGTACCCATCACTTTATTAATTGCCGTAGTATCGATTGTGATTGGTTCATTCGTCGGTCTGTTTATGGCACTTATACGTGTATACCGTGTGCCTGTTTTAAATCAAATGACATTAGTATTTATCTCGTTCATTCGTGGAACACCATTATTAGTGCAATTATATGTATTTTTCTATGGTATTCCTGCTCTTGTAGAAGCACAGGAATGGCAAGTGAATCCAGATAAAATTTCACCTTTATGGTATGCATTCATCGTCTATTCAATGAACGCTGCTGCCTATACAGCGGAGATTTTTAGAGCTTCTTTAAATTCTATTGCAGCAGGGCAATTAGAAGCGTGTCATAGTGTAGGTATGACGACTTGGCAAGGATTAAGACGCGTTGTTTTCCCTCAAATGATGATTATGGCATTACCAAATATGGGGAATATTTTTGTGAATTTAATTAAATCGACTTCGCTCGCCTTTGCAGTAAAAGTAGTTGAGATTATGGCGATTGCAAAAATGTTAGCGAACCAAGGATATAATTTCTTAGAGATGTATCTTGTCGCGGCAGTAGTCTACTGGGTGATTTGCTTATTATTAGAAGTAATTTTCCACTATACAGAAAAACGTCTAAGTATCTTTAAAAGAGCTGTGACAGTTTAAAAAATACTTTTGAAGGTGTTGAAGCCTTTGAAAGTATTTTCTTTTATAATAAAAGAAAAAGGAGGCAGTCATATGAAATCAATTGCAGTTTTTTGCGGTTCACGCTTTGGGAATAACCCAGTTTATGAAGTATACGCGAAAGAGGTTGGTACCTATTTAGCAAATGCAGGTATTCAGCTCGTATATGGTGGTGCAAAAGTAGGGATTATGGGAACAATTGCAGATGCCACACTAGCAGCTGGTGGAGAAGTCATTGGGGTCATGCCAAAATCATTAGAAGAAAAAGAAATTTCACATGAAGGATTGACCGAACTTCATATTGTGGAGAGTATGCATGAACGTAAAAAGATGATGATGGATTTAGCAGATGGTTTTATTGTATTTCCAGGTGGGATTGGCACAATGGAAGAATTTTTCGAAGTGTTTACATGGAATACGATTGGTATTTTACATAAGCCATGTGCCTTGTTGAATATAGCAGGTTATTATGAAGGACTCATTCAAATGCTAAAGCATATGGTGGATGAAGGATTTTTACAACAGCAAACCAATCAAACGCTTATTGTAGAAAAGACAATAGAAGTAATAGTAGAAAAAATGATGGAACAAAGTGCCATATTAAAATAATACAAAAAAGACACATCGTTATGTGAACGTGTGCCTGTTACTGTAGTAAGTAACTATATTTATACCATAACGGTTTGACGACATATAAATAAACCGGAATGGCAATAATTAGATAAAGAAATAGTTTGAAAATCACTTTGAAAAAAATCTTGAAAAAGAGCACAAATAATAAAATCGCAACGATTACCGCGATCATAAATGACATAATGAAGACTCCTTTCTCTTCATTTACTAAGACTACATTGAGCAGTAGAAGTTGCGTCATTTTCACACATTAATTGTGAACAATTTATGTGTGTGGAAATCAAATAATATGAGAAAAGGAGAAATTCCATATGCAATGGCATTCCTCCTTTTCTCTATAACTATACTTTAAATTGGCGTACGTGATTTTGTAATTCTTCTGCCATACGTGATAAGTTTGAAGCAGAAGATGAGATTTCTTCCATTGAAGCAAGTTGTTCTTCAGAAGCAGAAGCTACATTTTGTATATTTGCTGCTGAAGCTTGTGCGATATGAGCGATTTCTTCGATTGAAGCATCGACTTCTTCTGAACTTGCAGACATTTCTTCTGATATTGCTGAAGCTTCTTGCGTTTGAACTGTTACTTCTTCAATTAATTGATGGATTTTTTCGAAGCCTTCTTTTGCTTCTAATACAACTGATAACCCTTCTTTTACTTCATCTGTACCTTTTTCCATCACACTTACTGCATGGTCTGTTGAATCCTGGATACGTTGAATTAATTTTGTAATTTGATCGGCTGATTCTTTTGACTGCTCAGCGAGTTTACGAACTTCTTCCGCTACAACTGCAAAACCTTTCCCATGTTCGCCTGCACGAGCTGCTTCAATGGCAGCGTTTAATGCAAGTAAGTTCGTTTGATCTGCAATGGATGTAATGACTTCGATGATCTTGCCAATCTCTTTTGAATGTTCACCTAAATCCTTAATGACTGTTGCAGAATCATCTACAGCTGAACTAATTGAGTTCATTTGTGTACTCACTTTTTGAATCGATTGATTACCGCGTGACGCCTCATGACTTGTTTCAATAGCTAACTCGGATACAGCTGAAGTTGTTTCCGCAACGCGTTGAATACCGATTGCCATTTCGCGCATCGCAAGTGAGCTTTCGTTTGCGCCTTGACCTTGTTCTTCAGCACCATTTGCAACATCTTGAATGGATGCTGTAATTTGCTCTGTCGCACGTTTTGTTTGTTCTGCACTTGCAGTTAATTGTTCAGAAGCAGAAGCTACTTGTTGAGAATTCAAGTTTACCTGTTCAATTAAACGACGTAAGTTACCTTTCATCATATTGAATGAAGTAGCTAATTCCCCAATCTCATCGTTATTTTTGATTTCAATATCTTTCCCGTTTAAGTCGCCTTCTGCAATACGTTTTGAAGCACTTGCGATATATGTAATTGGACGTGCAATTAGTCGACCGATGAATAGCGCAATACCAATGCCTAAAAGAATCGCAATAACACCTAAAATGATTAATTGTGTTGAGATAGTTTTTACTTTTGCCGTAGTTGTTTTATTGTCCATTTGTAACAATTTATTTTGATGGTCCATTAATTTACTTACTTGCTCATCAAATTTAATTGCAATATCACGACCTGTAGTTGCGACAAGTTGTGTATATTCTTTTGTTTTGTTTTCTGCTTTTAATGCAAATGCATCAGCAGTAAAATCACGAAATTCTTTTTCTGTTGTACCTAAATCTGTTAATAATTTTCTTCCTTCAGGGTTTTTAAAAGTGCTTTCTAGATTATTATAGAGTGTTTGGAAGCTATCTTGTGCTTTTTGATTTGTATTTAATTGTTGTTGATCGCCAGTTAAAAGATAGCCACGCATAGATGTTATTTCTTGTTTTACGTTGATTTGTAAATCTTTAACGTCCATTGTTTTTTGAACTTTATCACTTAAAAGTTCCGTGTATTGTTTATTAATGTTATTTAGCCCGTAAAAGCTAAGCGTTGTGATAGCGACAAGGATGGCTAATACTACGATAAAGCCACCGAAAAGCTTCCTATTGATTGTCCACTTCATATGAAGTTCCTCCTAGTAAGTTGTAGTGTCATCGAATAACTTTAAAATTGTACGTCATTTGTTTGCTATGTATCCTTAAATACCTAAAAAGAAAAATGTTTTTTCAATAGAAATTTAAGCAGTTTTAATAAATTCCCTTGATGCAATTTATTAAAGAAAACAAACGAATATTAGTTCACATCGTGTAAATAAAAGCTTGCATAGATAAATTATCTTCTAAAATAAACGCTATAGAAGTTATATGTAAGTTTAAAATTAATATTTATAAAATTTTTATATAACTTTATACCTAAAAATAAAAGTGGGATTCATCCTATTTTTGCAATGCTTTTTCACCTTGAATATCATACAATATACTGTGACGTAAATCTATTTATAGTCACTGGAAAATAAAAAAATTTAAAAAAGTGGGTAGTAAAGTCTTATAGAGAGAAAAATATAATAGAGTACATCTTTAGTATTAACTTTTTTAGTACAGTTGTTAAATAATGAAAAGTGACATAAAAAAGACACCCACCGAAGTGAGTGTCTCTGAAATGTAAAATAGAGAAGCCGCCTTTGCCGTAAGTTGATCATATTGAAAGTTTTAAACCACCACTCCTAAAAGTGGGTGTTCGCAGAGTCGCTCATGTATGTCCTCCTAGCTAAGAGGCTTGCCAGTCCTTACTCAATCTAAAACTCCCTATTACAGCTTAAAGGTTAAAACTTAATACTATTACGAACAATGCAGCTTGTATTAATAATATACGCTAGAATCACGATTCATGCAAACATCTTGTTCGAGTTAAGGTGCTTCTTGAATCGCTTGTTCTGTAAGCTTGATAATATCAATAGTTGTATCTTCTTTCATGACATCTTTTAGCATTGTATTTTTAAAATAGTCTACACTGTTTGGTAATGGAAGATTTAAAATCTTCTTGAGTGCAGTTTGATACATTTTCACAAATTCAATATCTTTATTACCGCGTTTTAATTCCGCGAATGACTCATAGAATTGATCGAGCTTGTCACTGAGTTCGAGTAAACGACCTTCAATGGTCTCGTCCTTACCTTCCTTCATGCGATGTTTAAATGTCGCTTGAAATTCTTCTGGAATTTCTTCTTCTATATAATGTTCCACCATTTTTTCTTCAACTAGTGCAATCATACTTTTTAATTCAGGTGATGAGTGTTTTACTGGTGTTTTAATATCACCAATGAAAATCTCACCATAGTCATGATTGATCGTTTTTTCGTAAAGTGATTTCCAATCAATCGTTGCACCATGCATTTCTTCTAATGTAGCAAAGAACATCGCATATTGAGATACTTTCCAAGAGTGCGCCGCCACGTTATGTTCTTCAAATTTGAAGCGTCCAGGCGCGCGAATAATACGTTCTAAATCATTTAAGCTTGTAAAAAATTTATGAATACCCATTGTGACCTCGCTCCCTTCCTTTCATTTCACTATACCGTATTTTCTCCTAAAAGAATATTGATTTGCAGAAGCTTTACACAAGCTTTAGAAATTGAGAAAATAAAGTGGAATGACAGAAGACAAGAGGAGGGCAGAATTGTCTCGGCAATTCTTCAGTGAATGCTCTATCTAACAATTATTTATATACATGTATTAAGCGCTATTTTATCGATTGGTCCATTCTTTGTGCTATTTCCTGTATTAAAAAAGATGGAGAAAACATCAAATATGGATATGTTTCGTGCCTATGCACACGCTTTTCAATCTGGAATCACTGTTGTGAAACATGCAGGTCACGTACTAATCATTTTTGGTTTACTTGCAATGTGGTTAGGTCCTTATAAGTGGGATACACCGTGGATTTTAACAACGATGATTTTATTAGTGGCATCAGTTGTTTATTTAACGCGTGCGTTTAAGCCAACGATGCGTACGCTAGACACACCGCAATTTCAAAAAGAAAAGTTTATACGAAATTTACGACGAGGCGCGATAATCTATACTATTTTACTCTGTATTATGCTGTGGTTAATGGTTACAAAGCCAATCTTATGGTAATGAAAAAACTCCGACATTTTAGTATGTCGAAGTTTTTATAATTATCTTGTGTGAATTGCTAAAATCTGTTCTTTTGCTTCTTCAACTGTTGATAAAATGGTTACTTCTTCTGGAAAATGCCCTGATGATGTTAAATCGTTTGGAACAACGATACAAGGAATTTTTGCAGCTACAGCTGATTTTGCACCATTCTCAGAGTCTTCAATCGCAATGCATTGTTCAGGCTCTAAATTAAGTACAAAGAGTGCTTCTTCGTAAATTTCTGGATGTGGTTTAACATGAACAACATCATCAGCACATCGAATCGCTTCAAAATAATGGGCAATGCTATGTTTATTAATAAACTCCGCAATAAACTTTAGTTGACTACCTGATGCAATTGCCATACGTACACCATGCTCATGTAGTGTACGTAATAAATCTGTAATACCGTCCTTCACAGGTAAATCAACTAAACGTTCATTTACACGTTTTTCGGCAAAAGGTGATAATTCGTCACGTGTAATATGAGCATCTACATGTGTTGTTAAGTAATCATAAAGTGATGTATCTTGTGTACCGATACATGCTTGAAAAACTTCTAAAGGTACTTCATATGCATATCGTTCTTGAATAAGTTCTTGGTAAACGTCAATCCATAATGCTTCTGTATCGACAATTGTTCCATCAAAATCAAAAATGACTGCTTCCATTTTTAATTCCTCCTTTATAAAAAGTGAAAAAACTTTTCAAATAATGCTTTTCGAAATATACTGTTAGAAATAGCATAACATAGAATAGTTTCGAACTGTAAAGGAAAGGGGTGCCATCTAATTGGAAAATAAAAAGAAACTGAAACGTTTATCAATCATGAGTATCGTATGTGTATCAATTGTAATGTGTTGTGAGATCGTATTCCACTTAGAGAAGGCACTGGATTTATCAACAATTAAGTGGTTTTCATATTTACAAATAGTTACATATTTCATTGCAGCAATTCCCTTTACATATGCGCTGTTCTTATATATACAAATAAAAAAGCAACAAAACGTGAAATAAAATTTCAGATTGAGTGGTTTTGTTTAGACAATACTAAAAAAATCCCTATAAGATCGACCATTGAAAAAGTCATCTTATAGGGATATTTTATTATGGGTTCAAACCATAAATGCCTTGCAAATGTTTTAAAAGACCAAGTTCGTTATTCGTATATTCGGTTACTTCTGTTGCTTGCTCTTGTACCCAGATAGGCGCATTTTTCATTGCTACAGAGCGACCTGCTTTATGGAATAGTGGTAAATCATTTCCGCCATCTCCAAAAGCAATTACATCTGTGAAAGATAGGTGATTTTCTTCTAGAATTTTTGCAACACCAGTAGCTTTTGTAATATGGCGACCGCTAATATCAATTAAATCAATTGCGGAAAAAGCCGCAGTAAAAGGTAGGATTTTTTCTAAAATACGTAGTTCACCCAAAAAGTCAGCTAATATATCATGATTTTCTTTAAAGAATAGAATCTTTTCAACATCTTTTGTATCAACATCTTTTGTCCATTCGGGTGATGTATAGCCATGTACGGTTAATTCATGTGCGCGATCACGCATAGGAGAAATTTTCGCGGTTGTACGTCCATCGTGATGGTGAATTTCATGATGGATTTCGTGTACGAGTGATAAATCAACGAGTGTTTCTACAGCTTTTGCTTCAATGGATTCGCGATAGATTTCTTTTCCACCAAAGTGTACGTTCATTCCATTTGAATTAATAATGCCGTCAACTTCAAAATCAATTGGAATCGCTAAGCGCATTTCATACATCGTTCTCCCTGTCGCAATACATACTAAAATGCCTTTTTTTCGAAGAGCTTGTAAGTAATCTGAGAGTTCAGGATCTACTTTACGGGCATTGTTCAATGTTGTGCCATCTAAATCAAGTACTATCATTTTAGGTTTCATGTTCATCGACTCCTTATTTTTTCGTTTCAATTGATTTTTCAACTTCAGGAACGAGATTTTTAATCAATTGTGTCGCGGTTTTTCCACTTTTTTTATGATTTTCTACGAGTGATACAATTAAATAATTCTTTTTTTCGGCATTGAATGCAAATACGAAGCTATTCTCTATACCCTCTGTACCTTGTTCAAGCTTTAATTCAGCAGTTCCTGTTTTAGCTGCTAATGGTAATTGTAGTGAAGCGAGGTTATGAGCTGTACCATTCGGATCTTTCACTACTTGTAAAAGAGCTGCATTTACTTGGTCGACTGCTTTTTTGGATACTGCTTCAGAAGTTTTAGATTTTTCATTCACTCGAATATGTGGTTGTACAATTTTTCCGTCATTTGCAAAAGCACTGTATGCGACTGCCTGTTGGATAGGTGACATGAGTAGTTGTCCTTGTCCATAAGCTGTATCAGCTAATAAAATATCACTCTTGAATTGTTTATGCGTTGAAATTTGGGCAGGTGTCATAGCAAAAGGTAGATTGAAATCTTGTCCAAAACCAAATTTTTTTAAACCAGCACGTAATCGATTCTCTCCAAGCTCTAGACCTTCTTGAGCAAAGAAAATATTATCGGAATAAATGAGCGCTTTTTTATAATCTACTTTTTGATTCTCTGTAACGCGTGTAATTTTATAATTTCCCCAAGAACCATCTTTTTGCCATTGTAGCCCATCAATTGTACGTACGCGATTAGGTTTTAATGTTCCCGCATCAAATCCAATTGCTGCTGTAATAGCTTTCATTGTTGAGCCAGGCGCATAACGCTGTGTAAATCGATTTGTGAACGGTCTGTTAGGGTCATTTGCATATTGGTCATACGTTCTTTGCGATAAGCCACGTACCATCTGATTCGGGTCAAATGATGGTTTCGACACTAATACCATTAGCGCACCATTTTGTGGTTCTATAATGACAGTAGAACCCGTAGCTTTTTCTAAATCTTCGTATGCACGTTTTTGCATTAAGGCATCTATTGTTAAACGAATTTTTTCACCATTCTTTACCTTACTCTCAAGTAATACCTCTTTTACTTTACCGTCTTTATTAACTAAAGAGATACTTCCTCCATCTATACCGCGAAGTTCCTTATCGTAAGCTCGTTCTAGCCCTGTTTTTCCAATAATTGCGTCAGAAGAAAGAGCTGGATTCTTTTTAATATCTTCTGCTGTAACCGTTCCTGTGTAACCAATTAAATGAGCTGCTGCTGCACCAAGAGGGTAGTAGCGTGTAGTTGTTGCAGCATATTGTAGTCCATCCATTTTTTGAACATGTTCATCGGCTACTATTTTAATAGGAACAAATAAGTCATCTTTTACCCATACTTGTGCCAATTTTTGTTCGATACTGTCTGTTGAAACATCTAAAAAAGTTGCAATCTTTTTGATTCTTTTCGTACGTGTCGAATTATTCCCTAATTCTTTAGGAATGATACCTGCGCGAAAAGCCTTTTTATTTGTGGCTAAATCAAAACCATTTACATCTACTAAATCACCACGTATTGCATCGGTTGTTTGAAATGATATGCGATCAGTTGGCTTCATATTTGGAAAGATTAAAGATGTTTTCCAATCAATCTGATATGTGCCATCTTGTTTGATTAGTTTTGTTGAATATGAAAAAGACGTTGTTTTCCCAATAGTCGTTTCAAATATAGCTTGATAACTCAACTTTTGATCAGATACTTTCATATTTGAAATTTGAATGTTACTTGCACCAATTCCTCCAAAGACATTCGTATATTTCTTCACAAAGTCATCTTTTGTATAACCTTGTTGTTTTAAAGAATCTGTTGTTACCTGTTTTACAAGCTCTGTATATTTCTTCTTTTCGAAGTTTTGAGTCCATTGTGTTGCTGCTTTTTCCTGTGCTTTTTGATCTTTTTGTTGTATGAAAACATAGATGCCGACAACTGCAAGAATTATAATAGCAAGTACACTAATGACCATTATTATTTTTTTGTTCATTTTCCTGCCTCCTTCTATTTATTATGAAGGATTCATGCAAAGTTTGCACAAAGAAAGACTGCCGTTTTTTAATAAATTGTAAAAAAATAAAAAAATTTATCGAAAAATGCGTGATTTTCTCAAAAAATATATTATAATTCTATTTAAGGAAGAAAAATTGTTTAGTTTAAGAGAATTTCTGTTAAGAGTAGATAGGGCAATCATTTTTTAAGTAAAGAGAGCGGACATTCATTATCAAATAATTGAAGTCGTAGCCTCTATTCTGCAACGTCTATTTCTAAAAATAGAAACTCTGGAAAGAGAGGGGAGTAATGATGTTTGATCAATATGCTTTTGGTGAGCAGTTAAAGTTACTAAGGGAGCTTAGCAATCACTCAATGTTGTCTTTGGCAAAAGAAATCGGCACGTCAGCGAGTCGTATTAAAAGTTGGGAGGTTGGTGAGAGCATTCCTTCAGCGAAATGGATTGTTCGATTAAGCCAAGCTTTAAAAATTTCTGCAGACGATTTATTATTAAATATTATGAGTGATGTACCAACACCGCAAAATGATATTGAATATAGCAGAAGAAAGAATGTGTTACTTCGTGATTTGAGTTCCATTTTACCAGAGCTGACGAAGCAGGATTTACTAGAACTTTATACGTTAGCTGAAATGAAAGTAACGGTAAAAAAAGAGATGCCAATTGAAGAAGCCATTCGTGCATAATAAATGATTAAAAAGAGAGGTTACGAGCAAGCGTAATGTCTCTTTTTCTTCGTTTCACGTTTTACATATAAAGGGTATGATATACATAATGTATATTATCTCGAAAGAAATGACTCAAAATACTTATAAAATAAAGCACTTTATATTAAAAGATTCGTTATAATTAATAGGATGATAAAAAATATGTAAATGGGGGAGAAGGGTGAAAATAAATCGTTCAAAAATCTTTCAATGGATTAAAGTTATTTTACCGATTCTCTTAATGCTTTTTGCGATTCACGAGTTGACCAAAATTGTAAGAGAAGCAAATGGAGCTCAAATTGCGCGGCAACTTGGTTCAATTGATGTTCGGACGCTAGCATTAATTGCAGTTGTGCCGCTTTTTTTAGCTTTTCCAATGTTTTTTTATGATTTTTTTATTATGAAAAAACTGAAGTTAAAAATGCCAATCAAAAGGCTTATGAAAGAATCTTTAATAATTAATTCATTTTCAAACTTAATCGGATTTGGTGGCTTAGTAGGTGTACTTTTGCGTACACATTACTTTAAAAAGCCAGACATGGATAATACGACATTCTTTAAGATGATTGCCTCTGTAACGCTCTTTTATTTAGGGGGTATTTCATTATTTGCGGATTTATTATTAATTTTCTTCCGCGATATTCGAATTTTTACAGAGCATCCTTTCTTATTATATGTAGCTGCATTTATCGGCTTATATACACCGTTTTTAATTGTGCGCGCGATTGTTCAGCTACTGCGTAAAAAAATGACAAAACATCAACTATTAGGCGATGTTGCACTGATATTTGTATCTATTTGTGAGTGGTTAGGTGCTTTCGCAATGCTCGTTATTTTAACAAAATTACTTCATATCGATGTGACTTTAATCGATTTATGGCCGATGTTTGTTATTGCTTCTGCAGCCGGTATTGTCAGTATGATTCCTGGTGGATTAGGCTCTTTTGACTTAGTTTTCATTTGGGGGGCTACGAGTTTAAATATTCCTTCAGAATCTGTATTAGTATTATTACTATTCTATCGTGTTGGATATTATGCAATTCCGTTTTTAGCTGGGTTGATTCTCTTTATTCGCGATATTTGGCGTACATTCAATAGAGGCTATAATAGTATTCCAAACTTACTATTAGAACGTACGATGCATATTATTGCGACAGCACTCGTGTTTTTGGCTGGTTTAAGTCTATTAATCTCAAGTGTTGCACCTGGTGCAATTGAAAAAATAAAGTATGTGAGAGAACTTACATCATTGCCCTTTATTAATGTATCGCATCAAGTGTCGGTCATGACGGGCTTCCTATTACTAGCATTATCAAACGGAATCTCTTATAAGGACCGTCGCACATTTAAAGTGACACTATTCGTCTTGCTGTTTGCGGCTACGCTTTTCATTGTAAAAGGTATTCAATATCGCCAAGCGCTCTTTATGATTTTTGTAGCGCTATTACTGTACTTTGCACGCAATCGTTTCTATCGTACGAGTTATGTAGAGACATGGGGACGCAGCATTTTCAATACATTCGTTATTACGGTTGTATTACTAAGTTACTTAGTGATTGGGATTATTGTGAAGTCGGATTTACGTCACCACCTTTCTGAGCATGTACAAGGGATTATTATTCGTAACCCTGATGACTTATTTAAAAGTGCATTAATTGGATTGGTTGTTATTGCAGCTGTAGTTCTGTTTGAACGTTGGCAGCGAAATCGAACCCAATTCAAGCGTGTTTATTTAGTTGAAAATCAAGATGAAGTAGCAAAGCATATTACAAAATATGGTGTGACAGAAGCGCATCATTTTGAACAGCATATGCATCAATGTATTTTTTGGAATAAACAACGTAATGTACTTTTTTCTTATCGTATTACTGCTGATAAATTTATTGTACAGGGTGATTTAATTGGTGATCGAAATCATTTTAAAACATCAATTGAGGAATTTATTACCTTTGCAGATTACTATGGTTATACACCTGTATTTTATGAAGTCAGCGATTCATTCATTCCATATTTATACGGATACGGCTATAACTTTTTTAAACTAGGTGAAGAAGGAAATGTAGAGATTTCAGAAGTTGTTTTAACGCATGAAGAAAAAGAGCAATGTAAAAAGTTACAAAAAGAAATGCAAGAAGTTGGTTATACATTTGAATGGTTAGAACCGAAATTTTCTGAATCATTTATACGAGAGTTAGCAGAACTTTCAGCTATATGGCAAGGCGATAAAGAACAGATTGGTGAACATTATGTATTTAATGAGCGCTATTTAAATAATGGTCCAATCGTTTTATTACGAAACAAACAACAAGAAATTGTCGCATTTGCAAATTTAACAGAATTAGATGGTCCAAAGCATACGATTGCGATTAGTTTATTGCGTTCGACACAAATAGACATGCCAGCACATGCACTTGATTATTTGTTAGTCTGCTCGTTAATTGCAACGAAAGAAAAAGGTTATCGATATATTAATATTGGAATGGTTTATTTAAAACATGTTGGTGTATCTAAATATGCGGGAATTTCAGAGAAAATTGCAGCTCAGATTTTAGTGAATGCACAAGAGTCTGGGAATAAAAAAGACTTACGTTATTTGAAAGAGCAATATGCGAATGAGTGGCGACCAAAATATATTGCCTATCGTAAACGACGCTCGTTACCATTTACAATGATCCAAATTTTAATGTTAATTGGCGATAATAAAATTGCGAGTAAGCGAAATCAGTTAATCGCAATGCGAAATTTAAAGAAAAAACAACGAAATTAATTTTAATGAGGTGCGGGTTATGACAGAATTGACAGTAGAACAACAGATTTACGATTGGTTTCGTCATTTTCATGAACATCCAGAAGTAAGCTGGAAAGAGTATGAAACAACAAAAACATTAGCTTCGATTATGGAAGAACTACAAGTGGAGTATCGCTTATTCGGTGATATTCCAGGTTTAGTTGCAGAAATTGGTACAGGAGATGAAATTATCGCTGTTCGTGCAGATATCGATGCCTTGTGGCAAGAAGTAGATGGTGTATGGCGCGCGAATCATTCATGTGGGCACGATGCGAATATAACAATGGTGTTAGGAGCATTACTTCGTTTGCGAAATGAGCCATTAACACATCGCGTTCGTTTCATTTTCCAACCTGCAGAGGAACTAGGGAATGGGGCTGTTGCAGCTTATGAACATGGGGCTGTTGACGGTGTATCTCATTTATTCGGTGTTCATCTACGTCCAATTGAAGAATTACCACTTGGTAAAATTGCGCCAGCGATTCATCATGGTGCAGCGTATTTCTTAGAGGGAAGCATCAAAGGTATTGATGCACATGGTGCTCGACCACATCAAGGCAAAAATGCACTGGATGTTGTCATGGCTGTTCATCAAATGCTAAATAGTTTGCACTTTTCACCGTTCGAACCACATTCAGTGAAATTAACCAAAGTAGTTGCTGATGGTGGAAGTACGAATATTATTCCAGGGAGTGCGACGTTTGCGATGGATCTGCGTGCGCAAAGTAATGCTTTATTAGATGATATGAAAACAGCTATTCATAAAGGGTTGCAAGCTATTCAACAACAGTTTGACATCGATTTAGAGTGGCGCTTTTATGATTATACGCCAGGAGCAGAAGTTTCTGAAGAAGCGGCACAGATGGCAAAAGAAGCAATTGTTGAAACGCTAGGTGAAGAATTTTGCACAGAAGCAATCCATACACCGGGAGCGGATGATTTTCATTTTTATACAGTGAAGAAGCCAGAGCTAAAGGCTGCGATGTTAGGTGTAGGAGCGGATTTAGCACCTGGTTTACATCACCCACATATGACATTTGACCAACAGGCTCTAGTAGATGCGTCAAAAGTATTGGCTACATTATTAAAGAAAACACCACGAAAATAAAATACATTTCGACCACTTAATCAAATTGATTAAGTGGTTTTTTATACATTTTAATAAATTTTTATTCGTTTTATTGTATTTGTATTGTTTAGCTATTACAAATAAAAATACTGTCTATGTAATCGTTTTCTTTCTGCTTTGGTGCAAAAATTTTGCATTGACCTCTTTCCACTCAACGGATATTCTTAATTCTAGTGAATGTTTTCATTTTTCAGACAGATAAAGGGGATGAGATGGATGAAAAGAGAAATTAAAGCAAGATGGACGATTTTAACGTTCTTTGTCATGATTACATCGATGGCTGTAGCGGTTGCTGTTTTGGGGACAAGCCCGCACGTACCACTTGTTATTGGTACAGTAACAGCAGCGATTGTGGCGATTGCTCATGGTTTTAAATGGTTAGAAGTAGAAGAGATGATGTATAAGGGGATTAAATTAGCACTCCCAGCGGTTGTCATCATCATGCTTGTTGGTTTTACAATTGGCGCATGGGTTGGTGGCGGTGTCGTTGCGACGATGATTTTTTATGGTTTGAAATTAATCTCACCTGCATGGTTCTTAGTAACAATTCTATTATTATGTGCGATTGTAGCACTAGCAATCGGTAGTTCATGGTCTACAATGGCAACTGTGGGGGTTGCTGGTATGGGGATTGGACTAAGTATGGGGATTCCTGCACCAATGATTGCTGGAGCAGTTATTTCAGGCGCTTATTTCGGTGATAAGATGTCACCATTATCAGATACAACAAATTTAGCTTCTGGTTTAACAGGTACACAATTATTCGATCATATTCGTCACATGCTCTATACGACGATTCCAGGATTAATTATTTCATTAATTATTTTCGGTATTTTAGGTCGTAAATTTGCAGATGTGAATATGAACTCTGAAAGTATTTTAACGACATTACGTGTCTTACAAGAGACGTTTTATATCTCACCGTGGTTATTAATTGTGCCTGTAGCAGTTATTTTCATGGTAGCCAAGAAAATTCCAGCTATTCCGGCATTACTTGCAGGGATTGTAATGGGTTTCTTATTACAGATTACGGTTCAAGGCGGTTCAACAAAATTTGCACTTGAAACATTACAAAGTGGTTTTGTTTTAGAATCAGGTAATGAATTAGTTGATAAACTATTCAATCAAGGCGGATTAGATGGCATGATGGGTACAGTATCAATGACGATTATCGCGATGACATTTGGTGGTATTTTAGAGTACTCAGGTATGTTGAAATCATTAATTCAAGTCATTATGAAATGGGCAAAATCAACAGGTAGTCTAGTAGCATCTACGATTACAGCCTGTATTTTTACAAATGCGACTTGTTCTGAACAATATATCTCAATTGTCGTACCATCGCGTATGTTTGTAAAAGCTTACCGAGATCGAGGGTTACATTCTAAAAACTTATCACGCGCGTTAGAAGATGGTGGTACTTTAACATCTGTATTCTTCCCGTGGAATACATGTGGTGTATTCATTTTTGCAACGTTAGGTGTAAGTGCATTTGAGTATGCGCCATATGCTATTTTAAATTTTGTTGTACCAATTATTTCGATTATTTATGCTTATGTAGGTTTTGCGATTGTTAAATTAACACCTGAAGAATTAGAAGAAGCAAAACAAAAAGAAATTGAAGAAGAAAAAGCATTAGAACCAAGTGCATTATAAATGTAAAAAAAGCAAATCGTCACTTATTGGCGATTTGCTTTTCCAGTATTAAGAGTCAATCCAAGTGTAGACTGCACGTGGTCTACCTTTTTTGTATGTCATTTCAGAAGAAATAATTGCTAAATAACCATGTTCTAATAGTTTTTTAATCATGCGTTCAGCAGTTCGTCTTGTTACGTGTAGATGATCTGCAACATCTTGAGCAGTAAAGTGTTTTGTATGGCGTTCCTCAATGAATGAACTCATTTTTGAAAGACTGAGTACACTTAATTTTGTACGTTCAGCCATTTCTTTTTGCTTCTCACTATCAAATTTGAGTGGCAAAATCGTTTGATGAGTTGGATAAGGGCCTAATAAACGACTATATTCATCAAGAATGTAGATTTCGTCGGTTTTTGTAAATTGAAGAGCATCCTCTGCATGCTGAAGTGCTTCTGAAATCGACTCACCATAGCCGAAACCCATTTGATACGGTTTTTTAAAATAGGCGAGACAGGCTTTTAACTGTTTTTCATTGTGTAGAAGTTGTTCTAAGTGACCAATTGTTGTATATAATTCTAGGCGATGTGTATTGTGCCTTGTATAATTTGCATGTATGGCTTGCATAAAATGAATGAAAGCAGCCTCATCTTCTGGATGAATTTTTAAGACACCTGCTGTCATACGGTTGGCATTTGATTTTTGCAAAAGAACAGAATCACGCATTTTTTCTAACTTTTGAATGGTTGCAGAAGTCGATTCTTGCATACGCATAACAGGATAACCATCTGCTTTTAACTTTTCATATAATTGGTGGACGCTAGTAATAATCAGTTGGACATGCCCTTCATCGTATAATGTTCGATGACGTTGTTCCACGTCTACTTGTGTGGCATCATGAATATATGGAGGAGTATCAAGCTGATGAATATCTTGTAAAATAGACGTAACGAATGTTGGTTCAATCACATCAATGGAGATTTGATTGAGCGGAATATGGTATTTGGTTATAGCAGCTAATAATGTAGTAGAGATGGTAGCCTCATCTTGTATAAAATGCGTATAAGGAATACGAAGTGAAGGCAACAAAGGTTTCACTTCTAAATACGGTAAAAAGCCACCAATAATAAGGGCATCACATGGTTGTAATTCATGTAGTAATTGTGTTGCTTGTTCCGGTTCTTCATACACATAAAAATCTAGTTGGATATCCGCTATTTTTTGTGCGATACTAGAAATGTATTTTTGATAAGCTTGTGAGCTGATTAATGCCATTCGAATGTGCATGGTCATCTTCCTTTGCTTTTTATTTTCGTTATTTAACGACAACTAAACGACATTTATTATAAAGGAGTTTTTTTATCTATGAAAATTAAAGAAATTGAGCTATTTGCTATTAACTTACCATTAATCGATCCATTTATCATTAGCTATGCGACATATGATTCAATCCAATCGATTATCGTGAAAATGACGACAGATGATGGGGTTGTCGGATATGGTGAAGCAGTTCCAGATGAACATATTACAGGGGAAACGTGGGAAAGTACATTCCAAGTTTTAAAAAATCATTTAGCACCAGCCGTAATCGGTTTAGATCCACGTCAATTTGAGAAGTTACATGATGTGATGAATCATGTTGTAAAACCAGCACCAGCAGCCAAAGCAGCAATTGATATTGCTTGTTTTGATATTGCAGGGAAGTCGATGAATGTACCTGTGTATCAATTATTAGGTGGCCGTTATCACGAGAAATTCCCAATTACACATGTATTATCAATCGGCGAACCCGAAAAAATGGCTGAGGAAGCAGCACAGAAGATGGAACTTGGCTATACATCGTTTAAAATGAAGGTCGGAACAGAAGTAGCAAAAGATGTGGCACGTATCAAGGCAGTACGTGAACGCGTAGGACAAGATATCGCCATTCGTGTTGACGTTAACCAAGGGTGGGGTAATGCAGCAACGACATTAAAAGCACTTCGTGGTATGAAAGATTTAAATATCGATTGGTTAGAACAACCTGTAGAAGATAATGATATTGACGGTTTAGTTGAGATTAAGGCGAAATCCGATATTACATTGATGATTGATGAAGGTTTACGTAGCGAGCGTGATATGCGTGAAGTCATCGCAAAACGTGCAGCAGATAAAGCAAATATCAAACTGATGAAATGTGGTGGAATTTATCCAGCGATGAAATTAGCTGTAATGGCTGAAATGGCTGGAATCGAATGTCAAATTGGTTCAATGGTTGAATCATCTGTTGGTTCAGCTGCTGGATTCCACGTAGCATTCTCGAAAAAAATTATGGGTAGTGTTGAATTAACAGGACCAATTAAATTTTCAAAGGATATCGGAAACTTGAAGTATGATATTCCATTCATTCAATTGAATGAAAAACCTGGACTTGGTGTAGATGTTGACGAAGCAGTTCTTCACGAATTAACAGCATTTTCAGAGAAGATTACAGGGTAAGGGGTAACAGATATGACATATTTTTTAACAGGTCACTTAGGAGAAACACCTTTTGCTGTTCGTTATTTAACAATGGATGACCTACAGGCAATCGAAGCACTTCAGCAACGTGTATATGAAGCATTGCCTGTTCGAAGTGTCCTTCAACCATTAATGACAGAAGAATTTGAAGCGATTTTACAAGATGAAAAGATGATGATTGGTGTTTTCGTAGAGGAGGAAATGATTGGCTTCCGCGCACTATTAAATCCACCAATAGAAGAAGAACATCTAGGATATGATTGTGGTGTTCCAGAAGATCAATTCCATCGCGTACTTTATCAAGAGATTTCAAATGTAGCACCAGAATATAGAGGATATGGTCTACAAAAGAAAATGGCGCAATGGTCGATGGAACGAATCGATCAAACACGTTATGACTATGTATGTTCAACAGTTCAACCATACAATATTCCAAGTTTAAAAGATAAATTTTCTCAAGGTCTAGTTGTAAAAGCCTTGAAAATTAAATATGTAGATAAATTACGCTATGTATTTTTCAAAGATTTACGCACTCCAAATCCAACATATGTAAAAAAAGAGACGATTGTCATGCGTGATACAGAAGGTCAACAAAAATTATTGAAAAATGGATTTGTAGGGACAAAAATGTACGAAGAAAATGATGAATGGTATGTAGTGTATGAGAAATAAAAAGTATATAATAAGATAACTATTATATAAGGAGTATTATCTACACATGAATAAAATCCCTGTAATCATTGACTGTGACCCAGGTATCGACGACACAATGATGCTGACATTAGCATATGCACGTCCAGAACTAGATATTCAATTAATAACAGTTGAGGCTGGTAACTTAACAATTGATAAAACAACTTATAACACATTAAGTTTCCTAACATACATTCAAAAAGAAGTAGAAGTTGCAAAAGGAATCGAGCAACCCATGTTCCGTAAACAAGAGGTAGCAGAAGATATCCATGGTGAAGGTGGACTTGGTAATGTAAAATGGGCAGACCCTGTTTTACAAGCAAGTGACCGTACAGCGATTCAAGCGATGTACGATATTTTAATGAACGCTGAAGAGCCAATTACGATTGTTGCAACAGGTCCATTAACGAATGTGGCTGCTTTATTATTTGCACATCCAGAAGTGAAACCATTCATTAAACAGATTTCTTGGATGGGCGGAGCAGCAGTTGGAGGTAATATGTCAACAGTAGCTGAATTCAATGCATATGTTGACCCGCATGCAGTGGAATTAGTATTCCGTTCAGGTGTTCCAATTATTATGAGCGGTTTAGATGTAACACATAAAGCATACATTACACGCGATGAAATGACACGTTTACGCAATCTAGGTACACCATTCGCTGAAAAAGTAGCAGATATGATGAACTTCTATACATTTACACAATCTCAAACACCGTTTAACCCACCAGGATTTGAAGAACAAATTCGTGTGCATGATGTGTGCGCAGTTGCGTGTCTAGTTGAACCGGAGTTATTTAAAGGTGATGATTACTTTGTCGAAGTGGAGTTGAATGGCTCACTAACACAAGGAGCAACCTTGGTTGATTTCGCAAAGAAGACAGGGAAAGAACCCAATGTTCATGTATTACACACAGTAAATCGTGACGACTTTATCGATTTATTCTTTAACGCAGTCACAACAGTAGGTAAAACACTTTAACAAATTGTTCCATGTGAAACAATTTAAAAAATAAAAAATGAGGACAGGTTATGTAATTCATATACCTTGTCCTCATTCTATTTTGTGTGCTTTTCTTTTCATTTGAAATGCCACCTATTTTAATTTAATATTCTCAGCAATTGAATTAATGTAATAACTAAAGCAATCGTCACAACAATACCAAGTATGAATAATATGACTAAACGACGTGGTGTTTTTTCCATACGACGACGACCATAAAGCACTAGCTCTCTCCAAGCGAACCCCCATACAATTAAATCGATGACTGCTAAAATAAGAATCCATATAACCATCTCATCACCTCTTACTATTAATTGTAACATAAAGTAAAAAAAATGAAGCATAAATTTTTAGATTTCTTCTTATTTATACCCATATTAATTCCATAAAGTGATGAAGAATAATCAAATCATCTGTTTTAGGTATATAATGATAGAATAATCTAGAATTTTGAAATGAAAAAGATCTTTCACTCTATTAGAGAAAAAGATCTTTTTTACGTATTAAGATTGAATCAATTCAACAATCGAACTGTAAATTAAGAATAGATTGAGAGCAACCGTAATAGCCGCAATTACCCAACTTGTATAGGTCACCCATTTTCGATTCACTAAACCACCCATGATTTTAGGGTTACTTGTGAAAATAATGAGTGGAATTAAAGCGAATGCGATACCAAATGATAGGATTACCTGACTCCATACTAAAGCAACAGTGGCATTTAAACCGAGTGCGATAATGAGAATAGGTGGAGCCATCGTAATCGCACGACGTAAGTAGAGTGGAATTCGTCGATTAATAAATCCTTGCATAACGACATCACCAGACATCGTACCAACAGCTGAACTTGCTAAACCAGCAATTAATAATCCTAGACCGAATGAAACTGCAGCTGTAGGACCGATTAATGAGCCGAGTTCATGGTAAGCAACATCTAAATCGCTGACATCCATTCCACGCTTATGGAATAGAGCAGCCGCAATGACTAACATCGATATATTAATTGCACCAGCGATGACCATTGCAATGATAATATCGAAAAATTCAAATTTGAAAATCTTTTTCTTTTCTGCTTCAGAACGCCCGATTACACGACTTTGTGTTAGAGAAGAATGGAGGTAGATGGCATGTGGCATAACCGTCGCTCCTAAAATCCCTGTAGCAAGTAAGATGGAACCAACGCCATCAAAAGAGGGGAATATGCCTGATAATACTTCCGTTGGTTTCGGATTAGCTAAAAATGTTTGGAAGGCAAAAGCCATCACAACCATCATAACCATACCGGAGACAATGGCTTCAAACGTACGAACACCCCGTCTTTGAAGCTCTAAAATACCAAAAGCAGCCACCGCAGTTATAAGCGCAGCTGGTAGCATAGGAATTTTAAATACTAGGTAAAGTCCAAGAGCTGCACCGATAAATTCGGCTAAATCAGTTGCGATGATAACAATTTCTGCTTGAATCCAGAGCATAATTGATGTTTTTTTCGAAAAATTATCACGTGCGACTTCAGGAAGGTTACGCCCTGTCGCAATGCCCAGTTTAGCTGATAAAGATTGAATCAATACCGCCATTAAATTGGAAACGACAATGACCCATAAGAGTAGATAGCCATATTCAGAACCTGCTGTAATATTCGTCGCAAAGTTACCTGGATCAATATAGGCAACTGCCGCAATGAATGCAGGACCTAAAAAGGGGAGAATCTGTCTAAAACCTTTAATCTCACCGCGTAAGACAGCATTTGCGGATAAAAGTGTTTTTTGTTTATTTTTCATAGTCTGCGCTCCTTAATATGTGTGAACGACAAAAAGTTGTTTTAGGGAAACTTTATATTGCAAGTGTATAATAGAATCTCATAATTTGTAAAGTATGAATTCACTTTAGTATTCCCGTTTTAAACTAAAATAAAAAAAGAAATCAATGGAATAAATGATTTCTTCTTTCATCTATTATTTTAATGGACAAAAACCACAGGCAAGTAATCCTGGAACGTCTTTTGAGAAGCAGCAACTCTTTCGAACGGGTAAGTGAATGAGTGTAGAAGGGTGTTGTCCGCCTGTATAAGTGTGAAAACGTGAATGTTCACTAATTCCTTCCCATACAACATCACTTTCAAGAAAGTCTAAATATGTTCTGGCTTCTTCTGTAGTATGGTTTGAAAGAAGCGTATGATAGTGCCATAAAAGATAGCCAAATACATTCTCCCAGTGCGTTAAGACGGATACGCCGCCTAGCTTTTTCAGTTGTGAGAAAATCTGATGACATTGCTCAAGTAGAATGGTATGTACAGCTTGTTCGCGTTCATCCTCATCAATCATGTCCCAATCTTCGCTACGTGTGAACATGCAAATAGAAGGGCGACCAAATTCTTCTCTCACACCAAATTTTAAGTTTTCGAACTTCCCCACCCACATTTCGTCATAGACGGTGAGCATATAAAACTGCATAGCGATAAACATACCGTAGCGTCTTGTGAAGTACGAAATCGCAACTGCGTCTTGGTCACTTTGACTAATTGCTCTCCATATATTTTTAGCATCTTCTAAAAAATCATCCTCTAATAATTGTTGTAAATTAAATAAAAAAGGTTGTTCTTCATCGATATAATTGCTATAAGCGTGTAGTTGTTGTAATTGATCTTGTGATAAACGTGTCATATTTCTCCCCCTTATAATAACTATACACGAAAAAAGTTTAATAAATCTATTGACTATTTAATTGATAACGATTATCATTATCATATAAACAAATTACTTCTCCTCGAAAACAGAAATACAGAGGACATTAGCCACTTTTCTCCAAAAAAGAGCTGATGAAGAATAACAGAGTATTCATAACCCCCCTCAAAACGTTATGGAATAGCTCGGTATAGCATAGAACCAACAGAGATTCGCCACTCTGTTGGTTTTTTTATGGTTCTCATAAAAAAGAGGTCGCTAGGAAAAGCAAACCTCTTGTCATTCTTAAATAGCATTTTTGTTCATAAGCATCGTGTGATAACTGTGTAGTAACATACCGAAAATAATAACGAGTAAGCCAATAAGTGCAAGTGGGGCAGGAAGTGGAATACCGAGTAGAATCATTTCACCGATAATAACGAAAATAATTTCAGCAGATTGAGTTGCTTCTACAGCCGCTAGTTTTCCTTGATTATCTCGTACGCGATCTGTTGCAATAAAGAATAGAATGGTCGCAATAATACCAGAACTAATCCCCACGATGAATGATTGGAATACTTGTGAACTACTTGGTGCACCTACAGTGAAGCTGGCATAGATAGCGAGTATAATCCATGCAGGCATCGACATAATCGTCATACCGAGTACACGTTGGAATGTATCGAGTCGACCATCACAGACTTCCATCATTTTACGATTACCAAGTGGATAGGCAAAGGCAGCGATGATGACAGGTAACGTACTAAGTAAGAGTGCCTTTTTTGAAACAGTTGCGGCACTTGGAATTTGAATTAAGATGATCCCAACTAATATAATGCATGAAATAAGGAGTGATTTAAACGGAATTTTCTGACGAATTTTTTCTGTTCAATATGTATAAAAAACAGCGGAGCGAGTAATACGCCCGCAATAATAGTGAATTGCCATGTCCCTGATACAAGCCAACCTGGTCCATATGAAGCAGCATAGGTCAGTGGTGCATAAAATAGTACGAAACCTACAAAACTCCAAAGTAGCCAAGCACCTATATTTTGTTTAATTTCTTTTGTCATCTTAGGCAGCCCACGACGAGCTGCCACGATGATCAAAAGAAAAGGTAGCATGAAGAAATAACGCAGAGACGAACTCCATAACCAACTACCACCTTCTAATTCCATCGCACGATTCAAAATGAATGTGACGGCGAAGAAGAGGGCAGCAAAGATACCGATTACAATTTCTTTCATACCCAAACCCCTTTCAAACGCAATTAAGCGCGTTGTTCGTATAACTTCACAATTTCGAGAATAACTTCTGTTGCTTTTTCCATTGTTTCAGCCGATACATATTCATATTTACCGTGCATATTTTCGCCACCAGCAAAAATATTTGGTGTTGGTAAGCCCATGAATGATAGTTGAGAACCATCTGTACCGCCGCGAATCGCTTTTTTAATCGGTGTAATACCTAAATTTAACATTGCTTCTTCCGCAAGGTCAACGATGAATTTTACAGGCTCAATTTTTTCAGCCATATTGTAATATTGGTCATTCATCTCTAGTTGAACTGCATCTTCACCATATTCTTTTTGAAGTGCTTCAAAAGCTTGTTGTACAAGTGCTTTTTTTGCTTCAAATTTTGCACGATCATGGTCACGAACGATGTAGTGTAATGTTGTTTTTTCAATTGAACCGTTAAATTCCATTAAATGAATGAAGCCTTCACGACCTTCTGTTAATTCAGGTACTTCGTCTTTTGGCATCATCTCTTGGAATTTAATTGCGGCTGTTATTGAGTTGACCATTTTATTTTTGGCGCTACCTGGGTGTACGTTTGTACCGAAAGTTGTTAATTTGACACCAGCTGCATTAAAGCTTTCGTATTCTAATTCACCTAGTGGACCACCATCCATTGTATAAGCATAGTCTGCATTGAAGCGCTCAACGTCAAATGCGTGTGGACCGCGACCGATTTCTTCGTCTGGTGTGAATGCAACACGTAATTCACCATGTTTAATCTCTGGATGCTTGATTAAGTATTCCATTGCAGTCATAATTTCTGCAATCCCTGCTTTATCATCTGCACCTAGAAGTGTTGTACCATCTGTAGTAATTAATGTTTGACCTACATAATTCGCCAGTTCAGGTGAATTTTCTGGTGATAGAACGACTTCTTCATTTAATTGAATCGCTTTTCCATCATAATTGTCATGACGAATCGGATTCACATTTGTACCTGTGTAATCAGTTGTTGTATCGACATGTGCTAAAAAGCCGATTGTTGGAATTTTTTTATCTGTGTTAGCAGGTAGCGAAGCAAATAGGTAACCATGCTCATCCACCATTACATCTGACATACCGATTGCCTTTAATTCTTCTTCTAATACATGAAGTAAATCCCATTGTTTAGCTGTTGAAGGTGTTGTCTCACTTGTTTCACAAGATTGTGTATCAATTTTCGCATAGCGAATTAAACGTTCGATTAATTTTTCTTTCATTTGTAGCATCCTCCTTAATTGTTGAAGCATTGCTACTATTCTAACACTTTCTTACGGATTTCGAAATGTTCAGGAAAATGAAAAATAAATAAAAATTGTGCAAATAAATAAGTCCCCAATATCCACTGTGTTGCACCGTCAATGGTTGTCACAAACATATTAATCATAAAAATAGAATCTGACATGATGAGTAGTATTGCGCTGAATAATAAAATCCATTTGCGCGTTTGAATAGTCGCCCAGCCAATTGTGAGCATGACTGCGATATAGAAAAGTACGACAAGACCTAAAAGAACAGCACCACTTTTAAAAATATTCCCACCCACCCATGCAGCAAGAACAATTCCATAAAATAATAAGCAGAGTGTCGCAATTTTAGAAGGGGATGTTTGTCGAATTGTTAAGCAAGCATGAATATAAAAAAGATGACCAATTAAAAAGAAGAATAAACCGATGATAAACCAATGGTGTGTGAGTTGTCCCACAATAAAAAAGAGAAGACCAAAAATGATAAAACAATCATAATGAGCTGTTTCAATAGATTTTGAAGTGAAGAAAATGAGTAAGAGACAAATTGTGGGAATTGTTGGTATGAGGATATCGTAGAAGTATGAAACTTCCTTTGGTAAGAAGAATAAATAAAGAATACTAAATATGAATGCAGTAATCCAAAGTGTACGTTCTTTCATAAATCAACCTCCTCGTATGAAGTCATATTTGAATATACCCCGAATTTGTGAATTCAAGAGGTTTTGAAACTTTTTCCTTCGCTTCACGTAAATAATGTAAGAGGAAAGGGAGGTTTTTTGCAAAATGACGATGACTTTTATCATTGCAGTCGCATTAGCCGCTGTAATAGGTGTATTAATTGTTCCGATTTCTAGTCGAATGAAGGACGGTAGTTTCAATTTTAAATTTAAAGCATTATTTTTCATTGGTATTTTACTCGTTGCATCCATTGTGACCATGATTACGCTATACATAACGATGATGGATTTAAACTGGACAGCAGTATGGCCAGTTATAGCAATTGTCGCATTTGCGGGTGCTTACCTATCAACAGGATTTGAGCGAAAAATTAAAGGATTAATTGGTTTAGCTGGTATTGGTGTCGCAGTTTATATGCTCTCTGCACCGATGATGAATGCAGATGAAAAATATGAATCAGCTAAGATGAAAACAGAAGTCGAGTTAAAAGCATTCGACGAAACAAAAACACCAGCGAGCGTACCGCCAAAATATGCACGCAACAAGATGAAAAAAGCATTTGGTCAAGTGCCGAACACAAGTTACTATGAGCTTGGAAATTTACAAATTCAAAAAATTAATGACGAGTACGTTTATGTTGCACCTGTTGAATTCTCAGATGCTTTCAAATGGTTCAAAGGGAAAACAACACCGGGTTACTTCGTATTAAGCGCGACGGATTCATCAGCGAATCCAAAATTTGTTGAAAAAGAGATGAAATATGTTCCGTCTGCTTACTTAAACAATCATGTTGCGCGTTATATGCGCTTACACAACCCGTTAACTATTTTCAACGGAGATGTTCAACTTGAAATCGACAATGATGGTACACCGTATTATATTCGTACGTATGGTGACTTCATTTCGGCACGTAACGGTTTTAAACCACAAGGGATTGTCATGGTGAATGCACAAAATGGTGACATCAAAAAATATAAATTAAAAGACGTTCCGAGCTTTGTAGATGGAGCAGTTTCACCAGAGGCTGTGAGCTTACAAAATAGTTATTTCGGTAATTATGTGCATGGTTATTGGAATACAATTTTTGGTAAAAAAGATATCAAAATTCCTTCAGATGAAGGTGTAGAAGCAAATGTTAGCCCTGTATTTGATGAGAATGGCGAGATGTATTACTTCACTGACTTTACAAGTCCAAAAGAAGGCGTGGACTCCATGCTTGGTTATTCATTAACGAATGCACGTACAGGTCAAGGAACATATTATACAGGTAATAGTGATGAATCATATATGGATTCAGAAGGTGCACTGCAAGTAGTGGAAAAGAAATTCGTTGAGAAAAAATGGTCAGGTTCTATGCCATTACTTTATAACTTCTATGGTGAAACAAGTTGGTTAGTACCTGTATTAGATTCAAATGGTTTCTTACAAAATTACTACATCGTTTCAGCAGCGAACCCTGAAATTGCTGTGACAGCGACGACACCAAATGAAGCACTTCGCCAATATAAAAATGTTCTAAGTCGAACAGGTACGAGTACAGTAAACGGTAACTCGACGAAAGAGGAAAAACAGGGTGAAGGAACAGTACTACGCGTATATAAAGAAACAGCAGGAGACTTCACGAATGTTACATTCCTTTTAGATGATGAGACGAACTATACAGTGAGTTCGGAAGTAGCTCCACTTGCAGTCTATTTACAAGAAGGCGATAAAGTGAAATTCACGTACTTGGCGACATCGGAAGTATTCCAACAAGTAAAAGAATTAACAATCACGACATTAAAGCCAAAAGAAAAGAAGACGAAAGAGTAACGTAAAGTACTGAATGAACAGAGGAATCGCATACGATGTGGTTCCTCTTTTTTTAACTGAATGATGCTATACTAAAGTTATAGGTTAAAAAAGGAGTATTTAGTATGCAAAGTAAAAATAAAACAGTTGTACGCTCAATGGAAATACTTAATTTATTTATAAATCATGCGAAATTAACATTTAATGAAATTATTGAATTATCAGGAATACCGAAAACATCCGTCTATCGTATGCTCCAATCATTAGAAGAAATGGGCTTATTAGATAAAGATGAGAACGGGAAATATAGTTTAGGCATTCTTTTTTTACGCTTCGGACATCTTGTTTCTGAACGAATTGATTTACGCCAAGTGGCATTACCAGCGATGGAGAAGTTACATCAGGAGTTAGGTGAGGCCATCAATCTTATTATTCGTGACGGTGATGAAGCAGTTTATATTGAAAAGTTACAGTCGATTCAACCGGTTCGTCTTTATACAACGATTGGACGTCGTACACCTCTTTATGCAGGTGCTTGTGCGAGAGCCATTCTATCGTTTTTACCCCCAACGGAACGAGAAGACTATTTGAAGCGAGTAGAATTAACAGCTTATGCAAAGGGAACCATCACGTCAGAAGAAGCACTACGTCATTCGATTTCTGAAACGAGAAATAAAGGATATACGGTGAGTTTTTCAGAGCTAGAAGATTTTACTGCAGCAGTTGGCGTTCCAATTTTTAATCATTTAGGTGAGGTTGTTGCAGCGATTAGTATTGCAGGAATTGAAACGAATTACGCAGAAGAACATCTTGCTGTATTTATTCCAAAAGCAAAAGAAGCAGCACTCGATATCTCTTTAAAGTTAGGTTATCGCCCAGAAGTGTAACGAATTAAAAAAGTAGGTGACGAATGAAGATGAAAAAGATCATATTGGGCACACTGGGTTCTATACTACTGATTATAGGAATTATATTAAATCGCATCCATTCTATTGATTCGGGAATAGCGATGATTATCGGAATTTTTGCAGGACTTTTAATTGGTGCGATGTTCGGAGTAAAAGAAAAGTAGATAATGTTCATAAAAATCATGAATCTATGTAACACTATTCATTTTAATCGTGCTGATTGGTTGGATAATTTATGATACGATGAAAATCCCTACGTAGGGAAAAATCTAGATAATTTAGGAGATATAAGATGATGGATCAACAAGGACAAGAAAAGTTTTTACAGTTCATTTTAGAACGAGTGCAAGAAGGAAAAGAAGAGGAAGCGCGCGCAATACTTCTAGAAAACTTTAAAAAGCAAGATGAAGGTACATTCTCACAACAAGACATTCAAGAATTCGTTCCTAAAATGCTCCTTTTATTAAAACCAGAAAAATTACAAGAAGTTCAACTAATTGCACAACAATTTGCTAGTAAGTTTGGCTACTAATAACATACGAGTTTGAAATAGAAGATGAGATATCAGTGTAGAAACACCATCTCATATGAGCATAAGAAAAATCGGAATCGCGCCACAATGCGGTTCCGATTTTTTGTTTAGAACCCTAAAGAAGGAAGGTGAGTGTTATGTCTCATTCTGAACTTTTTATATGTATCAAGTATAATAAATAGGAAAGGAGTGGAAATGGTGGATTTTAGAGAAAAGTTAGCAAAATATCTGACAATTTTTGCACAAGTGGGTTTCCTATTAGCATTTGCTTGTAACGTATTCATTGGCGTACAAGGAATACCATCGACAATTGTGACAAGTGAACTGACATCAATCGCATGCTTTTTATTTATTTTCTTGTACGTTATAACAAAATTCATCATTAAACCAAAAACTAAAAATGATGTATTTGATTCAATACATTAAACATATATTTTTATCAATTAGTAAAGGGTGATTAAGTGTTCCATTATATTTTGAGGTAGAATAATTTTTTTAAAAGTTTAGTTTCTAGTGGAACAAAAAATAATATGATAGGGAATGGATAGGAAGAATAATTCACTTATAGCTATGTTATCTATTTACTATATAGATGATAAAGTCATAAAAATATATGGAAAGGACGGTGTGCTAATGGATATTGTGATTAAAGTGTTGAGTACATTAGTAGCTATTGAGTTTTTATTTATTATGTACCTAGAAACATTAGCAACTAGTTCAGATCGAACATCTAAAACATTTAATTTTACTAAGAAAGAATTAAGCAGCGATAAAATTAAGCTACTTATGAAAAATCAAGGTATTTATAACGGTCTTATTGGTTTAGTTATTTTATATGCAGCTTTTATCTCAAATAATGGACAGGAATTACTTATAATTAATATGATTTACATTGTTTTAGTGGCGTTATATGGTGCATATTCTAGTTCTAATATAAGCATATTTTTTAAACAAGGAACCTTAGCGTTGATTACGTTACTGATTTTAGTTTTCTCTTAAAGTTTTTGATTGAATTTCATTTTAAAAAAGGGAGATTGGGAC
>NZ_BJOB01000010.1 GCF_006539985.1 Kurthia gibsonii | reverse complement strand
CCTGCTGTGTGTTTATATCCAAAATGCTCATCAATTTTCTTTGTAGTCCATTTTGATTTACTTCTCCAATATTTTAGATAATCACATATATCAGCTTGGTTTACTTTATGTTTTCTACCGAAAAAAGAATCCTGTACTTTTGTTGAAGCAACATGATTGTGAATAGTTCTACCATTTACATATAGTGTTTGTTCAACTTTTTGATTTACTAAGTCGACATCAGATAAAAACCCAATTGCTTCAGCAACTGTAATATATGGTTCTTTTTCACAGTCATCTACTAAAGGTATTTTATTATTTGGACGAGCATGAGAAGGTTTAGGAAATGGGTTATCTATACCTAACCTATTTCCAATAATAATTACTCGTTCTCTTGCTTGCGGCACGCCATAATCTGCTGCATTTAGTAATTTATAATCAACTTTATAACCTATTTTTTCGAAGTCATTTACAATCATTTCGATAACCTTACCTTTTTGCATAGAAAGTAAGCCTTTTACATTTTCAGCAACAAAAAACTTCGGTTTTTTATCTTTGATAACACGTAGTAATTCTAAATACAGGAAATTTCTACTGTCATCCATATTTCTTTTAGTATTAGCAATGCTAAATCCTTGGCATGGAAATCCACCAATTACAACATCAACATCTCCAATGTCTCCAGGAATATCGGAAGATGGAATTTCAGTAATATCACCTAAGACAACATGATCTCCTATATTGTTTTTATATGTTTCAGTAGCGTCTTTAACAAAATCATTTGCCCATAATATGTTAAAACCAGCGTTTTTAAAACCTAAATCCATACCTCCAGCACCTGAAAATAATGAAATAAGCGTATTTACTTGAGTCAAATTAATAATCTCCTCTATATTGTTTCTAGTTAAGATGATATTATAATACATAGTTAAAAAAAATGCAACATTCGCATCAAATAAAATAGCAAAGGAGTCGGGAGTTATGGGAATACAAAATAATAGTGACATCACTTCTAAACAAGGCCATATATTAGATTTAGAAAAAAAATATTTTGATTTAATATACAGCATATTCAAAGCTGAAGATTTTAAAGAAGATTTAATCGCAATAGAAAGTGAAATAAAAAACAGATATAGCGAATATAAGAATGTGTGGAATTTGAAAAATAAATTAAAAATTCCTGCTGAAAGAATAGTTACGCATTACATGTACAAGAATGATAGAACAAAAAATGAAATTGTTGGAATATATAGTTCCCCAATTAGTTCAGACATCGGTCTTAAAATGAAGGATGCTATACTTTGCATTGATATTAAAACAAATGATATTAATGGAAATAGAGGAGACTATAATAAAATATTAGCAGAGAGAAATCAAATGTCTTTCATTAATAAATCATATGTAAACGTTACTACAAATGAGAATTTACATACGTATGATGAAGACCTTCCGGTATTAACTTATATTGTGAAAATAGGTTATGATGATGATGGGACAAGTTTTAAACTAAAAACAAATGACAATTCATACCCACCAATTCAAATTGTATGTGTGCCAAATGGAGAATTAGGAAGTTTATTTGATGATAATATTGTTGATGGATTTAAAACCTATTACTATGATGAAGCAACTGATAATATAAATTTTTTTAATACTAAAGAAGAAGCTACCGAATATTTAGTGGATAATTATGAATTGATTCCAGAAATAGATAAAGAAATATACTTTTGTTCAGAGACACAAAATAAGTATGTTGCTACATCAAAAGGGCATAAGCCATGTGTAAAAAGACTACTTAGTGGCAATACTGCGAGAATTAATAAAAATTCAATAATTAATAGATTAGATTCAAAAGGTAACTCATGGGAAGGTTATAAAATGATAAATTGGTAAAAAACGAATTATTACTTTATTAGATTTTAAAATTGAATTCAAAGCTGTTCATTATAAAAGAAACAAAGGCAGGCAGTTATTATGCAACAATCCATTGATTTCGGCATCTTGCCGGAATCTTTTTTTATATCAGTGATTTTTGCGGATAACTGAATTAATGGATGGAGAAAATTCAAAAATTGCTCTCTTTTTTTATCGGATGATTTTCTTTTTATAGAAAAAATTTGCAATTATGGTGAGTAGGATATAATACTCATTAAACGAGAGTTTACTATTTAAGGAGGCAATTAAATGGATCTAACAAAAATTATTGAAGCGCAAAAAGAACTAATCAGTAAATTAGATGAAAATAAGAAAGAAGCAATGCAAATCTTAGATTAAGTAGAGTGTTTGCAAACAATCCTACTAAAAGAAGAATCGATAAAAAACGGATTAGGGAAGATTTAGTTAATGAATTAGGTGTTGAGTTAAAATCATTAAAAATAGATAGAAGCCAATTTAAAGTTTTAGAAAAATCAAATGTCGAAAAAAATATTGATTGTCAAAAACTCGAAATATCAAAAACATAAAGATGATGAAAAACATTGGTTTACATTACGTGAAAATTCGATAGATAAGTGTGATAGAGCAATATTTACACTTGATACAATCGAATTCGATTTTGTACATATTGTTCTAAGTAAGCAGGAACTAAAAGAATTTGCAGAAAAATATACCCTTATGGATTACGGAAGAATAAACATAGGTTTCTATTTGAAATCCATGGATACAGTTTATAGTTCAAAAGGAAATATGAACTTTTCACATGCAATAAACAATTTTTCGATTTTCGAATAAACAAAACATACTAATCTTAGTATGTTTTTAATACACTTTTAAACAATCAGTTGAATAAAACAGAAGATAAATTCTGTATCAGTTCCTTGGAATGTAGCAATGATTTTTGTTGCCTGTTTATCAAGAGTTTTCATAATCTAGCATCCAATTATTATGAAAAATCTAAGTAGTTCAAAGAATTATAAAACCGTCATACTACTACAAACTTACTGAAGAAAATTATTTTTGAGATGGTTAATTAAGCAGCAGCAAATGCAAAATCCTTTCAAATAGTTTTCGCTTTTGATCTAGATCACTTTATATCATTTTGCTACAATAGGAATATAGCATTATAAAAGAGAAAAAATATGGAGGGAATCTATTTCAAATGACAAATATTAATAATAAGTGGGCATTCTCAGAGATACCTAGCATTGAAGAAGCAAATTTTGACAAAGTCTTAGAAAGATTTTTCAAAATGGGGATTAATGGGCTAGTTCGAGAGAATATACAAAATTCGCTTGATGGAAAATTGAACTCAATAAAAGGCCCAGTTAAAGTGAGGATTGAGACAGGAGATTTAGAGCGTAGTCGTGTACCGGGAATCGAAGAGATTACAGCACATATTAATAGTCTTGTTGGTAGAAACGGTTACACAAAGGAAGCTATTACATACATGCAGAAAAAAGTTTTAGCAAAAAACATTCGATACATATCATTTGAAGACATGAATACGAAAGGGTTAGCAGGCGCTAGAAATGGTCAGAGTAATAAGCAATCAGATACTTGGTCTGCATACGCTTATAGTAAAGGTGTTCATGCTGAACTTGAAGAATCTGAACAAGAAAAGTCGCGTGGTGGGTCACATGGTGTAGGGAAAATCGCATCGAACTCAGCATCGGATATTCATCTATCATATTTTGCAAATTGTGATGAAAGAAATGATCAGCATTTAGGTGGAAACATACAATTAATCGAGCATAAGTTAGATGATAAATTCTATCGTTCTACTGGATACTTTGCAAAAGTGGAAAAGACGAGTGCGACTCAAACAAGGTTCAAACCTTACGAAAATAATTTTGATCATGTTTTTAATAAAGAAACTAGAGGTCTAAAAATTATCATTCCATTTTTAAGAAAAGAATATGATGATGAAGTGAAAATTATCGTAAGTGTAATTGAAAGTTTCTTCATAGGAATCATTCAAGAGAAGTTAGAAGTGGAAGTAAATTCACACTTGATTAATGCTCAAACAATTCAAAAGTTTATTGAAGATCCGAAGTATTTTGAACAAGAGCCAAAAAATATTAAAAAGGATTTTACACCATTGTATTTTAATACTTATAAAAGCGAACCGAAACCACAGAAATTAATTGTTAGTAATGGAATAAAAGATTTAGAGTTCGATCTGTACTTTCACTACAATGCAGAAATCACATCAGGTAGAGTAGCGATTGTGAGAACTGTAGGAATGAAAATTGAAGATTTTAAAGTTAATAATAATGTGAGAAAACCATTTAATGCGATATTAATTGGTGGTAGAGAAGAGGATCAATATTTAAAATCGTTAGAAAATGAATCGCATACAGCGTTAGAAGTTGATCATATAAAAGATGAAAAATTGAAGAAACAAGCTAAAAAATTCATTAGAAATCTAAATAAGGAAATGGCAGAAGTAATCGCCAAAGCTTACGAAGATGAGAATCCAACAGATGGTCTCATTAATACAGAAAATGTTTTATTCACTGTAGAAAATAGATTTAGAGAAGCTTTGGAATCTACGACTGGAACTGTTTTAGTTAATAATGGCAATAAAATTGTGAAATCTCCTAAGAAAAAATCAAAAGTAAAACCTGGTGCTGGGAATGAGCAACCAGAGAAGAAAGGGCCAACAGCGAAACAGGATGAAACTAAAGGTAAAAGAAGAAAACCTACTAAAGTTGCTACACCACAAGACGGTGCGCAAGATGCAGACGGAGAACCGACATCTGCTGGTAAATTTGTTCTTTATCCTGAATCGGTCGAAAGATTAATTCTAGCAAATCAAGAAATAGTAAAGTTTAACTTAAAAAATGATGATCAAATCCGAAATGCTAGCACATGTAATATTGAAATTGCAGTAGTTGATGGTATGGGGAGAGAGAAACTGAATGAATTTAATTTAGATGAGAACTATCAAACTGCTTTTGATCTAGCAACAGGAGAAATGTGTCCAATTGAAAATCAACAAATCAAAGGTGTCACAATTCATGATGGAGAAATGGATTTAAAACTAATGATCAAAGATCGTTTTAATAGAGCGCTTAAATTTATGTATTATGTGGAGGTAATGAAGTGATTTATAAAAAAGATGCCAACTTCCCTTATCCTGTTTTTGCGAGTAACGTGAAAACATATTTGAAAAACGATTTTCAAATCGATCTCGATATTAATGAAGATGAAAAGAATTTTATTTTTAAGTTTACTGAATTTGAAATAGAATCAGACTTCATAAAACAGTTGAAGGAAGAGAGGAAACTTCAGTTCATACTAATAATCCAATCAAAAGACAATTGGTTTACAAAAATCGAGTCTCCAAATGATGAAATAACGGTACCAAAAAATAGATTAAGTTTAAATAATCGAACGTTAATTCAAGTTCACATACAGGCGATTGAAAGCATTAATTTCAGAAATAATGAAGATTTAATTCCGTTTTATGATGCTTTCAAAGAAGAAATTACAGTTCGAAAAAATGGATTAATAGGTTATTCAAATGTTTTAGTATTAGAAGGTAGATTCCGTAAACCGCTTGAAATCTTCAGTAAGAGAGTAGACGAAAACCTTTCTTCAGAAATAAAAATTGAGTTGGGCAATGAGACAATTGAACTTGTATTTAAAGATGCAAATTATCAATTTGGTGAGCTTCCTAAGAGTAGTGGTTTAATGCTGCCATATATTTATATGGGGATGCAAAAAGCTTTATATCAGTTTATTAAAAATTATGGTACTGAGGATTCAGTGGAATTAGAATATCTTGATGAACCAGAAAATTTACTAGATTTAAAAATATTCAATTTAATGCGAAATAAAAATGTAGATGAACTCTCAATTGATAATGTGGATGAAGTAATAAATCAAATTTCCGATTCAATGATTGGGAAATATGCCTCAACAGTAAGGGAGTTTGCTTCGGATGGAAATTAAACTATTGAAAAAAGAGATTGATCAAAATCAATTATTTACCGATTTTTTAGAAGATCGTATTGAAGGAAATGAAGAATATTTTTCAAATGAAACTGTATTTGTGAAAGAGTTGAAATTATTTCCGATTTATATTGCAAAAGTAGATGGCGTAGAAAGGGAGGAAATGTTCTTAGAAGCATTTCATGTTATAGAAACATACTATGCTGATTTAGATCGAGAAATTCTTTTGAATGGTCAATTTTGGAGAACTTTATTTCTTACGCAATTTAGAGATGAATTATTAATAAAATATCCTCAAATAGAAGAAGAAAAAGGCTTTAATAATATTATCATGAAGAAATTCGATTGGGAGAACTATGTATATAAATGTATTTTAGCTGTACAATATGTTGGCTCTAATTGTAGTTCGGAAGAAGAAAAATTGAAACGATACAAATTAATTATCGATAATTTAGATCTATACAATTATATAATCAAATATGAAATTTTCCGAAATGACGTTTTTTTAATCAATGTTTTAGATATTATTGATGAAATGAATCTGTCGAAACAATTGAAAGCAAAAATTAAAGGGATTGAAGGTCTTGGAAAAGATGAGCGATATGGTAGAAGGGTTATTTATGAGTTCAATAAAAGTTACCCAATCGTCATGTCTCCAATGATGAGTAAAGAAGATTTGAAAGCTCAATTTATTGAATACTTATCAATCTATACAGATGTATCTCATTTAAAAGAACCTGTCCATTAAGGTTAGACGTATTTCATAAGAATAAAACAACCCCTTGAACATAGTTGATCTACGTTCAAGGGGCTTCTTTTTCACTCGCCCAACTCCTCCGTCAGTTCTTCCAACTGTGTAATCAGTTGTCCGATATAAGCAATGGTGTTGCGGAGTGGTTCGTCTGTTGATACGTCAACGCCTGCCATTTTAGCAAGTTCTTCAGGTGTAGCTGTGCCGCCTGCTTGTAGAACGCGTAGCCAGTCGTCTACGGCGTTTTCGTCTTTATGGATGATTCTTTGTGCGACTTGTGTGGCAATCGTTAAGCCAGCACTGTATGTGTACGGATATAAGCCCATATAGTAATGAGGTTGGCGCATCCATGTGCGTTCAGCACCTTCGTTGATGACAATATCCTCACCCCAGAATTGTTCAAGCACTTGGCGTTTTAATTCATTGAGGCGTTTCGCTGTGACAGCACCGCCAGCATCGACAATACGATATACTTCGCGCTGATACGCTGCTTCTAATAAGTGTGTCACAAAGTTATGGTAATACGTTTTTGATACCATATTTGAAATAATCCAGCGTTTAAAACGAAGGTCGTCTTTTGTTGTAACGAGATGTTCTGCGACTAGCAGTTCATTCAATGTTGAAGGAGCTTCTACAAAGTAACGTGATACACGTCCGTCAAAAATATTTTGTTTTTGATAGGCTTGTTGGAAATGTCCAGCATGTCCTAGCTCATGTGCAAGTGTAAATACATTACTCATATGATTATTCCATGACATCAAGATGTACGAGTTCGCGCCATAAGGGCTTGCGCAAAATGCGCCTGTTCGTTTGCCTTCATTCGGTGCATAGTCAATCCAGCGCTCATCATATGCACGTTGTAACATCTTTGTATAGTCTTCACCCATCGGTTGTAATGCTTCTAAAATCATTTTTTCGGCTTCTTTTTTCGTAACAGTTGGTTCATACTCAGGGTCTAGTGAGATTTTTAAGTCAGCAAAAGTTATTTGGTCAAGTCCGTGTACTTTTTGAAGTAACTTAGCATAGCGGCGCATATGCGGTGCCAATTCGTTCATAATGACATCAATCTGTCTGTGGTATAAATCTTCCGTCACCTTTTGTTCGTGGAGTAGAGAATGGAAGACAGAATCAAAACCACGTAAATCCGCCATGCGTTTTTCAATTTGTACTTGTGTATCATAAGCTTTTGCGGTTGTTGCTTCATAATCACGTAATTTCCCGTAAAATGTTTGGAAAGCTGCATGACGTTTATGAAAGTCGACTTCTTGTTCCCAATTATTTTCAAATGAGCTATAGCTTAATGGGAACTGTTCACCGTCTACGTCAATATCAGGGAAGCGAAGGTCGAGTGCTTTTGTTGCATTATAGAGTGCATAAGGTGCATCAAAAGCGACATTAAGTGATGCGAATGCCTTTTCGACTTCTGGGTGTAATTGGTACGGTTGTTTTCGTAAGATGTCTTCTACAAAATGTTTTAAGTGAGGTGCTTGTTCAACTGCTTCATTCAATACGTCCTCAGATGTACTTAGTAATGTTGTTTTGAAAAAAGATGTCTTACTAAAGAGAGTCGCCGCCACTTGATTCATGCGAGAGACACGTGCTTGCGCCGCTTCATCACCTTGGTTTGTTTCCCATGAGAGATTGGCATATGTATGCACAATCACAAATTGCTCAAAGATTTTTTCGTAATCTTTTAGTGCTTGTGCAATGGAGGTAGCAGCGTGTAAGTGATCTTCATAATTTACTTGGAATTGATATACAGCATCTAACAATGCCTCAACTCTTTCATTAAACTCATCTTCATCTTTGATTAAACGTGTTAAATCCCAAGTTTCTTCTAACGGTACAGCTTCACGAACAGGTAACTTCATATCACTTCACTCCTTATATTTAGTCTTTTCATTATATTCTAAATATTTCGGATTGTGAAGTAAATGATTACAGTCGACGAATTGAATATTTCCCGAGCAATAAATCAATGAAGTAAAGAATTGCGATACATAGATGAATACCCCATCCAAGTATAGGAATCCATGTGAAACAAGTTAAGAAAATCGCAATGATTGGAACTACTTTTGATTGGATTGTCCCCATACGAACGATGAGTACAATTGCATGAATGACAAGAGCAACCCATACAGTTGCATAGCCAGTAGCAAGTACTGTAGCCCCCCCTACAATCGGAATTGCGAGATAGGCTTCGTATAAAAAAGCAATTAATGTCGTCACAAAAAACATACACAACCATCCTTTCGTTAGTACATATACGAATTACGTTAGATTTTGTTTCAAGTAGGAAAAGAAAAAATCGCACCAAAGCGCGATTTTTCTCTCTAACTCTTCGTTTGCGATTTTGCAAAATCATCTTCTTCAGACTCGTAAACATCGTCAAATACTTCACCTTTATTTTCTTCACTTGTTGTTACATAGAGTGTACATGCTAGGTCACCTGTTGAATTCAACATAGTACGTGTCATATCGAGTAGACGATCAATACCGATGATTAAAGCGATACCTTCAACAGGTAAGCCAACCGCTGTTAATACCATAGCAAGCATGATAAGACCAGCGCCTGGAACAGCAGCAGTTCCAATACTTGCGAGTACAGCTGTTAATACGACTGTAATTAGCGCTGTAATGGATAAATCAACCGAGAAAACTTGTGCAATAAAGATTGTTGCAACTCCTTGCATAATCGCAGTTCCATCCATGTTAATCGTTGCACCGAGTGGTTGTACGAATGAACTAATTGAACGAGGGACGCCAAGTTTTTTCTGCGCAATTTCCATAGCGACAGGTAGTGTAGCGCTACTACTTGATGTACTAAACGATACAGCCATTGCAGGAGAATACGTTTTAATTACCTGTACTGGATTACGCTTTGCTAAAAACTTGATAGCACCGCCGTAAACGAAGAAGAAGTGGACAGCAAGTGCCAGCAATACAACAAGCATGTATAAGAACATTGCTTTTAATGCACTAAATCCGAGTTGACCAACTGCAGAGGCGATTAAACCGAATGTACCAAATGGTGCAAACTTCATGACAAGGTTGACTAAGAACATCATAATTTCGTTCCCTTGTTCCATTAGTTTTGCAATACCCTCTACTTTTTTACCTAAATAGCTAATCGCAAAGCCGATGAAAACAGCGAAGAAGATAATTTGTAGCATTGCACCTTCTGCCATTGCAGCAATTGGGTTAACTGGAATGATACCGAGGAATGTCTCTGATACGGGCGGTGCTTTTGTTGGTTCATAGTTTAAATTATCTGTTTGAAACGTTCCAGCAAGACCTGGTTTTAAAATCAGTGCTAAAACAATTCCGATTGTAATTGCGATAGCAGTTGTTGTTAAAAAGAATGTAATCGTCTTAATACCAATTCTGCCGAGTTTTTTAGGATCACCAATATTCGCAACACCTGTCACAATCGAGAAGAATACAAGTGGTACAATCACCATCTTAATTAAGTTTAAGAAAATTGTGCCAAGTGGTGTAAATAGATAACCATCTAAAGGTTTAAAAATACTCGGGAAAAAGGCGTTAATGATAACACCTACAATAGCCCCTAATGCAAGTGCCATTAAAATACGTTTTGCTAATTTCATCCATTCATCCCCTTTATGTAAAAATAAAATAAGCATTACAATTCTCTATGTATGATATAAAGAAAAATAATGCTTACTGTTATATTATAATAAAACAAAAGGAAATGAAAGTGCTTTCATACTAATAATTTAATTCTTTTGCATGGATAATTTCATAAAGTTTATTATTCGTTGGTGTAGCAATTTGATGTTTTGCACCTAATTTTCGGATAGTTCCTGCGAAAAGTGGCAGTTCACTTTTTCTTTTTGCATCGACATCTTGTGCCATAGAAGGTTTTCCATCTGGATTTAGTGTTGCTAAAATATCAAGCCAATAATTCAAGTCTTTTTCCGAAAGTGCAATTCCTTCAGCCTGTCCAATCGTAATGACTTCACGCATCGCGTCAACCATCATCTCGCGCGCTTCACCTTCGATTTGAACATCATGGAATGTACCTTCAATTGCAGCAACAGTTTGATTAACACCTACATTTAACATGAATTTCCCCCATAAGCGATGGCGCATTTGTGGATCGACTTCATAGGGGAATTCTGTTTCGTTGAAGAAGTTTGTAACGGTATGTAGGCGTTCAAGCTCCATTCCTTCCAAGCCCGCTCCGATACAAAGTAAACCCTTATTGACATAGGTCATACGGTTGTCTACTTTTAGTGCATCCATTCCTTGTGCTACACAATATAGTGTATGTTTGACACCGAATGCTTTTGCTATCTCTTCTTCACTAATAATGCCATTTAATACAGAGAGAATAATCGTTTGTTTTTGTACGATTGGACGAATTATCTCAATGGCTTCAGATAAACCATCAAACTTTGTTGCGATTAAAATCAAGTCTGCGGGTGTCGCTTGTTCAGGTGTTACATAATGGAATGTACAAGGTTCGCCATTACAAAAAATACCGTCGCGTTTATAGCGTTCAATACGTTTAGCGTCTGCAATCACTTCTACGCGTTCTTTTGGTAATCGTTTTGAAAAATGTTCTGCATACAGTACACCAAGTGCACCAAGTCCTACGATTGCTACTTGTTGAATTTTCAATTGACCCACTCCTAAATTATGTCATAAACGTATCATAACAAATTTTTTGCTGAAAAATGAAACAAATCGGGTATAAAAACAGTAAGTAAGGTAATGGAGGCGAACGCCGATGGAAAAACAACAATTCAATAAAGTGCTACAATTCTTCACAGTCTTATGGGTTTTTACAATTATTGGATTATTAATAGGAACCGTATTACCACAGATCTTTATATTACCACTTAGTATTGTGACGTTAATCTTACTAATTGCAATGATGTTTAGTCGTACAATGAGAAGGTTAGGAAGATTCATATCGATTATTGTCGCAACATTAGTCGGTATTACATTTTATAGTGCGTTAAATTTTTATCTAGGTGCATTAGGTGGAGGAGTGGTCTTACTCATTTTAGGGACGACTGCAATCATCTTCATCGCAGCTGGTTTATATGGTTATTATACGAAACGAGACTTTACGAATAAAGGAAGTATCTTATTCATCTTATTAGTTGGTTTAATCGCATTCTCAATCATTGCGATTTTTGTGAAATTTTCATCAGTCGTATGGATTTTCGTTAGTGCATTAGGGGTCATTGTATTTACGGTTTATACGATTTTCGATATGAATCAAATTGCAAAACAACCAATTAAGGATGAAGATGTACCGATGATTGCACTAAATTTATATTTAGATTTCATTAACTTATTCCAATATCTATTAAGTCTTGTGTACAATATTCGTCGCACATTTTAAATAAAGGAGAGTTGTTATAGGTCTGACAACTCTCCTTTTTCTATGAAAAAGTTGCGTTTTTCAACTGTTTTCATTATTGTGTGTAATAAGGGTGTTTATAGTGTGTTTGTAGAAGTGGAGGAGAGCATATGATCAATTCAAAAAAACAAAGTAATACAGAGAATACGATTACATATCATTATCCATTTATTGATTTAGAGAAAAAGAAGGTAGAAGCAAAGGTAACAATTGACCAGCAGATGTATTTATCTGTGGCTGTTGATTTATCGAATGGTATTATTCAGATTGAAAAAAACGAAGAAGATTTTCAATTAGCTTTGACCGATGATCAAAAAATAATTGAACAGATTAAAACAATGGCAGAATTTATGATTTTCAATCAAATTGATAGCTATTCAAAGACATTTTTAAGTTAGCTTGCGTATATACATAAATAAAAAGGAAGATGAACCACCGCATAGAGCGAGGTTCTTCTTCCTTTTGTGCTTATAAAAGTTAGTTCTTCGATTCATCATATTTTTGTAAGTTATACTGCTGAATCATCGCATTTAATTTTTTATTATACTTTGTGTCGGTAGCATAACTACCTGTTAATGCTTCTGTTGCTTCTTGATAGGTAGAAGCGGAAGACTTGAATGTTTTTTTATAAAACTTCTTGTTCCATGAAGTGCCGTTCTTTAAAAGTGTTGCATAATCTTTCATGCTCTCTTCGTAAGAATTGTACTTTCGAAATGCAGCATCAATGGTACGTAAATTCCCTTTACCATCATCTTCTTGAGTAGGTAGTAGAACACTTTCACCTTTATAAGTTCCTTTAATTCCAAAAAGATTGTAGTTGGGTGCACTAGCAAGTTCACTGTTTCCAGAGTTACTTTCGAGTGTTGCTTGTGCAATCATAACAGAAGCGTATAAACCATAGCGGTCCGCAATTTTTTGAGCAGTTGGTGCAATTTTTTTAATAAATTCTTTTTCTGTGTAACCGACTTTCTTTGATTCTACTGGTTTAGGTTGTGCTTCGTTATTAAATATAAGTGTTTTAACTAATAACACGACACAAAAAATAAAAAGACTAAGAGCAATAATAATTCCAATGAGTAATTGTGAAGCTTTTCGCATGTTGATCTCCTTTTATTTTACGCGATTACAATTAAAACGTTTATAAACATAAAAAGTTCCGTTTATTGACATTGTGCAATAGAGTCTGGCATAGAAATAATCTTCCCATTTTCCATTAAAACAAAATCATTTTTTGTTGAATGTTTTACCATATATTGAGCTTCGTCAGCATGTAATATGCAAGTATTCATATCATCTACTTGTATAATAGTCTGTGAATTCCCACCAATACTAAAAGTTAAATAATCGGCAGTTTCAGAAGCTACATGTTGGATGTGGTATGAATTAATCCGGTTTAAAAATTGCTTGTAAAATCGATGTACTTCATTCTTTGTATGATTTTGAAGTAGTACTAAAAATTCTTCTCCACCCCAACGTGAAGCAAATCGATTCGGACCTGTACATAAATCATGTAGTGTAGAAGCGACTTTTGCAAGTACGATATCTCCATACGCATGTCCATAGTAATCATTATATTTTTTAAAACAATCAATATCAATCATGAGCACGGTCATTTTACAAGGAAGTTGTGTTTGTAAATAATCTAAATGATGTAAATAGCCGCGACGATTTGATAAATTAGTTAATTCATCTGTATAAGCAGCAGCTCTAAGTTCTTTTGTTAACATTTTTGATACTTGTTTTTCTTCAACAAGACGTTGATTTTGCTCTAAGTGTTGTTTCATAATATGATAATTTAAGTAATTTAAAGAGAGCGTTAAAACAGTAATTAATAGTAATAAGATTAAATTAAATTGTCCTGATGTAATAAAGTTTGAGTTGAAAATAATAGCTATACTAAGTAAAATTGTGCAAAATAAAATCGGAATCATCGTTTTTCTGAGAGGTATAATTACAACGCATGAACATAAGAAATCATAGACTAAGTAAATCACAATTTGTCCATGTAATTGTTGGTCATAATTTGAAATATAGCAACTGCTCAGAAGGGTAATCCAAACGTATAAAAAGATAATAGCATTGATCTTTTTAGTTTGTTCAAACGAGATTGCCTGTTTTCTTCGATGTTTAAAAGCATAAATTAATGTAAAAATATTAAGTGCTATAATAAGAATGTAACAAATAACATATCCTTTATAGTCTTTAAAATTATATGTAGTATCTGTGTGTGCATATAAGTTAATAAAAAAAATAGTGGAAAGCATAAATAACGAAAATATCGAAACAAGAAATAATCTTTTAATATTTTGTTTGGCAAATTCACGTTGAATATAAATCGATGCTGGAGGCGAATGTGATAAATTCGCAAATAACTTTTTCATGCAATGCACTCCAATTCTTAGTTGTTTACTTATTCCTATAGAATACCATAATATAGAATTTATGTACTTAAAAAGAATTAAAAACAATATGTTCATACTATATAACGTACAAATTTGTGACAGAAATAGATTTTGACATAAAAAATACGAATCGTATGGAAACGACTCGTACTTAAAAAACGTTAGATAGGGTATGAGAGAGAAGCTGCGCTATCACCTGCAATATGTCCTGTGACTAGAGCTGCAGTAATATTATAACCACCTGTGTAACCATGTATGTCTAAAATTTCGCCGCAGAAAAATAGACCGTGTTTTTTCTTAGAAGCCATTGTTTTTGGTTCGATTTCTTTCGTAGATACACCACCACCTGTTACAAAAGCTTTTTCAATTGGTTGTGTACCGTAGACAGTCATGTCGAATGCGACAAGTGATTGTGCGAGCGTGCGCGTTTGCTCAGCAGATAAATCCGCTCCCGTTAATGCTTCATCGATATTTGCACGTTGCATTAAAAAAAGTAACCAGCGCTCTGGAACAATGCCTTTCCAGACATTTTTTAGCGCTTTTTTTGGCTCGTCTTTTGCTAATTTAAAGAGCGTTTGAAAAGCGGATTCGGCATTATGTTCTGGTAATGATGCAATACGCATCGTAACAGGTTTCTGTCCATTTTTTTTCATTTCTTTTACAACATATTGGCTACAACGAAGAATGGCCGGCCCACTTAAACCGAAATGTGTAAAAAGCATATCCATTGTATGTGTTACAATCGGTTTACCATTTTTTTTCAGAACGGATACAGCGGCATCGCGAAGTGCTAAACCTTGAAGTTCTTTTGATTGGATAAAGTCATCATTTGATAGTAAGGGAACTTCTGTTGGATAGAGGTCTGTTATAGTGTGTCCAGCTTTTTCAGCCCATGGATAACCGTCACCTGTTGAACCAGTTTGAGGTACAGCTTTACCACCAACTGCTACGATAACTGCTTGTGATTTGATTTCGGTACCATCTTCTAAACGAACGCCAATCACTTTTTCATCGTTCATGAGTAACTTACTTACTTTTGTTAATTTGCGTACTTCAACGTGAAGACGATCAAGTTCGCGTAACAGCGCATCTACAACATCTAGTGCGCGATTTGATACAGGGAACATGCGCCCGTGATCTTCTTCTTTTAAAGCAACACCTAGATTTTCAAAGAATGCGATAATATCTTCGTTATTAAATACCGTAAAAGGACTATAAAGAAAGCGGCCGTTACCAGGAATATGTTTAACAATCTCCTCAACAGGTAGACGGTTTGTCACATTACATCGACCACCTCCAGAAATTGCTAATTTCTGCCCTAGCTTTTTACCTTTTTCAAGCAACAATACTTTTTTACCTTTAGACCCAGCAGCGATTGCGGCCATTAGTCCAGATGGTCCGCCACCAATTACAATTACATCATACATTTTTCTAGCTCACTTTCTTTTTTAATTTTATTATACATGAAATGAAGAAACTATTTGAGTAATTGTATATCGAGTTGTAAACTATAGTTTAGGTTTTATTAGATTTGGACAGAATGGAAGGATTTTATGTCATCATTAATGAAGGGAACTGCCATTCTTACGATTGGTATGTTTTTATCAAAAGTATTAGGTCTTGTATACATATTCCCGTTCTACGCGATTATCGGTCAAGAGAATGTTACACTATATTCTTATGCATATATTCCTTATTCAATTATGTTGTCGATTGCGATTTCAGGAGCACCTGTAGCTGTTTCGAAATTCGTCGCTAAATATAACAGTATGGGTGATTATGAGTCGGGTAGAAAACTTGTCAAGTCGGGTTTAATGATTATGCTTGGAACTGGTATTTTATCGTTTATTGCATTGTATGCCCTAGCAACACCGATTGCAGAATTGGTTATTAAAGACGATGATCAAATTTTCACAGTACCACAAATTGCAAGTGTGATTCGTTGGGTGAGTTTTGCGTTAATCGCAGTACCATTTATGAGTTTGCTACGTGGATTCTTCCAAGGTTATAACCATATGTCACCAACAGCAGTATCACAATTAGTCGAACAAATTGTACGAATTGTTGTGCTGTTAGTCGGCTCATTCTTAGTAATGAATGTGTTTGCTGGTCAGGCACAAACAGCAGTATCATTCGCTGTATTCTCAGCGTTTATTGGAGCTATTGGTGGTTTATTATGTTTATATTATTACTGGCGTAAATTGAAGCCGGAATTTGATTTGAAGTTAGCTGAAAGTATCCCGTCCGGAGAACTCAGCTACAAAAAGATTTATAAAGAAGTTATTACGTATTCGATTCCTTACATTTTTGTAGGGGTTGCAAACCCATTATTCCAATTAGTTGATATGTTCACGTTTAACCAAGCGATGTCGAGTATTGGTTTAGCGAAAATTTCAGATAATATTCTCGGCATGTTGAACTTTACTACACATAAGATTGTCATCATCCCTGTTATGTTAGCAACGGGATTTTCAATGGCACTCGTACCGACAATTACACGTTATTATACGCAAAAACAGCGTGGTGAATTGATTGATGCTGTGGATAAGACATATCAAATTCTATTATTTATTACACTTCCAGCAGTCATAGGTATTTCGATTTTATCGTATGATGTGTACACGATGTTATATGAACCAGATGCAATGGGAGCGAGCGTATTAGCTCATTATGCACCAGTAGCAATCTTATTCGCATTCTTCCAAGTAACGGCTGCATTGTTACAAGGAATTGACTATCAAAAGTGGATTATTTTAAGTTTATTGACAGGGATTTTAGTGAAGTTATCCATAAACATCCCAATGATTCAATGGTTAGAAGCAGATGGTGCGATTTTAGCAACAACCATTGGTTATATGGTATCAATTGGTATCAATTTAATTGTTTTAAGTAAAGTATTAGATTACAAACCACAAGTGGTCATTCGACGTTCTATTTTAATTGTTATTTTAACAGCGGTTATGACGTTGATTGTATGGCTAACTCGCGAAGGGTTATCATTCATTTTACCTGAAGTAGAAACACGCTTTACAGCAATGATTTATATTATTGTCTGTGGTTCTGTAGGTATAGCTGTGTATGGATATCTATCACTGCGTATCGGTTTAGCACAAAAATTATTAGGTAGTCGCGTGACGAAAATCGCACGCAAACTAGGTATGTAGGAGGAAATATGCGCTTAGATAAATTATTATCGAATATGGGTTTTGGCTCTCGTAAAGAAGTGAAAGCACTATTAAAAAGCCAAGCGGTAAAAGTAGATGGTGTTGTTACGAAAGATGTAGCAAAACATGTCGATCCAGAAAAACAAGAAGTGATGGTCTATGGTGAGCGCGTTCATTATCAAGAGTTTATTTACTTGATGATGAACAAGCCACCAGGCGTTATTTCAGCAACTGAAGATATGTATGATCAAACAGTCATTGATTTATTAAATCCATTCCATCAACATTTTAAACCATTTCCTGTTGGGCGTTTAGATAAGGATACAGAAGGTTTTTTACTCATTACAAATGATGGTCAATTATCACATAATCTTTTGTCTCCGAAAAAACATGTGCCAAAGGTGTATTATGCTCAAATTGAGGGTGAAGTAGTCGAAGCTGATATTGAAGCTTTCTCACAAGGCGTGACATTAGAAGATGGGTATCATACAAAACCAGGAAAACTAAAAATTTTAAAAGCTGGGGAACAATCTGAAATTGAGCTCGAGATTTCAGAAGGTAAGTTTCATCAAGTAAAGCGTATGTTCGAGTCAGTTGGTAAAACAGTGACATACTTAAAGCGCTTATCGATGGGACCACTCGAACTAGATGAAAATTTAGAGCTTGGCGAGTACAGAGAATTAACAACAGAAGAAATAGAAAAATTAAAACAAAAAGAATGACCTCGCGACGCAGCAGGGTCATTCTTTTTTACAAGTTCATTATAGTTGATTTGAGTAATATGAGAAGTTGGCCTCAGCATGTTATTCTTAGGGCTTGTTGGCTTCTCAATACAATGAGTCAGTGTGAGATAAAACTCATTGTAACCTTTCTAAGATGTCATTTTCACTTTTTTACGCGTCGTTGTCCATTTACCTCTAGATGGACTTTCAACTAAGTCATTAAAGGCTAACACATTCAAATCTCTTTGAATGGTGCGAGGAGTGATGCCGAATTCGTCGACTAAATCCTGTGTTGTTACAGTTCCATTATCATGGATGTATTTATACACATCTTTAATACGGTTAAGCATCCGATCAGTTGTTGGTTTCATTGGTGAACCACTCCTTCATCTTATATTCTCAAGACTAGCGGACGATAGAAATTGCGATCTGTAGGCGAAATTTATTTTGCCTTAGACATCTCCCTTTTCGGTTTTTTCGTCAGTATTATCTGACAATCATATTATAACGGATTATGCACTATTTTTCCATAAAAAAGTATAGAAAAAGCTTTTTTTACAATAGCTTTACAAGAATTAAACGAACAATTACTATGTTTTATATCTGAAAAGTTCGCTTTATTTTGATTTTTTAACTATTTTATTTGGGACTGAAATTTATTTTAATTAAAAAAATTTAAAAATACGAATAAGGTAATTTTTTACATATGAATATTTTACATAAATTTAAAAAGGTAATGATTTATAAAAATAACTTTTAGACTAGAAATAACACAATAAAATATAAGATATCTTTCACAAGAGCAAATTATTTGTCATAATAACTAAGAAGACAGAAATGAGGAAGTGGAAAGTTTTGCGTACAATTTTATTAAATAATCAAATGATACAAGCTGAAGATGCACATATTCACATAGAAGATCGCGGTTTTCAGTTTGGTGACGGAATTTATGAAGTGATTAAAGTTTATAATGGCTCGTTGTTCACAATTAAAGAACATATCGACCGTTTTTATACATGCGCTGAAAAATTACAAATCGTTATTCCTTATACAAAAGATTTACTACACAAAATGTTATATGACTTAGTTGAAGAAAATGAGTTAGAAGAAGGGCATGTGTATATGCAAATTACACGTGGTGTAGCAAGTCGTACACATTTTTTCCCGAGTGATGTAGCTCCAACATTTGTCGCATATACGCAACAAGGTGATAGACCTCTACAAAATTTACAACGTGGTGTTAGAGCAATTTTTGATGAGGACATTCGTTGGTTACGTTGCGATATTAAATCACTTAATTTACTCGGCGCTGTATTGTCAAAGCAAAAAGCACATGAGCAAGGTTGCTATGAAGCGATTTTACATCGTAATGGTGTCATTACAGAAGGTTCTTCTTCGAATATTTTTGGTATTAAAGATGGGGTACTTTATACACATCCGGTCAATAATTATATTTTGAATGGCATTACGCGTCATGTATTAATTCAATGCTGCGAAGAAATCGGTCTACCTGTTGTAGAAGAAGCGATGACTTGTGAACAAGCTCTAGAAATGGATGAATTATTACTTACATCAACTACTTCCGAAGTGACACCCATTATTGAAGTAGATTGTCGCCCCATTGCAGATGGCTTACCAGGTGAATGGACGAGACGTCTACAGCAAGCATTTGAATTAAAAGTAAAAACAGCAGTTATGATGTAAATATATGAGAGATTGTCCGAAATAAATAGCAGGACAATCTCTTTTTTAGAAATGAATGGATGAATGTTAAGGAGAGAACAACATGGCACAACTTATTAAATTACAAGACTATATCTCGAGATATCAAGTTGATGCGACGCGTTATCCAACACAATATATTCGAATGAAACAGGCGAAGTGGGAACGCATGAAAAAAGAGTGGGAAACGAAACCACTTTTTGAAGAGACATGGGAAGAAGAGGAAGAAATTCTTTGGGAAGATGATGAATCGGCACCTAAAAAATTTTTCAAAAAATTAAATCCGTTTAAAAAACGAAAACAAGATTTTGAATATGATGATCATGAAGAGGAAATTTTTGAAAAACCAAAACAAGAAGAGGAAAAAGATATTGGCTTTGCTTTTGAGCCGAACCTATTGTACCGTCCGCAGACCATTCAAGATTTACGTCGCATGTATTTGGACCAGTTGTTTGGTTTTCAACTAAACTGGGCGAGTACGACGATGCGTGAAAAATCAAATATTGATCCGCGCTATCAAAGAGACGGATTTTTAAAAGAATTATTACAACAGTTACCAGATACTTTCTTTGTATTATATGAACCAATTCTGCTTGTGAAAAAAGCACCTGTAGAACTGGGTATTTTGATTTTGACACCAACAGATTGTTACTGTATTCAAGTGATTGATGCGGAAGAACGTGCGACATTCTCTGGTATTAACACAGATCGCTTTTGGGTGAAACGAATTGGTGAACGAACAAAAAATATTGTCAATCCGTTAATTGGTTTGAATCGAATGGAAAGTCTTTTAAAGCCCTTTTTTGAACGCCATGATTTACATCTAGGTATTAAAAAAGTTGTTTTATCAAGACGAGGATATATTGATTATCCAGGTTCTTCGTATGGAGTGCAGTTTATTGATCGAAGACATTATGACCAGTGGTTTGAGCAATTAAAAAATCATCGCTCACCGATGAAACACACGCAATTTAGAGCAGCACAATTATTACTAGACCATATGCAAACAACGTCATTTATGCGTGCAGAATGGTTTACAGATGGGGAATAGCGATGGAAGTTGTCATTATTGTGAATGAACAAGCAGGGCATGGTCGTGCTAAAAAACAATGCGAAAAAATTATGAAAGAATTAACGGTTCCTGTTACGCTAGAGAGAACTGCTTACACAGGACATGCAGCGGAGATTGTTGAAAAGTATGTGGTAGATAAGCGAAAAATATTATTTATTGCAATTGGTGGGGATGGGACGATGCATGAAGTAGTTGAAGGTACACATGCCCATTCTCATGCAATTGTCGGTATGGTAAAAGGCGGTTCAGGTAATGATTTTAGTCGAGCTTATTCAACGTTTAAAAATGCACAGCAGATTGAACAATTTCTTTTGCGCCATGAAGTCGTTCCGATGGATTTAGGAAAACTCATAAAAGGAACGAAACAGTCTCTTTTTATTAATAATGGTGGATTTGGCTTTGATGCACTTGTCACATATCGTACGAATCAATCTAAGTTGAAAAAGCTATTGAATCGGTTCTCTCTCGGTAAAGTAGCTTATGCTTGGATTGTTTTTCAAGAACTAATCCGTTTTACACCATTTGATCTTACAATAAACAATGAAAAAACTTACGCATCATGTTATTTTGTCGTAGTAAGTAATCAACCTTATTTTGGTGGAGGAATGAAAATTTCACCTCAATCCAAGGCAGATGATCATTTACTTGAACTAACAATTGTATATAATATTGCGAAGTGGAAATTATTATTGATTTTTGGAACTGTCTTTTTTGGAAAACATACACGGTTTAAAGCAGTACAGCAGATGCAAGCAACTTCTTTTGACGTGACAATTCACGGTGAAGTATATGGACATGTTGATGGTGAATTTATTGACAAAACTGTGTACGGTGAAACAATCCACTACGAAATTATGCCACATGAATGGCAATTAGCAGTGAACACACTTGACTAAATGAATAGTTTCTTTAAAATGAACAGATGATAAGTAAAAAAGAAATGAGGAAATACGCTTGAGACTTAGAAATAATCCAAATGCGCCACAATTTTTAGATGCGCATCCTGAAATAGTTGTACAAAATCCAGAAAATTATCGTGGACGCTGGAATGAATTATTCGGTAATGACCATCCGCTACACATCGAAGTAGGAACAGGTAAAGGACAATTCGTTACAGGAATGGCACTTGCTAATCCAGAGGTGAATTATATCGGTATTGAATTATTTGATAGCGTTATGATGAAAGCTTGTGAGAAAGCACTAGAAGCAGGTTCACCATCGAATTTACGTCTACTGCGTGTAAATGGTGCAGATTTAGAAAAATATTTTTCAAAAAATGATGTCGATCGTTTATACCTAAATTTCTCAGATCCATGGCCAAAATCTCGTCATGCAAAACGTCGTCTAACGCATGAAGGGTTCTTGAAATTATACGAAGCGGTATTAGTAGATAATGGTGAAATTCATTTTAAAACAGATAATCGTGGTTTATTTGAGTACTCATTAATTAGCATGACAGACTACGGTATGAAGTTGAAGCTTGTATCACTTGATTTACATGCGGATAACCCAGCCGATAATATCATGACAGAGTATGAAGAAAAATTCTCTGCAAAAGGTCAGCCAATTTATCGCGTTGAAGCACAATTTATCACAAAAAAAGATTAAATACACAGAAAATAGGTAACGTGATGAATACGTTATCTATTTTTTTTAGGCGATTGTTAACGAACTGGAGGCGTTAGTGATGTATAGGGAACTATCAGTAGAGCATAGTCTATTCATGATTGATCCTATATTGGTCGAAGAATTCCAACAGTATTCACAAGACTACCACGACTTACAACCGGCATTTAATCTGACTCATTCAGAAGTGGATACATGGGCAGCAGTTTTTAATCATTGGTTACTATTAATTAGTCAAGAAGAATGTCTCATCATCGATCATATTAAAACTTTTTCTCATACGGTGAATATTTTTTGTATTCAAGAAATTGAAAAAACCGAAATGTATTTAATGATTTTAGATCGCTTTACAAGAAAAGAACGTTTTGTTGTGGCGTGCTTTTTAACAGATTATGTACACGCTTGGAAACGTAAAATTATGGAGAAACATGCCTATGATGAGATGTTGATGAGAAATTTATGCACTAAAACATATTATTTAGTAGAAAATATTGAACTTTCTCAGATGACACCAGAATTACAGGTTATTCTAGAAAATCAGGCGAAGTTAGTGAAACTACTCGTAAAAGAGATACAAGAGGATTGTGCAATTGAGCGCTGTATTGAGAAGTCTATCATTCAAGCAAAAGCCTTTTTACGCTATCGTTCCCCGAAGAAAAATGATGGTTTCACGACTTAAAAAAGAAAATAATTACTTTTTCGAGCTTTTTATGGTAAAATATAGAAGTGAAGTCGAATCGTAACAAGGGGGATAAATAGATGGATTCTTACAAATTTCATGATATGACATTAACGTGGCTAAATGGTGGTGTTACATTTTTAGATGGTGGGGCGATGTTTGGGGTAGTGCCAAAACCATTATGGTCTAGAAAATACCCTGTGAATGACAAAAATCAAATTGAATTACCAACACATCCAATTTTAATCCAATATGATGGTAAAAATTATTTAATTGATTCAGGTGTAGGTAATGGCAAATTCACAGAAAAACAACTACGCAATTACGGTGTAACAGATCAATCACATATTGAAGAAGACTTAGCAAAACTAAATTTAACACCTGCAGATATCGATTATGTATTAATGACACATCTTCATTTTGACCATGCATGTGGTTTAACAAAATATGAAGGTGAAAAACTTGTTCCAGTTTTTCCAAATGCGACAATCTACACAACACAAGTAGAATGGGATGAGATGCGTAATCCGAATATTCGGTCACAAAACACATATTGGAAAGAGAACTGGGAGCCAATCGTTCATCAAGTACAGACGTACGAAGATACATTAGATGTCGCTGAAGGTATTCAAATGGTGCATACAGGCGGACATAGTGACGGTCATGCAATTATTCGTTTATCACAAAATGGCGAGACAATTATTCATATGGCTGATTTAATGCCAACACATGCACATCAAAATCCACTGTGGGTACTGGCATATGATGATTATCCAATGACATCTGTTTTTGCAAAAGATGAGCTTGTATCAGAAATTCTTGAGAACGGTTACTTCGTGAGCTTCTACCATGATGCACATAAGCGTCTGATTAAATGGGACCCAACAGGTAAGGAAGTCATTGACGAGCTTGTTGTGACAGAGAAAAATCCAGTTCAATAATTTTAAAGTGAGAATGCAATTACGCATTCTCTTTTTAGTTATAAAAAAAGACGCTCATGAAGTCATGAGTGTCCTTGTAAAAATGTTAGGTTGACTAACAGCTACATATAAAAAATTATGCGACGCGTACTAAGTCAACGATGACGCCACTCTTACTATCAGCAGCAAATTCAAAGTTTACGCTTTCACCATTTTCGATGCGTGAAATTCCACCCTTATAAACAGAGATTGGAATATCTTCTTTATAGAATGTTTCGGGTTGCATGAAAATCCACGAACCATCGATTGGTCCTTGTTTTTTAAACTCTTGCTTGATTTCTTCCAAAATGGCATTCGGATTGCGATTTGGATTCACTCGTTTCGTCGCTTCTTTTACGACATAAGCAGCTGCTACACCTGTAATAACACCAATTATAAAGTCACGTGCTTTCATAATTTGAATACCCCCTTATTAGTTCTATTCTTTGTTAGTGTAACATAAATAAGGGGAATTATGGTATTAAAAACAGTATCGAATATTACGGTTTTCGAAACTATCAGTGGTTTTTTGGAAATATTAATATTAAAATAAGGGTATTGCTTATGTAATTAAGGGGGCTATTTCATTGAATCAAGACACATTACAATTATTTAAAACATTAACAGAGTTACCAGGTGCACCTGGTAATGAACATGCAGTTCGAGCTTTTATGCGTGAGGAATTATCAAAGTATGCTGATGAGATTGTACAAGATCAATTAGGTGGGATTTTCGGATTAAAAAAGGGTGACGAGAACGGGCCACGTATTTTAGTAGCAGGACATATGGATGAAGTAGCGTTCATGGTAACACAAATTACAGATAACGGTATGATTCGTTTCCAACCATTAGGTGGTTGGTCAAATCAAGTGATGCTTGCACAGCGCGTTGATATTTACGGCGACCAAGGTGTGATTCCGGGTGTTATTAGTTCGGTACCACCACATTTGTTAACACCTGAGATGGCAAAAAAACCGACAGAAATTAAAAATATGTTAATTGATGTCGGTGCAGATGATAAAGATGATGCAATGTCGATGGGTATTAAACCAGGTCAATCGATTATTCCAACAAGTCAATTTGTTCAAATGGCAAATCCAAAAAAAATCATGGCAAAAGCGTGGGATAATCGCTATGGCTGTGGTTTAGCAATTGAACTTCTAAAAGAAGTAAAAGATGAAAAATTACCGAATACATTATATTCAGGCGCGAATGTAATGGAAGAAGTAGGGCTTCGCGGTGCAAAAGTTTCTGCTAATATGATTAAACCAGATTTATTCTTTGCGCTTGATGCAAGTCCAGCAAATGATGTAACAGGTGACCGTAATCAATTTGGTCAGTTAGGTAAAGGGGCATTATTACGTATTTTTGATCGTACGATGGTGACACATAAAGGTATGCGTGAATATATTTTAGATACAGCAGAATCAAACAATATTCCATATCAATATTTTGTATCACCAGGTGGTACAGATGCTGGAAATGTACACATCTCAAATAATGGTGTACCGTCTTCTGTTATTGGTATTTGTTCACGTTATATTCATACACATGCCTCAATTATTCATACAGACGATATTGATGCAGCAAAAGAATTAATCGTGACACTTGTACGTAATGCAGACCGCACAACATGGGAAACAATTCAACAAAATGGTTAAATAACTTTGAAAGAAGAAGTCGTGAACGGTTGCGATTTCTTCTTTCATTTCTTTAAGTTACATGAAAGATGCAGGAGTGGTGAATGTGAAGATCGCAGTAGGAACAAAAAATAAAGCAAAACTAAAAGCAGTGGAAACAGTAGTCAATCGTACACTCATCGAAATTTCAAGTATCACTGGCTATGATGTAGACTCAGGTGTAAGCGCACAACCTTTTTCAGATGAAGAAACGCGTCTTGGTGCGATTAATCGAGCAAAGCAGACGTTACAGACATCAAGAGCAGACCTTGCCTTTGGTTTAGAAGGCGGTGTGAAGTGGATTGGTAAAGAGCTCTACTTATGTAATTGGGCAGCTCTTGCAACAAAGGAACGTACTTATACAGCAGCAGGTGCGCAAATTCCGCTTCCACTTGAAATCGTTCAAGCATTAATCGCAGGCGAAGAGCTTGGACCCATTATGGACCGTTACACAAAAGAACAAGATACGAGACAACACGCAGGTGCGATTGGTGTATTTACAGATGGATTAATTGATCGTGCACAGATGTTTGAACCAATTGTGGAAATGTTAGTAGGACAGTATCGTTATTGGTCGAAACAGTAGAGTTGCAAAGGAATAGATGGTACAGTTAGAATGAGGAAGTCCTATATTTGATACGGAGGTTAGAAAAATGAAAACATTACAAAGTGTAGAGCAATTTGAAACAATCAAAGCACAAGGCAAAACGGTCTTTGTATTTTCAGCAGACTGGTGTCCAGACTGTCGTTTTATTGAGCCCTTTATGCCAGCTTTGGAAACAAAATTTAACGATTTTGAATTTGTATTAGTAGATCGTGATCAGTTTATCGATTTATGTATCGAACTTGATATTTTCGGTATTCCAAGTTTTATCGCTTACAAAGATGGTCAAGAAACAGGTCGCTTTGTATCAAAAGATCGTAAAACACAACAAGAAATTGAAGAATTTCTTCTTGCACAATAATGGAGTGATGACATGAAAGCACCTGAATTAATTCAAGCGTTGAAAGAACGTTTAGGTGAAGATACGTATGCGTGGGAATTAGATGGGAAGACGAATAAACTACGCATTGAACATCGAGCGTTACAAAAAGGTATGGACTTAATGCTTGGCGATGTACTGAATAAGTACGAACAACGTCAAGAAGCTGCGATTGACGAGGTCGTATATATTATTGAACAAACTTTCGAAGCGATGTTACGTGAACAGGCAGAGGGATTTGGGCAAAATATTACGATTTATCCAGCCATTCGCTCTGGTTCATTCCCGAAAAAAACAAAAGACGGCATTCCTTTCATTACAGAAAAGCATACGGCTGAAACGACGATTTTTTTTGCGCTTGATTTAGGAAATACGTATCGTCTAATTGATGAGAGTATGCTCGGTCAATTAAATTTAACAGAGACACAAGTAAAAGAAATGGCGCGTTTTCAAGTACGTTCTTTAAAAACGGATGTCAAACAAGATGAAGTCGCTGGCAATGTATTTTACTTCTTGAATCATAATGATGGATATGATGCAAGCCGTATTTTAAACGAAGCTTTCCTACAAGAGATGGCGAATAAAGTTGAAGGTGATATGACTGTTTCTGTACCACATCAAGATGTACTCATTATTGGAGACATACGAAATAAAGAAGGATATGATGTTTTAGCACAGATGACGATGCACTTCTTCTCAGTAGGTGCTGTGCCCATCACATCATTATCATTCATTTACGAAAACCAAAAATTAGAGCCAATATTCATTATGGCGAAAAACAGTGTGAAAAAGGAGAAAGAATAAGCAATGATCGCATCATATAATAAAGAACATGTCGGTGACGTGTTACTAGTAGAACTATCAACAGAGCCAGCTGTAAAAACAATTGTGGAACGTCGCGGTGACGTCGCAGTTTTAACAGAAGAGGCTACTTCAGAAGTGAAGGGCTTCAACTTATTTAATGCGAGTGAAAAAATGGATTTAGACGGTGTTGTAGGGAATGTCGATATTACAAAAGAGTTTGTACAATCACTGGAAAAAGCACTAACAGAAGCAGATGTACAAATTGATTTACATGTTGATTTTTCACCAAAATTCGTTGTTGGTCATATTCTTGAAATTGAAAAACATCCAAACGCTGATAAATTACACATTACAAAAGTAGATGTAGGGGAAGCAGAACCACTTCAAATCGTATGCGGCGCACCAAATGTTGCACAAAACCAAAAAGTTGTTGTCGCAAAAGTCGGTGCAGTGATGCCATCAGGTATGGTAATTAAAGAATCTGCACTACGTGGTGTTGATTCGTTTGGTATGCTTTGTTCGGCTCGTGAATTAGCAATTCCAAATGCCCCACAAGTAAAAGGAATTTTAGTTTTAGAAGACAGCGCACAAGTAGGTACTGCTTTTAAAGCATAAAGTGAAAAAAGAGGGATTATGCACATGTGTAATCTCTTTTTGTATATAAAAATTTTTGTCTGAACATGCGATTTTCTTCCGAAAAAAGATGAAAATTACAAAAAAGATTACTTTATTGGGAAAAAAGATGTTTAAATTCCGTGTCAGCGTTGCACCATCTGCTTTATAACTGATAAAATAAAGTCAATTATTTGGAAATGAGTTGATTGGATATGAAATGGTTTAAAAACCTTTTTAATAAAGTAACAGATGAAGATGGACAAAAGATGTATGATCGAAATACATATGAAGAAGCAGAAGAAGATTTTTCTGATGAAGTCTATGAAGAACAACAGCGAGAAGAACAGCCAAAAATATCTAAAGGTAATTTTCGATTCCCATTAATAGACGATGTTGTTACGGATTCTTCTACTCATTCAAATGAAGTGAATCAATTAACCAAACAACCTGCAGTTGAGTCTAAGCCATTACGTTTAAATAGAGGTACAACGCCAGTAAGTTCAAAAGAGCATTACTCACCTTTTACAGCGCCAGGTAATTCGCAACACGTTGCACATGGTATGTCACGTGAACATTATAATCCGTTTAAAAAATCAAGTACGCCTACTACAAAAGTGGAGATAAAAGACGAACCAGCAATGAAACCACAATTAAATAAAACACCAGTGCCAATCGAGCCAGCGGTACAACCGAAAAAACGGTTTGTACCAAGTGATGTACCATCACCAGTGTTTGGATTTAAAAAGCCATCGACACTTACGCCGTATGAGCGAAAGGTACAGGAGCGATTACAAGCAGAGCGTAAGAAAAATCGTGGTACTTTGGCAGATCAATTAGTGCAAAATCGTGTGCGTAGAGAAGAAAGATTAGAAGCGAGTCGTGTATCTGTTCCAACTACGCCAAAGCCTACAGAACAAAAACCAACATCTTTAACGATAAAAAAACAGGATGAAATATTAGTGACATTGCCAAAATTGGAACCAGTAGTGCATGAGCAACCTAAAACGGTTCAAAAAGATGAAGTCGCAAAAGTCACTACAACAAATGAAGTTGTTGAGATAATCTCACCTTCTGAACAAGTAGTGGAAGAAGCAGAAGTAGCATTGCTAGTTCAAGAGAAAGAAACGATCGAGTTAGCAACAGCTGAAGTACAAGAACTCGTACAAGAGCAAGTGCCAGAGCGAGAAGAAGTAGAAGAACTCGTACAAGAGCAAGTGCCAGAGCGAGAAGAAGTAGAAGAACTCGGATCAGAACAAGTAACAGCTCAGACGCCAATAGAACCCCCAGTAAGAGAAAGAAGTAAGACACCGATTAATGTGGTTATGTTGAAATCAGATAAAGAAAAGTTACAACAAGCACAGGCGAAGGAAATCATTCTACCAAGCTGGAAAGATTCCAAAGCACCTACAAATCGTTACGCTGTACCGTCAGTAAAGCGAACTACAGAAGAGTCAGTAAAAGTAGAAGATGAGGTTTCACCCACCAAAGCTTTAGAAGAGATACCATTACCAAGTACAATTGAAGCAGTAGTAGCTGAAGAAGTACAAGAAAAGATCGAATGGCAAGTTTATGATGAAACATTGCAGCTGTTACGTGAACCAGAATTCCAACAAGCTGATGTAGAATGGATGGAAGAACAGGGGCAGTTATTAGTTGAGGTATTGTCAGAATTTAATGTTCCAGCAGAAATTGAAAATATCGTACAAGGTCCAACTGTTACACAATTTGAAATTACAGTTGGTCATGGCGTGAAAATAAGTAAAATTAAAAATCTTTCGGATAATCTAAAGTTAGCACTTGCTGCACGTGATATTCGAATTGAAGCACCAATTCCAGGGAAACGTTCAATTGGTATTGAAATACCGAATGCAAAAGCAAGACCAGTTAGACTATCAGAAATTGTGGGTAATAACAGTTTTAGAGATTCTAACAAAGATTTAGAAGTAGCTTTAGGACTCGATATTACAGGTCAACCTGTAACATTTGATTTAAGTGAAATGCCACATGGATTAATTGCTGGAGCAACGGGTTCAGGTAAGTCCGTCTGTATTAATTCCATTTTAATTAGCTTGTTAATGAAGGCGAGTCCGCAAGATGTCAAGTTGATGTTAATTGATCCAAAAATTGTTGAGTTAGCTGTATACGATGAACTACCGCATTTAGTAAGTCCTGTAATTACAGATGTAAAAGCAGCGACAGCCGCATTAAAATGGGCAGTAGATGAAATGGAACGTCGTTATCAATTATTCCATCATATGAAGGTTCGTCATATTACACGCTATAATGAAATCATTGAAGAACAAAGAAGATTCTCATTAAAAATGCCGTATCTTGTTATAGTAATTGATGAGTTAGCAGACTTAATGATGATGGCTCCAGCAGAAGTAGAAGAATCGATTTGTCGTATTGCACAAAAAGCACGTGCATGCGGAATTCATTTAGTACTTGCTACACAAAGACCATCTGTTGATGTCATTACAGGATTAATTAAATCGAATATCCCAACACGTATAGCATTCTCTGTATCATCTCAAATTGATTCACGTACAATTATTGACTCACAAGGGGCAGAACGTCTTTTAGGACGCGGTGATTTATTGTATTTAGGGTATGGTAAATCAGATACGGTTCGTTTACAAGGAACGTTTGTAACAGATGAGGAAATTGAACAAATTACAGCATATATTCGTTCATTAGGTAAACCAAATTATGCTTTCGCACCAGAGGAGCTTGTTCAAAAAGTAGAACAGGCAGAAGAGCAAGATGAACTATTTGAGGAAGTCTGCCGTTCAGTTGCAGAAGAAGGTAGTGTATCCATCTCATCTTTACAACGTAAATATCGCATTGGTTATAATCGAGCAGCACGATTAGTAGAAATGATGGATGCTCACGGTTTTGTGTCAGAAGCAAAAGGAACGAAACCACGTGAAGTATTTTTAACACCAGACCAAGTCGATTCAATCTTCCAACAGTAATACGAAAATCACTCTTATATGTTGAAAAGTTTCGCGAAATATAGGTATAAGGAAGTAAAATGAACGGAAGTTTTTGAAATGATTCGTTTCGTGCTATAATATTAGATGTTTTGAAAAATCAATGAATCTATTACTCTAAATAACAATTAAGAACGATGAAAAAAAGAGAGTGAAAAACAGACTCTCAGGAGGTTTCAACATGACATTATATCATTTTACTGGAATTAAAGGTTCTGGTATGAGTTCATTAGCACAAATTTTATTTGATTCTGGTGAGAAGGTACAAGGATCTGATATAGAAAAACATTTCTTCACTGAGGAGCCACTACATGAACGTGGTATTCGTGTGTTACCTTTCGATGCGAATAACATTGAAGAAGGTATGACCGTCATTGCAGGAAATGCTTTTCCAGATGATCACGTAGAACTTGTGCGTGCAAAAGAATTAGGTGTCGAGGTCATTCGTTACCATGAATTTTTAGGGAATTATCTTGAAAAATATACATCTGTAGCAATTACAGGCGCACATGGTAAAACATCTACAACAGGTTTGATGGCACATGTACTAGCAGGTAATGAACCGACATCTTATTTAATTGGTGATGGTACAGGACGAGGAGCAGTAGATGCAAAAAACTTCGTAATGGAAGCGTGTGAATATCGTCGTCATTTCTTAGCATACCACCCAGATTATGCGGTTATGTTAAATATTGATTTTGACCATCCAGATTATTATACAAGTATTGACGATGTATTTAATGCATTCCAAGAGATGGCACTACAAGTAAAAAAAGCCATCATTGCATGTGGTGACGATGAAAACTTACAACGTATTCAAGCAAATGTTCCAGTTGTTTATTATGGCTTTGGCTCTGAAAATGACTTTGAAGCACGCAATCTTGAAAAAGATACGACAGGTACGACATTTGATGTATTCGTTCGTAATGAGTTTTATAGTCAATTTCATATTCCATTATTCGGAGATCACAATGTTTTAAATACATTAGCTGTTATCTCTCTATGTGAGTATGAAGGTATTCCAGCTACAATGATTCAAGAGCAATTAAACACATATCATGGTGTAAAGCGTCGTTTTTCTGAAACAATCAAAGGCGAGCAAATATTAATTGATGATTATGCACATCATCCAACAGAAATTCGTGCAACGATTCAGTCAGCACGTCAAAAATATCCAAATCGTGAAGTGGTAGCAGTATTCCAACCGCACACATTCTCACGTACCAAAGCGTTTTTAGAGAACTTTGCTGAAAGTTTAAGTGGAGCAGATTGTGTTTACTTATGTGATATTTTCGGTTCTGCACGTGAAAATGCGGGAGAATTAACGATTGAGGACTTAGCAGCATTAATTCCAGGAAGCCACGTATTACGTACAGAAAACATTGAAGATTTAAAAGCACATGAAGAAGCTGTATTTTTATTTATGGGTGCAGGCGACATTGGTAAATTCCAAAAAGCATTCGAAGAAGTATTGGTGTAAATTAGGAGAGGTATGGAGTTATTCCAGCCTCTCCTTTTCTTTTGTATTAAATTTTTTAAAAGAATATTTGCTTACGATAATGATATTGTTGGAAGGATTTAGAGAAAAATAGTAGAATATAGATATCACACAATGTTTAGGTAACGTAAAATTGTGGAAATTTGAGTAGTATTACCATGTAGGAGGGGAAAAACATGATTAGCATTCTCTACATCGCAGCACTTATTTTTGCGATCGCCGTATTAGTGCTATGTATCAGCTTAGCTGTAACACTAAGTTCTGTGAAAAGAACATTAACTAGTGTTGCAAAAACAATGGAAGGTATTGAAGGTCAGGTGCAAGGCATCACAAAGGAGACAGAAGTATTACTTCATACAACAAATGCACTTGCAGCAGATATTCAACATAAGTCAGAACAACTGAACTCATTAGTTGGTGCAGTAAAAGGATTTGGTGATTCTGTATCTGGTTTAAACAATACTGTACAAAATGTTACATCTACAATTAATACAAGTGTTGACCAAAATCGCGATCAAATTGCGAATGTGGTACAATGGGGTACAACCATTTTAAGTCTACGTAACAAAATGAAGAAAAATAAAGTTGTTAATTAGATAGAGGAGGAACTTGCATGTCAGGATCAAAATTAAACTATAGTGAAGTCCGTGAACAATTAGAAAATACAGGACAGTCGCTTTATTTACCCGAAACATACGTATCAAAACAAGATGCACTTTATGAAGATAACTCATCGTGTACGAGTAGTAAAGATTTTGTGATTGGCGCATTCGTCGGTGGTGTAATTGGAGCAGCAGCAGCATTATTTTTAGCACCAAAATCTGGTAAAGATTTACGTAATGACGTGAAAGTGAAAAGCTCTGACATCACTTCACAAGCAAAACAAAAATCCTCAGAATTAACGAAAAAAGTGCAAGAGCAAGCTGCACCTGTCGTAAAAAAAGTACAGGAACAAGCAGCGCCAGTTGTAAATAAAGTAAAATCATTAAAAGGTAACAATGTTACACCACCTTTAGATGATGGAACGGCATTTGCAGATGGTGAAGATCAAATGGAATTCATGGAAACTGTTGAGAATACAATTCATGAATATGAAAAAACAGAAAAAGACAAACACTAATTTAAAAGCATATTAGGTTATACGTATGAAATATGGCTATATCTAATTATGAAAAAAGTGGTTGAGACATAAGTGTAAAAAACATGATCTCATATGGGCATAAGAAAAGCCGGAATCGCACTGTAATGCGATTCCGGCTTTTCGTTGCGAACGATAAAAAAGGAGAATGAAATGTTTTGTCTCTGCTACTTTTTTGTTATGAATCCTTCTCCAATTTTAAACGAGTGTTGTTGGAATTAATTGTAGAGTAAGCGTATCTCCACCAAAAATAGGTGCATCAAATTGAGCTTTTTCACCATTTCTAAGTAGCTCAAACATTCCTTTGAAATCACGTGGTAACGACCAATTCGTATATTTAAAAACGTCTTGGAACGTCCATTGACTATATTCGATTTGAACGAATTGAATACGATCTCCAATTGATAAGATCGTATCGAGTGAACATTCTTGTCCATTCACATAGATATTATATAGCGGTCTTTGTAAGACAATTTCCTCATGTTGGAATGTAAGTTGGCATTGATCGAGTAAAGTCATATTTAATTGCTTTGTAAAACCTTCTACTGTAGGTTTGATTGCTTCTTGTAATAGGATATGGTCACCATCTTGTAAAATATGATGTCCTTGTACAGTTAAACCATTTACAGTTAGTTGAGCTTGAAAAGCAGTCATGTTAAGTTTTTGGTCATTTAAGTAATAATAAGTTGGTTCATTGTAATGAGCGCTATGTCCAAAACCAAACTGTTGTAACGCTTCTTCTACCGTTGTATCTGTTGAAACAAAAATGACATCGCCTTCTTGTAAAGCCGTTTCCATCTTTGCTGGAACGCCATTCACAAGAATTACAGGAGAAATGGTATAGGTTTGATCATTAACCTTAATAACTTTATTAGATGCTTCATCTAATAAATCAGCAATAGTTGCAGTTGCAGGTTTACCATCTTGACCTTCAATCAATTCAATAAAGTCACCATTTTCAATCGTTGCCTTCATAGATGCTTCTTCTCCGTTAATTAAAATACGTGTTGGACTTCCTAGATTGCCAGGTATATGAATTGTCTGTCCATTTAATTGAACCGACATCGCAAAACCTGGTTTACCATATAGTTTGGAAGCAACAATATTTGCAGCAAGTAGCGCGTCTGTTACAGTCATTTCTTTTAATTCAAAAAGACGCACAACTTGCTCGTTGACAGTAAGTGACATGTATTTAATGGGTGTATTTTGTGCAGCAATCGCAATACCGATTGGTGTCACTAACTCTGGAGTAGCTGGAATGTGGTTTTCTCGTGTTAAATTTTGAATGGCATTTAAATCACGTACCGCTACACGTTGGTCAGGTAAATCAAGCGCTAGACTAATTTCTTTTGTAATATTTGGTGTTAAACTACCGCCACCAATTAATAAAACAGCTTTTGGTGACTGACCAGAGTTGAGACGTTTTATTTCCTGGGCAATATTCGTCGAGAGATGTTGAATGGCTCCCTGAATATGTGAAATTACTTCAGTTGAATGGATTTGTTGTTCAAAACCTAAAATATCTGTAATCGTAACATGTTCTGAAACAGATAGTTCTCTTTTTACAGTTTCAGCAACAGGGAAGTCTAATAAGTAATAATCACTTAAAGCCTCTGTAATCTCATCTCCAGCTGTTGGAACCATTCCGTAAGCTATAACTGTACTTTGATCTGTAATGGCAATATCGGACGTTCCAGCACCTATATCAACGAGTGCAACATTTAAACGTCGCATCGAAGGGGGAATGAGTGCATTAATTGCCGCAATCGGCTCTAAAGTTAATCCATCCATCTCTAAATTTGCACGTTTTAAAGCAGCAATCAGTGATTCAACCACTACACGTGGTAAAAATGTGGCGATGACTTCGATGGAAGCTTCTGTACCTTGTTGATCGATTAAGCTACCGATTTCCTCGCCATCTAAACGATAATAAAGAACCGAGTAGCCAACACAATAATAATGGCTCCCTTTTAAATCTTCCTTATGTTCTAGCAATTTTGCTTGTGCTTCTTGTACAGCAGCTAATTCAAGTCGGTCTATATCCGTTTCTGTTAGTGCAGGACGATGTTGAATGGATAGCTTAGAGCTTGCTTGTTCTGTTTTTAAAGAACGACCTGCAGCAGCGACAGATACTTTCGTAAGAGGACCATGCCTTTCTTCTAATTCTGCTTTCACTTGTGAAATGACATTTGCAACATAGACAACATTATGTATTTGTCCATCAACCATTGCGCGCTCTTTATGCTCTTTAGAAATCAAATCGACAACATGATAACCTTCATCAATCTGCTCTAATATAATACCGACAACCGAACGCGTTCCGATGTCTAGTGCGAATAATTTTTCTGTCATTTTTGTTTACACATCCTTTGCTCGATTATTGCGAAATTTTGTGAAATAAAACCTTTTTACTTTTTCGCGTTGAAGCGTTAAAGAAAAAGTTCGTGACTTTTAAGAATGGATTGCTTATAATACATGTATATCATAAAATGTATCATACATTTCAGTGGGCTGGAAGTACTAGATACGTAAGGAGAGAGGAGAACGGTTATGAGTCATGAAATTTTAGAGAACTTAAGAAATCAAGTAGACGAAATCAACTTAGAGATTTTAAACTTGATTAACAAGCGTGCAGAGCTAGTTGAAGAGATTGGTAAAGCAAAGGAAAAGCAAGGTGTTAACCGATTTGATCCTTTACGTGAACGTCACATGCTCGATTTAATTAAAGAAAATAATCAAGGACCGCTAACAGAAGGTGCGGTTAGTCATATATTTAAAGAAATTTTCAAACAAGCATTAGATTTACAGCAAACGAATACGAAAAAAGAATTACTTGTATCTCGTAAACGTAAAAAAGAAGATACAATCGTTAATGTGAATGGAGAACCCATTGGTACAGGAGCGCCATCATTTGTATTCGGTCCATGTGCAGTAGAATCTTACGAACAAGTGGATGCAGTCGGTGCAGAAATTGCGAAAAAAGGTTTGAAATTAATGCGCGGTGGTGCATACAAACCAAGAACATCACCATACGATTTCCAAGGACTTGGATTAGAGGGGTTAAAAATTCTAAAAGAAGTTGGTCAAAAATACGGTCTAGGTATTGTATCTGAAATTGTTACGCCAACACATTTAGAAGAAGCATTAGACTATGTAGATGTTATTCAAATTGGTGCACGTAATATGCAAAACTTTGAATTATTAAAAGCAGCAGGACAAACGAATAAGCCAGTTTTATTAAAACGCGGTTTAGCAGCAACAATTGATGAGTTCATCCATGCAGCAGAATACATTATGTCAAAAGGGAATGAGCAAATTATTTTATGTGAACGTGGTATTCGTACTTACGAAAAAGCAACACGTAATACATTAGATATTTCAGCTGTTCCAATTTTAAAACAAGAAACACATTTACCTGTATTTGTAGATGTTACACATTCTACAGGTCGTCGTGATTTATTATTACCATGTGCGAAAGCAGCAATTGCAATTGGTGCAGACGGTGTGATGGCCGAAGTACACCCAGATCCAGCAGTAGCGCTATCAGATTCGCAACAACAAATGGACTTTGAAACATTCGATGCATTCTATGATACATTGCAAACATTCATGAAAACACACGATATTAAAGCATAATTTGTAAGTGGCGATTCGAAATCCTTTGAATCGTCACTTTTTTGCTTGACTAGCTGTTGAAAATCGTTGACACAATATATTATGATTAGAAGTAGTTCGAAAAAGGAGGGTCATCGGTGACCGTAACAATTTATGATGTTGCACGTGAAGCAAATGTTTCGATGGCAACGGTATCTAGGGTAGTCAATGGGAATCCCAATGTAAAACCTACAACTAGAAAAAAAGTATTAGAAGTAATTGATCGTTTAGAATATCGTCCAAATGCCGTTGCACGTGGCTTAGCAAGTAAGAAAACGACAACAGTGGGCGTTATTATTCCTGATATTTCAAATGTATTCTATGCAGAGTTAGCACGCGGAATTGAGGATATTGCAACGATGTATCGTTATAATATTATCTTATCCAATTCTGATCAAAACGAAGCAAAAGAAATTGAATTATTGGATACAATGTACGGAAAGCAAGTAGATGGGATTGTGATGATGAGTGAAAATGTATCAGAAGCCATTCTAGACAAAATGAGTCATTCACCATCACCAATCGTTTTAGCCGGTTCTGTTGAAGATTCTAAGCAGATTCCAGCTGTGAATATCGATTATGTACAGGCAGCATATGAAGCAGTGAAAAAATTGATTGATAATGGTCATAAGCGTATTGCCTTCGTATCGGGACCATTCACTTCAACAATTAATAAAGAGCATAAGTTTGTAGGATATCAAAAAGCATTAGAAGAAGCAAGTATTGCACTGGATGAAAATCTTGTATTAGCAGCAGAAGATTCTTATGATAGTGGGATGGAAGACTTTGTGCATGCAAATGAATTAGCAGACCCACCAACAGCTTATTTTACAGGTAGTGATGAGTTAGCGATTGGCATTATTCATGCAGCACAAGATGCTGGTAAGTCTGTACCAGACGATATTGAAGTGATTAGTTTTGAAAACTCAAAATTAGCACGTATGGTACGTCCACAACTCACAAGTATGGTCTTACCACTGTATGATATCGGTGCTGTATCGATGCGTTTACTTACAAAAATTATGAACAAAGAACAGACAGAACAATTACAAGTTGTTCTACCACACCGTATGGAAGAGCGAAATTCAACAAAAGCGTAAAATATAAAAGACAGGAATCACAAATACTTGTGATCCCTGTCTTTTAATTTTGGCGAATCATGTATAACGCTTTTTCAAGTGTTTGCTGATTTTTTTCTGTAATTTCTTCTTTACGTGGGATTGGTTCATATAAATCTTCAGGATCTTCCCATGTGGGTATGAGTGTAACAGGTGCTTCTTTTTGCCAATTGTCTAACCATTCTTGTGGAATAGCGCCTGTTGGAACTTGTTGATTCGTCATCGCAAGCCATACCATTGACCATGCGCGTGGAACAACGCGCCAAATATCATAGCCACCACCGCCAACTGCAATCCAGCGCCCTTCACAAAATTCATGAGCTAGTTCATGGGCGATTTTTGGTATGACTTCATATGTTTTAATTGTACTGTAAAGATGCGTAAGTGGATCAAAATAATGTGCATCTGCACCATTTTGAGTCAAAATAACATCCGGTTTAAAGTGTGCAATGACTTCTCGAATGGCTGTTTCATAGACTTCTAAAAAAGAGCCATCTTCTGTAAAAGCATCGAGCGGAATATTAAAGGAAGTGCCATACCCTTCACCATTCCCACGTTCTGTTACCGCACCCGTTCCAGGAAATAGATATCGTCCTGTTTCATGAATAGATAGTGTACATACATTCGGATCATCGTAAAAGCTCCATTGTACACCATCCCCGTGATGCGCATCTGTATCTATGTAAAGTACGCGTGCATCATATTTTTTTTGCATATATTTGATGGCAACTGTACTATCATTATAAATACAAAAACCAGAAGCTTTCCCATGAAAACCATGATGTAATCCGCCACCAAGGTTGAGTGCATGATTTGTTTTGCCTTGCATCACATAATCACAAGCTGTAAGCGTACCACCTACAAACATGGCACTTGCTTCATGCATATTTTTAAAAATAGGTGTATCTTCTGTACCAATTCCGTAAACTTCGCCCTCACCATTACGCAATTCACCATGACCTGCTCTTTTGACAATATCAATATAAGCAGCATCATGACCGAGCAACAATTCTTCATCCGTAGCAACACGAGCTGTTTTGATTTGTTCGGGTTGAAGTGCATTAATCTGCTTTAGTAAATCCATTGTTAATTGAAGACGTTTTTGATTAAAAGGATGTGTTTCTGAAAATTTATAATCAAGTTGCTCTGGTGAATAAATAAAGACTGCATCTTGTTCTAAAGGTCCATTCCTAGTGTATTTGGCCATAACACATCAAATCCTTCCTTACGTAATGCACGAATGATTGGAACAGGATTCATGCTTTTTACACGAATCGAGATTACCTGATGATTAGGGGAAATATCTGGGTGTAGTAAGATACTTAAAATATTTGCATTATATTGTGCAATCACGCTAGTAATTTCATGTAAAATCCCTGCCTCATCTTTAATTCGTATATCAATTCGTGAACTTGGTTTTGTCGCACCTGTCAATTCAATGTAATTATAAAGTAAATCACTATCTGTTAAGATTCCAACTAACTTTTTATGACTAATAATCGGTAAACAACCAATTTTGTGTTCATAAAATAGAAGGGCAACTTCTTCGACAAAATCGAGTGGATGTCCAACTAAAGGGTGTCTAGTCATAATTTCTGAAATAGGTGTTTGAAGAATCTTTTTTTCTTCATCTTGATTCAATAAATGTGTAATTGTATTTTTAATATCGCGTTGTGCAACTAAGCCAACAAGTTGTTTCTCTGTATTAATAATTGGTAAATGTCGAATCTTTTTTTCATGCATTAATTGGTTAGCATCTTGTAAGGTATGCTCAGGTGTAAGCGTAAAAACATCTTTTGTCATAATTCTTTCAACAATCATGATGATGCCCTCCTTTACTTAATACATCAAACGATTTGAAAAACGTAAACGATCAAATTTTTCAATACTTGCACGGTCTACTCGACTACCAATACGTGCCATAAGACAGTTTGCAGGATGAGCAGAAATTTCAGGATCGTCTGTTGCATAATATTCTAGTCCGCCTTCATTCATCATTTTCTCCATAACTTTGCGATAATCCCATACATTTAACCCCGTTCTCTTTAAATCCCAATGCCAATAATATTCAGTTGTAATGATAATATAGTCTTCCATCGCATCATCTAACATTGAAACACGTAGCATTGCTTTTCCTAAACCATTACCTCTGAAGTCATTAATCACTTCGATTGCACCTAGCTCAATTAAATTTTCCATATTGCCTTCAGCCCATCGTTCAAGTGGGTCTGGATAGACGAATGTTGTATAACCGACGACTAGCTGATCTTGTCTGCACACAATGATACGACCTTCGGGTAGCTTTGAGATGCCCAAAATAGCTTTAAATTGTTGTGGTGCTGGACGAAATGCAGCTAAATCTTCATGAAATGTCATTTTTTCTAAATTTTCAGGTAATACAGGGCCTTCTACTATGACTGGGCCACGCGAGGTATCGATGATTTCAGAATAAAATGTACGAATATGTTCCAATGTCCACCGCTCCTTTTCGATACGTTTGTTTTTTATTATACATCATGTGAAAAGAAAAAAATAACGTAAATGAGAAGAAATGATAGATTAGTGCGAAAATGTGTACAAAAAAGGATATTCGTTCTAAAAGTATAATTTTAACTGAAATTTGCTATTTAAATTCGAAAAATCCTTATTTTTTCGAATTATTCAGTCAATTTTATATATTCTATTATAATACAGTTTTATCTGTTATATAATAAAATAGTATTAATCGAACAAGGGGGTTAAAATATGAGAATTGAACCACTAGTAGCAACGAAGGGTGATTTTAATCTTGTAGATTATGACAAAGAAAAAGCCACATTCAATTGGGAGAAAGTGAATGAAGTTTTTTCATGGAGCACAACAAGTCTTGTCAATTTGGCGCATGAAGCAATCGACCGCCATGCTGATTCAGAAAAAGAAAATCGTATTGCTTTATATTATGAAGATGCACATCGAAAAGAAGCCTATTCATTTGGGGAAATGAAAAAGTTATCTAATCGAGCAGCAAATGTATTTTCAAATTACGCAGATTTGAAAAAAGGGGATCGCTTATTTATTTTCATGCCACGCACACCAGAGCTTTATATTGCTTTACTTGGGGCGATTAAAAAAGGTGTTATCGTTGGACCTTTATTTGAAGCTTTTATGGAAGTAGCAGTGTATGATCGTCTATATGATAGTGAAGCTTCGGTTTTAGTAACGACACCAGAGTTGTTACCGCGTGTTCCAGTTGATCGACTACCACATTTGAAAAAGATTTTTGTAGTAGGAGAAGAAATCGAAGAAACAGAACAAATTTTTGATTTTAATCGATTAATGGAGCAAGCTTCGGATCAATTCTCAGTAGAGTGGGTAACGCTAGAAGATGGGGCTGTTCTACATTATACGTCTGGTTCAACTGGTAAACCAAAAGGGGTTTTACATGTACACAATGCAATGATTCAACAATATCAAAGTGCTAAATGGGTTTTAGATTTAAAAGATGATGATATTTATTGGTGTACAGCTGACCCAGGTTGGGTAACGGGAACAGCTTATGGCATTTTTGCACCATGGTTACATGGTATTTCGATGGTCATCGTTGGGGGACGATTTTCACCGGAAGCTTGGTACGGTGCATTAGAAAAGTATAAAGTAACGATATGGTATAGTGCGCCTACAGCATTTCGAATGTTAATGGGGGCAGGTAATCATGTGGTTGAACAGTATGATTTAAGTCATGTACGTCATGTATTATCTGTAGGGGAGCCATTAAACCCAGAAGTTATTAAATGGGGAAAAGAAGTGTTACATCATCGTATTCATGATACATGGTGGATGACGGAGACAGGAGCGCAGATGATTTGTAATTATCCTTCAATGGATATTAAGCCAGGTTCTATGGGAAAACCATTACCGGGTATTGAAGCGACAATTGTAAATGATCAAGGAATAGAAGTACCACCGTTCACAATGGGGAACTTAGCGATTAAAAAGGGGTGGCCATCAATGATGCGCCAAATTTGGAATAATCCAGAACGCTATGATTCGTACTTTTTAAAAGACGAATGGTATGTTTCAGGAGATTCCGCTTATATGGATGATGAAGGTTACTTCTGGTTCCAAGGGAGAATTGATGATGTGATTATGACAGCCGGAGAGCGTGTCGGACCGTTTGAAGTAGAGAGTAAATTATTAGAACATCCTGATATTGTGGAGGCCGGTGTTATTGGAAAGCCGGATCCAGTAAGAGGGGAAATTATTAAAGCTTTTATTGCATTACGTGAAGGTGTTACACCAACACCAGAGCTTGAAGCGAATATTAAGGATTTTGTAAAGAAGGGTTTGGCGGCACATGCAGCGCCACGTGAAATTGAGTTTAAAGAGAAGTTACCAAAAACAAGAAGTGGTAAAATCATGCGTCGTGTATTAAAAGCATGGGAATTAAATTTACCGACAGGTGATTTGTCTACAATGGAAGATGATTAAAAAATTGTATGTGTAATAATAAAAAAATCGCGATGGCGCGGTTTTTTTATTTTTTAAGAAATGAAAAAGAGAAGTAGGTAGACCCCACTTCTCTTTTACTATTCTTTATCTTCTTTTGAATCATCTGGCTTTGGTTTTTCAGTAGATTGGTTAGAACCGCTACCTGAATTTCCACCGCCTGTACTTGGTTTTTCTTCTGTACCTGTATTTGGTTTATTCGAACTATTGCCACTACTACCATTGTTGGTAGCTGGTGGCTTATTGTTTGATTCTGGTTTTGATGTGTTGCCAGAACCTGTTGAATTATTTGAACTACCAGTAGCTGGTTTATTTGTTTGAGTATAATTCGAACTTGATGAATTCGAATTATTGCTAGATGCTTCATTCTTTTTATCTGTCGTAGTGTTATTTATACCTTTCTTTGCTGGTAGCGTACCACCGAATGGTGATAATAAAGAAGAGATAGTTACTGGAGGAACAGACAATGAACCATTGAATAAATCAGATGTCATGTTACCACATCCAGAATAACCACCAGTATCTGCACAGAATGAACGATTCACAACATTTGGAGGGCGTGTAAATGAGCTACCACCAGCTGTTGCAAGTTTTGGATCTGTACTATAAATCGAGTTCATAACACGCGCCCAGAATAAGTTGACACGTGTACTTGGATCGAAATAAGCGCCGTTATATTGATTTAATGTTTTTGGTTGGTCATAACCCATCCATACACCTAATGTGATTTTCGGGTTGTAGCCGACTAACCATACATCTTTATATTCTTGAGATGTACCTGTTTTACCAGCAAAATCACCACTAAAGTTTAGGCTGCCTTTTGCTTTTGAACCTGTACCGCCATTGAATACATCTCTTAGCATATCTGTAATGATATACGATGTTTCTTCAGAGAATACGCGTTTCTTTTTCGACTTGTGTTTGTAAATCGTTTTACCGTCACGGTCTACAATTTTTTCCACCACATATGCATCAACGAAATCTCCGCCGTTTGCGAATGTCGCAAATGCATTGGCATTTTCTTCTACTGTTACGCCGTATTTTAAAGCACCAATCGATGTTGAGTAGTTTGTATAATCATCTGCATCTAGATTTGAGAAGCCCATTTTTTCTAAGAAGTTTGCAGGTTTATTCGCCATAATTTGAGCGTATAAACGAATCGCAGGTAAGTTTAATGAGTCTTTTAAAGCGTCACGTGCAGAAACAATACCACGTTCTTCATTCACATCAAAGTTAGAAGGTTGCCAGCCACCATAATTAAATTTCACATCGGCTACAGGGCTACCAGCACCAATACGACCATATTCAATTGCAGGTGCGTAAACAAGTAAAGGTTTCATTGTTGAACCGTTTGAACGTTTTGCTTGTGTTGCATGATTGAGTTCTTCGAGTTTGAAGTCTCGACCACCGATGAAGCTTAGTAAACGGCCTGTCTCATTTTCGATAACTACGCCACCTACTTGAACAGGGTCCGCTACAGGTTTTGTTTCACCTGTTTCAGGGTCTGTTACATTCTTCGTATAAGTAGCTCCGTAATAAGGGAATGAGTCCTTCGCTGTATCCATCGCATCATATAATTTTTTGTCAATTGTCGAATAAATTTTATAGCCTTTTGAACGTAATTCTCGGTCAGCTAAAATTGTGTATTTTTCACGTAATTTGGATTCTTTATCAATACGTTTTGCTTCAATACCGTCTTTTTTCGCCAGAATTTTTGCCATAATACCTTTTGCTTGATCTTCAATTTCATATGTTACGTATGGATATTTTTCTGTTGCTTGTTTTTCGCGTGCGCGAAAATCTTTCACGATGTTATATTTAAGTGCTTTTTTATATTCTGCATCTGAAATATAACCTGTTTCATGCATACGATAAAGTACTGTTTTCATACGATTTACGCCAAGTTGTAACATCTTTTTATCTTTTAATTGTCCAGTTTGCGTATAAGGTGTATAAGCAAATGGAGATTGTGGAATCCCCGCAATATAAGCAGCTTGTGGTAAACTCAAGTCTGAAGCGCTCTTATTGAAAATTCCTTTTGAAGCTGTTTCAACACCTGCAATATTACGGCCAGTCGAATTACGACCATACGGGATAATATTCAAATATGCTTCTAAAATCTCATCTTTTGTCATGAAGTGCTCTAAACGCATGGCAAGCAGTAATTCTTTTGCTTTACGTTCATAAGATACTTCATTTGTTAAGACTTGGTTTTTAATTAATTGTTGTGTCAGTGTCGAACCACCTGTTTGCATAGACGAATTCGATACATCTTGTAATAAACCACGGAATACAGCCTTTGGTACAATGCCGTTATGTTCATAGAAGTATTCATCTTCTGTCGCAAGTACAGCATCAATTACTTTAGGTGATACTTGTTTTAAAGTTGTTTCTGTTCTTTCTAAATCAGTTCGCATCTTCCCTAAATATTGATTATTAGCGAAGTATAACTGACTGGTCTCATCATAGTTAAAAATGGTCTCACGCATTTCTTGCTTTGATGAGAGCTTTTCATCTTTTACTAGTGATGCAAAATAACCTGCACCAATAGAACCTAAAAAGACAATTCCGACAAGCATAAGCGTTAAGAATAATAAGAATAAATTCCAAATTACGCTGGATGAAATACGGAAATATTTCATAAATGGCCTGTCGGAAAATGCTTGTATATGTTGATCCCAACTCTCTAATAGCTTTTTCATGGATATCACTCGAACGATCATTTTTAAAACTCTTTTGAGAGTATTGCTACTTTAAAAATGACCTTCCTCCTTCAGTTTAAATCAGGTTAAAAAAGGTATTGCAACTATACATTTTTTAACTGGTCACTAGACTGTATAATACAATCGATTTTTCTTTTTTTAATTATAAATGAATCGATGCAATGGACATATGTATGAACCGTTATTAACTTTAGCATCTCTTACGTAAAAATAGTATACAATATTTTACCCTACTTATAGCAAATATATTCCAAATAATAGACGGTTAAAATTTTTGCATACATACTTAATATTACATGAAAATGACTCACTTATGTGTGAACAATTTAAACATTGACAAAAAAAATGAACTAAAGTAAAGTAACAGGTATATATTTCGTACGGAGAAAAATGCGCAGTAGAAACAAAATTCCCTGTTCAGAGAGTTAGCGGTCGGTGCAAGCTAACCATAATTTTGTTTTGAATTACACATTTGGAGTAACGACGTAGCCGCTGCGTTAAAGCGATAGAGCGGGAGAGATGACAAGCATTTCTCCAAGCCGGGTGGTACCGCGTTATTCGTCCCTAACGTCCCTGCATCAATATGATGGCAGGGACGATTTTTTTATTATTAGGAGGAATAACAATGACAAATGCATTAATTGAAGACTTAACATGGCGTGGTTTGTTGTACCAGCAAACAGATGAAGAAGGCATGGCGAAATTACTAGACGAAGAAAAAGTATCGTTATACGTAGGTGTAGATCCAACAGCAGATTCGATGCATATCGGTCACATCGTTCCAATGCTAACATTACGTCGTTTCCAACAAGCTGGTCACCAACCTGTATTACTAGTAGGTGGTGCAACTGGAATGATTGGTGACCCATCAGGTCGTTCTTCAGAGCGTAATTTATTAACAGAAGAACAAATTCAACACAATGTAGACTGCATCAAAGGACAACTAGGTCGTATTTTCGACTTCAAAGATGAAGCGAATGGCGCAAAATTAGTGAATAACTACGATTGGTTCGGCAATATGACAACAATCGAATTTTTACGTGACTATGGTAAATTAATTAATATTAATTACATGCTAGGTAAGGATACGATTTCTTCTCGCTTAGAATCAGGTCTATCATTCACTGAATTCACATACACACTAATTCAAGGTATGGACTTTAATCATTTATACGATCACCACAATGTACGTATTCAAGTGGGTGGCTCTGATCAATGGGGTAATATTACAACAGGTCTAGAAGTAATTCGTAAAACACATGATGAAGAAGCAAAAGCATTTGGTTTTACAATTCCACTTGTGACAAAAGCAGATGGTACGAAATTTGGTAAAACAGCTGGTGGCGCGATTTGGTTAGATGGTGAAAAAACATCTCCATATGAATTCTACCAATTCTGGTTAAACACAGCAGATGCGGATGTTGTGAAATACTTAAAAATCTTTACTTTCTTAACACGTGCTGAAATTGAAGCTTTAGCTGAAAAAGTAGAAACAGAAGCACATTTACGTGAAGCTCAAAAAACATTAGCTGCTGAAATGACAAAAATGATTCATGGTGAAGAAGGTTTAGAGCAAGCATTAAAAATTACAGCTGCGCTATTCTCAGGTGACTTAAAAGCTTTATCAGCAGATGAGATGAAAGTAGCATTCTCAGGTGTTCCATCTGTAGAAGTAGCGAAAGCAGATACAAATATTGTTGAATTGTTAGTAGAAGCTAAAATCTCACCTTCAAAACGTCAAGCGCGTGAAGATGTAACAAATGGTGCAATCTCCGTAAACGGTGAGAAAGTACAAGACCTTGACTACACAGTTGATGCAAAAGACCGTTTAGAGGATGCCTTCACAATCATTCGTCGTGGTAAGAAAAAATACTTCATGGTGAAGTTTTCATAATAAATCGCATTTGAATGCAAAAAAGAAGGAATCGCAACTAGTCGATTCCTTCTCTTTTTATGAATGGAAAATGAGTTTCTTCCTATTATATTGTTAAAAAAGACGGGGTTTCTACATGTGCATATGCGTCAGGATGAATTCGTTTGGCAAGTTGAATCGCACCAATTAAAAGACGAGGAGATGGGCGACAGTAAAGCCATTCTTCCATTTTAAAAATGCATTCATTTTTTACAGCATTCATCTCTTGCCATCCATCACGCCTTAATACGACTTTTGGATTGATACGTTCATAAGCTACACCTACCCATGATAAAAAAATATAATCTGGATTTCGATTTTTTACATCATCAAAATCAGTCATAACACTAGCTAATTCAACATCTTCAAAAGCATTGCGGCCACCGGCGAGTTGACTGATTTCTGTTAACCAATTCACTTTTCCAGGTGTGAAAATGGGATTGGGCCACCATTCCCAATAAAGTGAAGGATGTTCATTGATTGATTGAGAAATGGTATGTAGTTCATGTCTTTTTGCTTCATAAGCTGTTGCAAATTCTTCCGCACGAACTGCAACACCGCAAGCTTTCCCAACCAGACGGACTTCTTCAATGATCTCATCAAGTGAATTTGCATTTAAAATGAGTTGAGGAATCCCGCGTTCTTTTAAACCTTCAACATTCTTTTCCATACCAGGAACACTGAGAGAAGATAGAACGATGTCAGGTTTTAAGGCTTCTAATGCATCTAAATCAATGGATAAATCAGGCCCTAATTTTGGTAATGTGTGTACAACCTGTGGCCAATCTGAAAAATCATCAACAGCAATGAGTGAATCAGTCAAGCCGAGTAAAGCAACGATTTCTGTATTACTTGGACAAATTGAGATAATCCGCATGAAAATCCTCCTTCACATTTCTTTTCAAAAATTATAACATAGTGTATGATGAACTTCTGAATTTGAAATGCTTGACTAAATACCTTGCGGGGTATATCATAGCGATATAAATAAATGATGGGAGGTAAAAATAGTGGAATATGATCAACAAGTTCGAAACAGACTGAAACGCATCGATGGACAGATTCAAGGGATTTTACGCATGATGGATGAAGGTAAAGACTGTAAACAAGTCATTACACAATTATCTGCTGCTCGTTCAGCAATCGATCGTACAATTGGCTTAGTCGTTAGTACGAATTTAGTACACTGTATCCAAGGCGAAGGGAATACAGACGATAAAACACATGAAGAGCTTATTCAAGAAGCTGTGAATCTTCTTGTGAAAAGTCGCTAAAAAGAAGTCGTTTCGTACTTCTTTTTACTATTTTTAATACCCCCATAAGTATAAAAGAGGAGCATATAGAATGAAAACTATTACAACAACAGAAGTACAAGAAAAGTTAGCAGCAGGTGAACAACTACATTTAATCGATGTACGCGAAGTAGAAGAAGTAGAAGCAGGAAAAATTCCTGGCATTACTCATATTCCTTTAGGTTTATTAGAATTTAGAATGCATGAATTAGATAAAAATACACCATATATTATGGTATGTCGCTCAGGTGGACGCTCAGGTCAAGCAACACAATTTTTAGAGCAACAAGGTTACGATGTAACGAATATGAATGGCGGTATGATGATGTGGGGCGGAGAAGTAGAATAATCAATACTCAATCTGGAAGAATCACACAATGTTGTGGTTCTTCTTTTTTGCAAAGTAACAATAAATGGAGGCTGTTTGTCCTAAAAGAAATCAGGGTAAATTCTAATAATATCAAAAAATTCATGTTTTATTAATTAGGAGGATGAGCATGCATAAAAAAGTAAATCCCTTTACACATCTCTGGTTTCATCCAGTTGATACGGTGAAAAGCGTATTGATGGAACGCAGTTTTTGGGGTATATTCTTTCTTGCTTTCTTAGGTGCATGGGCAACAAGTTTATTTGGGACAATGGATCAAAAGAATATGGTGACAAGTTCAGGTGACTTACCAAACTCTTTCATCATTATATTTGCTGGAGCAGTAGGTGCCATTTTTGCTTTAATTGTAGGTAGTATTTTTACAGCATTCTTTTATTGGTTAGTGGGTAAAATTCTAAAGGGAACAGGTAGTTTTGTAGCTTTATATAAAGGTTCAATGTTCCTAACATTTCCTCACTTTTTACTTTTCCCGTTTGTAATTATTTATTTAATTGCATATCCGGCTAATTTTTATAATACGGATTTAAATCAGACAGCTGGATCAATTACGTTAGCAATTATCGTGGGTATTTTAACGGTTATTTGTTCTATCTATACGTTTATTGTGGGGATTGTTATGTTATCGGAAGTACATCAATACTCCAAATGGAAGGCATTCTTTACGATGATTTTATCAGTGGCTGTTATTTCTGCTATTATATTTGCTTGTGTAGGAATCTTTTTAGGTCTTACACAACTATAAAATTTAAGTGGACTGGGATATAAGTATAAAAACATCATCCCATATGAACATAAGAAAAGCTGGAATCGCGCTGTCGTGCGTTTCCAGTTTTTTAACCTGTTTTATATTTATACATCCATCTAATTACTGTAGTAACGATGTTCACCGAAATCGACAAGCACATCTTCCAAAGCAGTAGGAGCAATACCATTCCGATGTGATGTGTTAAGGAGTTTCCTTTCATCATCATGGATTTTAATCTGTTGGCGATTTAGTTCCACATTTTCTTCTGCGTATGACTTATCTTTTCCAATATCTTCAAACAAATCTTCAAAAGCATTGCCTAATCCAAAGTTAATTGAATAGTAGCGTCCTGTAAATCATCTTCCTTTCAATTAAATAGATTTATTTTACTTCAATATGCCACTTATATTATTTTTTGTCACTTACATAGGCTGGTTTATAAATAAGCTCATATTCTTCAGCACCTTCAACATCATATTGTAATACACTTTTAACCGTTTTGTTCTTATCTAAATCATCATCTAGATGATTCGTTTCACCGAAGTAACTTTCTTGTTTCTTACCGTTTTTATAAAGTGTAAATTCTGTAGAAGCAAGTAGTACTTTTTTGTTTGCAGTTATCTCTAGTGTAAGAGCCTTGCCTTTAGGCTTTATATTTTTTCACCATCCGATAATTTTGCAAATGTAATGGTAAAATCAACACGATCAATTTTCACCATATTTCCTACTTCATATTTTGTACCATTTTTCGATGTATCATTTTAAGTGAAAGGTGTGAGGTATGGAAAGAGAAAATATGTTTATCGGCGAAAGAAAACAAGTGTATTTTTGTTATAAATTATATGTTTAAACAACAAAAAAACCTTGAAAACAACGTTTTCAAGGTTTTTTGAATCAAAAAGATTAACGAGAGTAGAACTCTACGATGTAAGCTTCGTTGATTTCAGCTGATAATTCAGAGCGCTCTGGTAGGCGAGTGAAAGTACCAACTTTGTTGTCAGCATCGAAAGTTAAGTATTCTGGAACGAATGCGTTAGCTTCGATTGCTTCGTTTACAGCAGTAAGGTTAAGAGATTTTTCACGAAGAGAAATAACTTGACCTGGTTTTACGCTGTATGATGGGATATCAACGCGTTTACCATCAACTGTTACGTGACCATGGTTTACTAATTGACGAGCGCCGCGACGAGTGCGAGCTAAGCCAAGACGGTAAACTAAGTTGTCCAAGCGAGTTTCAAGAAGGATCATGAAGTTTTCACCATGAACACCATTCATTTTACCAGCTTTAACGAATAAGTTGTGGAATTGACGTTCAGTCATACCGTACATATGACGAAGTTTTTGTTTTTCTTGTAATTGTAGACCATACTCAGATAATTTTTTACGTTGAGTTGGACCGTGTTGACCTGGAGCGTATGGACGCTTTTCGATTTCTTTACCAGTACCGCTTAAAGAAATGCCTAAACGACGAGATAGTTTCCAAGATGGACCTGTATAACGAGACATTTAAAGTCCCTCCTATGATTTTTATTTGGCATAAAACAAAAATCAGCTGTATTTAGCAAAGCAGTTATTCTATATTCAAGTAGTTTCGTTCATGCAGCCTAAGAATTACTCCTACTCCGTCTAGCAGAACTAGAGGAACAGAATAAACGACAATACCATACAACCGCTGCGTTTATTTTACACAAATTCTATTGTATAGCGCATAGATTGGTATGTCAAGAAAATGAGGGGAATAACGGACAAATTAATTAAAAAAATTGTTTTTTTTGAACTTGGTTAAATAGAAGTAGTATAAAAGAACCTATTTGTGTATAATACAGATTAAGAATCTTGTGTCTATTAAACGAAAATAGGTGATTACATTTGCGAGATCAACATATTATGGATGCAATTAAAGGGCATATATTGGACTTATGGATTGAAATTCATCGCGATGGATTTAATACCTTCTCATATTATAGTTATTTAAATGAATTCTTGTATCAACAATTCCAATTAAAAAATGTAGAGTACTATTTTATAGAAGAAAAACAATTACGAAAGCTAAGACATCATCAACAAGATTTTCAATCTCATCATATCGCTTTAGATTGTATTCTCACACATATACAAAATAATTCAATTCATCATCTTGTATCAAGCGTACAAATCCATCATCCAGAAGTGAATGATGCTTTAATCATTCGACAAAAAGGCGATGTAGAAGGAGTATTGTTTTTTACTTCTTCACCTAAATGGGAAGAAGTAAAACAAAGTGATTACTTTGCGGAATTAATGAAGTCATTCTATGAGTCTGCACGTACAATTAAGCAACAATATCAAAATCGTGCAGAAAATCTTTTGAATAAAGAATTGTTAAAAATGACAGAATTATTCCACTCAACAATGAATACTAAGCATATTATAGATACGCTTTTACAAGAATTAGAAAGTAAATTTTCTCAATATGAACATCAATTGATTTTATCGAATGATCAAGAACATCAACTACCTAAAAATGTATCGGTATATGACTATATTAATGAAAGACCTGCGACAACAGAATCGTTTGTATCGGGTCATTTAGTGTATGAAAATTTTGAAGAACATGGACTAACATCTTTATGTGCTCCAATCAAGGGGCGTCAAGGAACATACGGTGTAATCCGTATTGAAAAGCATGGGAAATACCACTTCACAGAATATGATGAAAGAAAACTAAGTTTTTTAGGCGATACATCAGGTAAAGCGTTAGAAAATGCAAAGTTATATGGGCAATCGCATCGACTTGTCAACGATTTACAGTTTATTAATGAGTCATTTCATGATTTGAATATGAACTTATCACAAAAAGAAATGCTTGAATATTTGTCGAAACAAATTTCAAAAGCATTTAAGCCTTCTGAATTGGCATTTGTTTTTATGAACCAACGATTAGAGATAGAGACGGGAACAACACCTTATTTTTATTCAAATGAATCAGCTGTTTATTTGGAGTACATTGGTAAGCACTTTTCAAGAACGAATGAGCCACTGTTTGTTGCAGATTTTCAAGAATTAATTGATTTAGAAATACCATACGCATCATTGATGGCTGTACCTATCATTATTCGAGAGAAAGTGCATGGCTTTGTGTTATTAGTACATGAAGAGGCTTATTACTTCTCCTTTGATAGTTATAAATTAATCCAATCGATTATTCGTCACTCTTCATTGGCAATTTCAAATGTTATTTTACGTGAACAGCTACAGGAGATGGTAAATCGCGATAATTTAACCAAACTTTTTGCGCGCCATTATCTAGATAGCTTTGTTGAGGAGTCGATGCACATCGATAGACAAGGTGTTTTTGTATTATTTGACATTGATGACTTCAAACAAGTAAATGATAAATTCGGTCATCATCAAGGAGATCGTGTTTTAGAGCATGTAGCAAAAATTATTCAAGAAGAAGTAGGGGAGTGTGGAATTGGAGCGCGTTGGGGCGGGGAAGAACTAGCTGTTTATCTACCGAATAATCAGTTGATGAATAGTCAACAAATCATAGCGCGTATTTCACAACGTATTGCTACCGAGACAGTTCCTAAAGTAACAGTTTCTGCAGGAATTTCTTATTGGAATCATCACCGAAAGCATGTAACATATCAAAGTTTATTTAAAGAAGCGGATGCAGCGTTATATTTTGCAAAAGGTAATGGGAAAAATCAAGCTCAAATATACACGAAAAAGATGGAAATTAAAGAGATTCTTTAATAGAGAAAAGGAATTGAAAAAAGAGAAGTCCCATTATTTTTTAAAGGGATTTCTCTTTTTGTGTTTGCTTATACTAAAAATTTTTGAAGTGTTTCGACAAATAGCTCAATACCTTCTTGGTCTTCTTCTGAGAAGCGATTTTTGATTGGGCTATCAATGTCAAGTACGCCGTATAGTTCTCCGTTGATTACAATTGGTACGACAATTTCAGAATTGGATGCAGCATCACAAGCGATATGTCCTGGGAAAGCATGCACGTCTTCTACACGATATGTTTTTAATTCGCTTGCAGCTGTACCGCAAACACCACGACCAAGAGCGATGTGTACACAAGCTGGTAAGCCTTGGAATGGACCTAATAATAACTCGTCATTTTTATATAAATAAAAACCACACCAGTTAATTGTATCAAGCGCTTGGTTTAATAAAGCTGATGCATTACTTAAAATAGCGATGTGATCTGTTTCGCCTTCTGTTAATGCTGCTAGTTGTTTTGATAACATAACATATTTTTCTTTTGATGAACCTTCAATATTTTGTGGTGTAAACATATAAAGCCACTTCCTTTTCTATAAATACGGTTGTAATTCCTCAAAGAACTGGTCAAAGTCTTTTGCTTGATGAGCATCCGAACCAAAAACGAGAGGAATTTGTAATTGTTTTGCGTGTTCGATATAACGAATAGGTGGGTAAGATTCTAAACAAAATTTCTTAGCATATCCCGCACTATTTACGTCAAGCTCATAGTTATGATGTTTGATGGATTGTAAAACATGTTCAATCTGTTCGTGATCGTCAATCGTTTCTTGATGAGCATGTTGAAATTTATGGATGAGTGTTGGATGTCCAATTCTCTTTGGTTTAAAAGTCCCTAAATCGGCTTCAATCGACTGCTGAACTGTATCATAATACATATGATATAATCGTTCAACTGAACCGACTTTTTGAACGGTATCCATAAAAACATTATCTGAGTAATCAATACAAACATATTCTCCGTTAATTCTTAAAAAATGAACAGATAAAATAGCATCGTCTATTACAGGACCATATGTATGTAACCATTGTTTTGTTTCTTTTTCATACCCTATTATATAATCAATTTCAAAACCAATGCGGATTTTTATGTTGTTCGCATATTGAGCTTGTAAGTTTTGCAATATTTTAATATACGTAGCTACATCTTTTGGTTGCATACCACTATCTTGCAAAGGTGTTGGATCTACAAAATTTGTTGGTAAAGGAGCATGTTCTGTAAAAGTAATATCTTCAAAACCTGCTTGAATTGCCTGTTCAATATATTGCTCGAAAGAATCTTTCGCGCCATGTGGGCAGAAAGGTGTATGAATATGTCCGTTTCTTTTCATGGGAAAACCTCCTAATGGCTTAAAAAAAGTACAAAAAATTGAAAAAAACACAAAATCGCATACAAATGGTGAACAAAAAGAAATGAAACATGGTAATATTAAAATAATATAAGTAGGCAGAAAACCTGATAGAAGAGATAGGGGGCATATGATGTACAATTATATCATTCCAATTGTCATCGTACTATTGATTTTTGTGGTCGTACTTTTTGTGTACCGCAAAAAACATCATACTGAGATTAGTAGATTGGATCAAAAAAGGTTAGACCTTCAAAACAAACCAGTTTTAGAGGAATTATCGAAAGTGAAAAAGTTAAATATGAGTGGTCAGGCAGAAGAAATGTTTGAGAGATGGCGCAATAAATGGACTGATATGATGGATGGTGACTTAGTTCAAATTGAACAACAACTAATCCAGGCAGAAGAAACCGTAGATAAGTTCCAATTTAAAAAAGCTACACAAATTGAAGAAGAGGTGGAACAGCGTATTGATGCTTGTGATGGTGAGCTCGAAAATATTCTAACAGAACTAAATGATTTAATTGAAAGCGAAAAGAAAAGTCGTGTGGAAATCGAAAATTTAAAATTAGATTACCGTACATCACGCAAGACCTTACTCGCACACCAGTATTCATTTGGGGAAGCAGGAAATCTACTTGAAAGCCGTTTAGCTGTATTCCCAGAAAAATTTGAAGCTTATGAGCGACTAACAGCAGAAGGTAACTATTTAGAAGCGAAAGAAATTGTGAAAGAGTTAGATCATGAAGGTAAAGAAATTCTACGCTTAATTACGGAGATTCCAACGTTGTTGACAGATGTGCAGCATAAGATACCAAATGATTTATCTGACTTACGTAATGGTTATCGTTCGATGGAACAGCAATCATTCTTCCTCTTACACTTAGAGTTGCCAGAAAAATTGGATGCAATTGAAGCGCAATTACCTATATTAAAAGAGCAGTTGGTGCAGTTAGAAACTGAAAATGCAATTGAACAAGTAGAACAAATGAAAAAAGATATTGATGCCTATTATGAAGCACTTGAAAATGAAGTCCATGCAAAACAATTTGTGGATTCTAATTTTACAAAGTTAGGCACACGTTTAGAAGATTTACTTTTAGCTGTAGATGAAATGCAGTATGAAGCAGAAGTTGTTCAAAAAAGTTATCATTTAACAACACAGGAACTTGCAATGCCTCGTCAATGCCGTTCAGCTTTAAATACGTATAAGCAGCGTTACGATTTATTATGTGTGGAAGTAAAAGAAGAACAATCTGCTTACTCTATTCTAAAAGAAGAATTAGAAGATTTAGATAAGCTTATTGAAATTAAGAAAAAAGAGATTGAAGAATTTTCTAAAAAATTAGTAGACTTACGTGTTCATGAAAATGAAGGACGTGAACAGCTAGAATCGTTTGAACAGCGCCTTCGTTTACTAGAGCGTAAAATTCAAAAAGCGAATATGCCAGGTATTCCAGATGAGATTATCGCTCGCTTTAAAGAAGCTGATCAACAATTAGACGTTGTAAAGCAAGAATTATTAGAAGTACCGATTAATGTAGGCGTGATTGCCGCAAACTTAAAAAAATCAAATGAATTAATTACTGAAGCAGAAGGTGTAATTGAAGAAATGTTAAGTAATGTTCAGTTAATTGAATTATTGATTCAATATGGTAATCGTTACCGTACTTCAAAACCTGGTATGGATGAAAAATTAACAGAAGCAGAGCTTGCTTTTACTAATTTACGTTACACAAAAGCGTTAGAAGTGGTTGCGACAGCAGTAGAAGCAGCAGAACCAGGTGCTTTAAAGCGAATCGAAGGTTTAGCGAAACAAACAGTAACACGTGTTTAATATGCACTTAATTAGGGGTTGGAGCGAATGTTTGCTCTAACCTCTTTTACATTGTAAGCAAAGGTGTAAGACATCTGTTATTCTTTTTGATATAATAATTGAATATGTACGATAGAAGGAAGGGTCAATATGATTTATTTAGACAACAGTGCGACGACGAAGCCAGATGAACAAATTATGCGTACGTTTATTCAAGCGAATGAACGTTTTTACGCAAATCCAGCTTCATTGCATGAAATGGGTGTCGAAACAAATAAATTATTAAATCGTTCTCGCCAACAAGTAGCCGATGTTTTTGGCACAACAGCTGAACAAGTTGTATTTACTTCAGGTGGTTCAGAATCGAATAATTTTATTATAAAAGGCATTGCGCGAGCAAATACACATCGAGGAAAGCATATTTTAGTTTCAGCGATTGAGCATGCGTCGGTATTAGAAAGTGTGCGTGCTTTAGAACAAGAAGGATTTACAGTTGATTATGTGGACGTCACAACAACAGGTATTATCGACTTAGAAGATTTACAGCGAAAATTGCAAAAAGATACGGTACTTGTAAGTGTCATGCATGTGAATAATGAAGTGGGTGCGATTCAACCGATTGAACAAATTGCACAAATTGTTCATCGAGAAAGTCGTGCTTTTTTCCATGTGGATGCGGTGCAAAGTTTTGGTAAGTTACCAATCCGTTTTGCAAGTGAAGCAGGGCCAGATGCAATTACAATTTCCGGTCATAAACTACACGCACTAAAAGGAACAGGTGTAGCAGTTTTTCGTAAACAAATGACACTTGAACCACTCATTCATGGCGGTGGTCAAGAGATGGGGTTGCGCAGCGGTACAGTAGCTGTTCCTCAGTATGTGGCATTATCAAAAGCGATTCGTTTATCTGCTGAACAGCAACAAGTGAATGCGAGGAAATATAGCATGTGGCGCAATGAGCTACATGAATTTTTACAGCAATTTAAAGCAATTCGTGTACTATCAACGAATCAGGGTGCACCTCATATTGTTAGTTATGCAGTTTCAGGTATCAAAGGTGAAGTGATGATTAATGCGATGCAAGCGCATAATGTCATTATTTCTACTTCAAGTGCTTGTCATTCAAAAGATACAAAGGTTAGTCATGTTGTATCTGCGATGAATGTGCCACATGAATATGCACGTGGTGTTGTGCGTATTAGCTTTGGGATGTTTAATACAGATGAGGAAATTCAGCAAGTAAAAGACATTATAGAACGCGTGATTCAGCAAGTTAAGGGAGAGGTCAAAAAATATGAAATGGCATGAAATTTTAATTCGTTACGGTGAAATTTCAACAAAAGGAAAGAACCGTAAACAATTCATTAGTCGTCTACGTGAAAATCTACGTTTTGTTTTTCAAGATGTAACAGATTTACGTATTCGTTCAGAGCATGATCGTATGTATTTAAGAAGTAGTCATGAACATGAGATGGCAATTTTATTAGAACGTTTACCACGTGTTTTCGGCATACAATCATTTAGTCCAGTAGCAGAATGTAAAACCGATTTACAAGAAATGAAAGCACTCGCTGTAAAGATTGTTGAAGGAATCGATTACAAAGGTAAAACATTCAAAGTGAATGTACGTCGTGCTTATAAAAAATTTGAATTAGACACATATGAATTAAATCGTGATTTAGCAGGGCATGTGTTAACGACACTGCCAGGCATGACGGTTCAAATGAAAAATCCAGAAATTGAATTAGTTGTGGAAGTACGTGAAAATGGCACATATATGATGGTGGAGAAAATTCCAGGTGCTACAGGTTTACCAGTTGGTTCAAATGGTAAAGCACTTCTATTATTATCAGGTGGGATTGATAGCCCCGTAGCAGCATACTTCATTATGAAGCGTGGTGTGCGAATTGAAGCGATTCATTTCTTTAGTCCGCCGTTCACAAGTGACCAATCACTTGAAAAAGTAAAAGATCTTTGTCAACAAATCAGTCAATTTGGTGGTAAAGTTCGTCTACACATTATTCCATTTACAGAAATTCAGCAAACGATTCAACAAAATGTACCGGAGAATGTAACGATGACTTCAACACGTCGTATGATGATGAAAATTTCTGATTTAGTTCGTAAAGAAATTGACGCAAAAGTCTTAGTGACAGGAGAGAATTTAGGACAGGTAGCGAGTCAAACATTAGAGAGTTTAGCAGCTATTAATGATGTAACAACAACGCCTATTTTACGTCCGCTAATCACATACGATAAGCTTGAAATTATTGATATCGCACAAAAAATTGGTACGTATGAAACATCGATTCGTCCATATGAGGATTGCTGTACGGTATTTACACCAGCAAGTCCAAAAACTAAACCCAAAATCGACAAAATGAATTATTATGAAAGCTTTACAGATTTCGATGAAATGATTGAACGCGCGATACAAAATCGCGAAATTCATGACTTCCCACGTAAAAAAGAAGTAGATGTTTTTGATGATTTACTTTAAATGAAAAGCAAAAAATCCGTATATTTTATGCGGTTTTTTTGTACTGGAAAATATTTTAGTTAAGTAAATAAATTATTTTCAATCGTTTATTTATTAATGAATACATCAGAATTCAAGAATCTAAAGTTACATAAAATAACTAATTTGAGTGTTTAATGCTCGTTTTTTGAATAATTTTGTTGAAAAACACACTTTTCTCTATAGTTTATAATAGTATTTTACTTTTTTAATATGTTATAATTTTGGGAATTATTAGGTAATTAAAAAGTTTTTCTTTTAATATTAAGACCTAGTAATAATAATAAGTTATAGTAATAGGTTGTGTGATTGGGAGTGCTTAGTTATAATAATTAAGCAGAAATCTTAAATTTAGGGGGAGTTCGTTATGAAAAGAGAGGATTTATTAGCACCAGAACATTATAACTTGGTATCAGAGTTTGAACAGTTCGCAACAGGTGAAGGTGCCATAGCGGTCAAATATGAAGACGTAGAAGGACAACACAAAGAAATCACATACGATGCTCTCATTCAACAAGCGAATCAAATGGCCAATGTGTTTCAAGCACATGGACTAAAAAAAGGAGACGTTATGATTGTCATGGTTCCGCGTTTAATTGAAGCATATGTTACGTATATTGCGGCGATTAAATCCGGAATTGTTGTGATTCCGAGTTCTGAAATGCTACGTACAAAAGATATTGAATACCGTATTGAACACAGTTCAGCAAAAGCAATTGTGTCATACGAACCATACATTGATCAATTCGATCAAGTACGTAATTTAGAAGGTGTCAAACAATTTGTAATTGGTCATGCACATACACCTTGGGTTCCATTGCTAGAAGAAGTGAAGGGAGCTTCTACATCATTTGAAATGTGCGATACGCAAAGTACGGATACAGCGTTCCTATCTTATACAAGTGGCACGACGGGTAATCCAAAAGCAGCTGTTCACACACATGCATGGGCTTACGCGCATTTACGTACAGCAGCTTCTCACTGGTTAGGAATTCAAAAAGGTGATTTAGTTTGGGCAACAGCAAGTCCAGGGTGGCAAAAATGGATTTGGAGTCCACTCCTATCTGTATTAGGTAGCGGTGCAACAGGCTTTGTTTATAATGGTCGTTTTGATGCTCAAACCTATCTGTCACTTATTCAAGAACATAAAATTAATGTTCTATGCTGTACCCCGACGGAGTATCGTGTCATGGCGAAAGTTGAAAATTTAGCTGACTTTGATTTAAGCAGCTTACACAGTGCAGTTTCTGCAGGTGAACCACTAAATGTAGAAGTGATTAATAAATTTCAACAGATATTTGATTTACAAGTACGTGATGGTTATGGTCAAACTGAAAATACATTACTAATCGGTACAATGAAAGGCATGGAAGCAAAATTAGGTTCGATGGGTAAACCAACACCAGGAAACATGGTAGTTGTGGTTGATGAGAACGGTGAACCATGTGCGCCAAATACAGTAGGAGATATCGCCATTCATAAAACAACACCTGCACTATTCAAAGAATATTATCGCGATCCTGAGCGTACACAAGGGCAATTCCGAGGTGATTACTACATTACAGGTGACCAAGCCAAAGTAGACGAAGACGGTTACTTCTGGTTTGAAGGTCGCAGCGATGATATTATCATCAGTTCAGGCTATACAATTGGACCATTCGAAGTAGAGGATGCACTTGTGAAGCACCCTGATGTACAAGAGTGTGCAGTAGTTGGAAGTCCAGATGAAATTCGTGGAGCGATTGTTAAAGCGTATATCATCTTACAAAACAAAGAACGCGCGAACGAAGAAGGATTTATTAAAGAGCTGCAAAGCTTTGCAAAAGAAGCAACAGCTCCTTATAAATATCCACGTGCAATTGAATTCGTTGATGAATTACCAAAAACAGCATCAGGTAAAATTCGCCGTGTGGAATTACGCGAACGTGAAATGAAAAAAACAGTGTAATGAAATAGAACAAATAAGCCCGTATGCAGTAGTAGATGTATGCGGGCTTATTCCTATTTGAAAATTTCGCGAGGCGAAGAAAAAATTATTTACATATGCAAACAAATATTACTATACTATAGAAACACTAGAAAGAAGAAAAGAGATGAAACGAGAATGGATTCGACAAAAAAAGGTATTTTGTCCGCAACGTTTGCGTATATTATGTGGGGACTTGTACCAATTTATTGGAAACAACTAGACATGGTGAGTAGTAACGAAATTATTACGAGTCGCATTGTCTGGTCATTTATTTTAACGCTCATCTTTGTCGTAGCCATTCGACAAGGAAAAGATTTATTGCAAGATGTTCAAACGCTTTGGCAACATCAAAAATCATTTTGGTCATTAGTTGCAGCTTCCTATTTAATATCAGCAAACTGGTACATATTTATTTGGGCAGTGAATCATAATCATATTGTAGAGACAAGTATGGGTTATTATATTAATCCATTAGTTTCTGTATTACTAGGTGTTATTTTCTTGAAAGAGCGTTTATCAAAGGCGCAAGTTTTAGCGTGCATCATTGCATTTGTCGGTGTAGCAGTTCTCATTATTTCAAATGGAAAGTTCCCATTTGTAGCACTTGGCCTTGCTTTTTCATTTGGTATTTATGGGTTATTAAAGAAACAAATCAAATTAGATGCTACACGCGGTTTAGTAATTGAAACGTTGTTCATTTTACCACTTGCACTTGGATATTACATTTACTTAATTGCTAAAGGTGAATCGGCAATGTTCCACTTAGATTGGGTAACAACATTCCTATTAATTGGTACAGGTGTCATCACAGCAATTCCACTAATCTTATTTGCAGTAGGTGCACAAAATATTCCACTTTACTTAGTTGGATTCTTCCAATATATTGCGCCAACTATGACATTGTTAATTGGTACATTTATTTACCATGAAAAATTTGGGCTTCATGATTTCATTGCATTTGGCTGTATCTGGCTTGCCATTATTGTTTTCTCGTATGCTACAATTGTAGAGGCGAAAAAATCAAAAAATTTAGCCTGAAAATGAAACATTTGGAATAATAATGCGTATAAACAGTCAGAGGAGATGAGTTTATGAATGCAAAAAGGTGGATTGCACTTGGAATAGCAGCCTTTTTACTGGTTGGTTCTACGGTAATTAGTGGCTTGATTAATTTTAGTAAAGTAAAATTTTCTGATGCTATGGTGCAAATAATGGGTGAAGAATCTTCACTTGAACGTACAACAGTACAAGAAGGAAAAGAAACATCACAAATTGCAGTTTTAAAAGTAGATGGAGCAATTCAAGATACTGGTGAATCTTCAGCGTTTACAGGATCAAAAGGATATAATCATAAACAGTTTTTAAAACAGTTAGATGATGTGAAAAAAGATAAAACTGTAAAAGGTGTTGTATTATATGTGAATTCACCAGGTGGTGGCGTTGTCGAATCAAAACAGATTTACGAGAAAATCAAAGATATTCAAAAGACGCGTAATATTCCAATCTATACATCAATGGGATCAATGGCTGCTTCAGGTGGTTACTATATCTCAGCACCAACAGATAAAATCTTTATCGATGAAGAGACATTAACAGGTTCAATCGGCGTTATCATGCAGTCAATCAATTACAGTAAATTAGCTGATAAATACGGTGTGAAATTCGAAACGATTAAAACAGGCCCGTATAAAGATATTATGAGTGGTTCTCGTGAGATGACAGAAGGCGACCGTAAAATCTTACAATCAATGGTTGATGACTCATACCAACGTTTCTTAAAAGTTGTAGCAGATGGTCGTAATATGCCGATGGAAAAAGTTAAAAAATTAGCAGATGGTCGCGTATATAATGGTTCACAAGCTGTAAAAGTAGGATTAGCAGATGAATTCGGTTATACAGAGGATGCGATTGCTGCAATGAAGAAAGAAAAAGGTTTAACAGGTTCAAAAGTATATGAATACAGTACAAGCGATTCCATCACAAGCTTATTTGCAACAAAAGTGCAGTCGTTATTAGGTGGTGGCTCAGTTGATGCACAAATGGTTCAACACATTTTATCAAATGCACAAAATGGCCCACGTCTCATGTATATGTATGGTGAAGAATAGGAGGTTTTCGCATGACACAATTTGCAACGCAAATCGAAATGCAAGAATCCGCTATTTTTGAACATAAATCAGCGGGATTTTGGGTTCGCTTTTTCGCTTTTTTAATTGATGTATTATTAGTAAACACTGTCCTAGTTGGTCTGCTGTTACAAAACATTATTCCCAAGTCGATTTGGGAAAATGAATTGATTTTATATATCTCGATTTCAGCTGTTTTATCAGGCGTGATGTTTTACATTTACTTCATCTTGATGACAAAATTTTTAAGTCAGACATTAGGTAAGATGATTTTTGGTTTAAAAGTCGTACGAGATGATGGGGAACCTCTTTCATGGTCTACTGTGCTATTTCGTGAAGGTGTAGGGCGCTTTATTTCGATGACAGTGAAAATTTTATATTTAATCATTCCATTCACACCCAAGCATAAAGCTGTCCATGATTTCATTGCAGATACACATGTTATCCATGAAAGAGCATATAGTAAAAAAGAACAAGTAGTATCGCAAACAGTCGAAGTATAAAGAATGAAGGCTTCATAGTTGCGTAGTAAAGTGTAATTTTAGTAGAATTGGAAGTAGAAATTTTGAGGAGGCGTTTTGAGAATGGCAAATGTAACATTTATTAATAATCCAGTAACACTAGTAGGCGAAGAAGTAACTGTAGGTTCAAAAGCACCTGATTTTAAAGTTGTAGATAACGGTTTAGGTGAAAAAACATGGAAAGATTTCGCTGGTAAAAAAGTGTTAATTTCAGTTGTACCTTCTTTAGACACAGGCGTTTGTGATGCACAAACACGTCGTTTCAATGAAGAAGCGGCATCATTCGGTGATGATGTTGTGGTACTGACGATTTCTATGGACTTACCATTCGCACAAAAACGTTGGTGTGGCGCAAACGGTATTGAAAATGTTATTACATTATCAGATCACCGCGATGCATCATTTGGTGAAGCTTATGGCGTATTAATGAAAGAACTTCGCTTATTAGCTCGTTCAATCTTCGTAATTAATGAAGCTGGTGAAGTCACTTACACAGAATATGTTCCAGAAGGCACAAACCACCCAGATTACGATCGTGCTTTAGAAGCTTTAAAAACACTTTAATTAAAAACATGAACGTTAGGGCCTGTCCTGTAAAGGATAGTCCCTTTCGTGTTTAGGAGTATCAAATGGAAAAAATAGAAAATATTTTCACTTATTTAGATGAACAATCTAAAAAAGTAAGCAAAGAATTTGATGTTACGTATTTAGACGGTCTTCTATCTACTTTAACGCAATTAGTGGAAGAACCTGAATCATCTATTCTAAAAGAAGTATCAAAAGAGCAAGTGAGAAAGGCAATTCAACTCGCTTTATTAAAAGGCATGCGTAAAAACGTACAGCCAAATCATCAAATGACACCTGATTCTCTTGGTTTTTTAGTAGGCTATTTTGTCGAGCAGTTCTTTGAAAAGCAATTAAAAGAGCAAGAGAAGGTTACATTACTTGATCCAACAATTGGTACAGGGAACCTAATGATGACTGTAATGAATCATTTAGACGGTAAAATTGAAGGAATTGGTGTAGAGATTGATGAACTATTAATTCAACTCGCTGCAGTTTCAGCTGATTTACAGGAGCAACCGGTTGCTTTATATCGTCAAGATGCGTTACAACACCTTTTAATCGATCCTGTTGATGGGGTAATTTGCGATCTACCTGTTGGATATTATCCAGATACAGAATATGCAGAGAACTTTGAAATTCATAAAGAAGACGGTATGACGTATGCACACCATTTATTAATTGAGCAATCGATGAACCATACGAAAGACGGTGGCTACTTATTCTTCTTAGTACCGAATAACTTATTTGAATCAGAACAGGCACCTTTACTTTATAGTTATGTGCAAAAACATGCGTGGATTCAAGCGGTTGTTCAGTTACCTGAAAATCTTTTTAAACAAAAAGAGATGGGAAAAAGTTTATTCATTTTACAGAAGAAAAAAGAAGGCGAACAAGCAGTTAAAGATGTGCTACTCGCGAAAGTTCCAAGACTAGACAATATTCAAGCGCTCGAAACTTTCTTCGCACGCGTACAAAATTGGAAGAAAGAAGAGAAGAAATAAATTGAATCCACAATATAAGCAATATGAAAACACAGAATTATGGGCAACCATTTGGCAATCCCTCGATGAATTAGTTGAGAATGGTGACTTAGAAGAAAAAACACCAAGAGGTCATATTGTTGGTTACCTGTGTGAAAAGCTCACTAAAGAACAAGAACAAGAAAAGTAATAGAAAAAGAGAAATCGCATTGAATCGCGATTTCTCTTTTTTAATTGGTGATTATTCAGCTGCTGGTGTACGTACAACTAATACGTCACATTTTGCAGAGCGTACGATGCTTTCAGATACACTACCGATTAGGAAGCGCTCTACAGCATTTAGACCAGTCGCACCACATACGATTAAATCAGCTACTGTTTTTTCAGCAACGTCTTTTGTAATCATTGTTTTTGGTGAACCGTATTCGATTAATGTTTTCACTTCTTTTACGCCATGTTGTTCAGCAATTGTTTTATATTCGTTTAATTTTTCTTCAGCAAAGCTTTGAGCGCGTTCAGCGATTGAGCGATCATACGCTTCGATTGCTGCGAAAGAACGTGTATCGATGATGTTTACTAGGTGTAAAACCGCATCGTTACGTTGTGCTACCTCTACTGCTTTGTTGAATGCGTATTCTGCTTCTGCAGAACCATCTACTGCTACAATAATGTTGTTATAAGTTGTCATAATAAAATTCCTCCTCTTTGCTTTTATAAGCATATTATAACATTCTATATCAATTCACAAATCCCTCTTTTTTAAATGGAATTGGAACAAATTGTGAATTTTTCATCAAAAAATTAATTAGAAAAATCAAAAAATTTAATATAATAAAATAGCATATTTTGTTATTTTTACATAAAAAAAGAGTTTATAACCTTTTTGTAAACGCAATTATTTGGAAAAAAGAAAAAAACTTGAAAATTATTTTGCAAAAAGTCGTAAAAATCTGTTAAGATAGATTTGTTTGAAGAGATAAGTTTAACTTCATATATACTTTTATCTTTAGGAGGATGGGCATGAAAATTGGTATTCCAAAGGAAATCAAAAACAATGAAAATCGTGTAGCAATTACACCAGCAGGCGTTGTGAACTTTAAGGTATCAGGTCACGATGTTGTCGTAGAAAAGGGCGCTGGTATTGGTTCAGGATTTACAGATGAAGAATATATTGAAGCAGGGGCAGTGATCGTAGACCAAGCAGGCGCTTGGAATGTTGATATGGTCATGAAAGTTAAAGAACCAATCGAATCAGAATATGGCTTCTTTACAGAAGGCTTGATCTTATTCACTTATTTACACTTAGCACCAGAACCAGCTCTAACAAAAGCATTAATCGATAAAAAAGTGACAGCAATTGCTTACGAAACGGTACAATTACCAAACCGTTCACTACCACTATTAACACCAATGAGTGAAGTTGCAGGTCGTATGGCAACACAAATTGGTGCACAGTATTTAGAAAAACAAGAAGGCGGTAAAGGTATTTTACTAGGCGGCGTACCAGGGGTGTCACGCGGTAAAGTAACAGTAATCGGCGGCGGTATGGCTGGCGCAAATGCTGCGAAAATCGCTGTAGGTATGGGTGCAGATGTAACAATTATCGATTTAAGCCCAGAACGTTTACGTGAATTAGATGATCAATTCGGTACAGATGTTCATACACTTATTTCAAACCCATATAACATTGCAGAGTCTGTAAAGCAATCTGATTTAGTAATCGGTGCTGTATTAATTCCAGGTGCTAAAGCGCCAAAATTAGTAACAGAAGAGATGATTAAATCGATGTCACCAGGTTCAGTTGTTGTTGATATCGCAATCGACCAAGGTGGTATTTTCGAAACATCAGATCGTATTACAACACATGATGAGCCAACCTATGTGAAGCATGGTGTGGTTCACTATGCAGTAGCAAATATGCCAGGTGCAGTACCACGTACAGCAACAATGGCTTTAACAAATAATACAGTACCTTACGCAGTACAAATTGCGAATAAAGGTTATGTAAAAGCATGCTTAGATAATGAAGCATTACGTAAAGGCTTAAACGTATTAGATGGTCATGTAACGTTCGATGCAGTTGCAGAAGCGCTTGGTTACGAATACGTTCCAGCTGACGCTTTATTACAAGCAAAAGCATAATCCAAAATGATTCATACAAAGGGAATTAGGGGTTAGTTTGTTTGTGAGTAGATAACGTATAAATAGAGATTGATGTAGGTCAATCCATTGTATAAAAAAAGAGAAATTCCAAAGCCAATTGGCAGCGGAATTTCTCTTTTGTTTTTTAACACTTATTTTGGTTCAACAATGTGTAGCTCTTTAGGGAATGATGTTAGAATTTCAACACCATCTTTTGTCACAACAACATCATCTTCGATACGTACGCCAGCTGTGTCACCTTTATAAACACCTGGTTCAATCGTGAAAACCATACCTTCCACTAAAGGCAATTCATTTGAACCATGGATAGAAGGAGTTTCGTGTAAACCAATTCCAAGGCCATGTCCTAGACGGTGTGTGAAATATTCACCAAAACCAGCATCTTCAATTTTTTGACGCGCTGCACGGTCTAAGTCCATTGTACGAACACCTGGTTTAACTAAATCAATTGCGGCTTTATTTGCGCTTAGTACAGCATCATATACTGCTTTTTGCGCTGTATTTGGTTCACCGAATGCAACTGTACGTGTAATATCAGAACAGTAACCTTCATAAACAACACCTAAATCAAACAGTACTAGGTCACCTTTTTTAATTTTTGTGTTACCTGGTGTGCCATGTGGAGAAGCAGCATTTAATCCTGTTAATACCATTGTATCGAATGACATATAGTAACCCTTTTGAAGGATTGCAGCTTCGATTGCTGATAGTACTTCAAGTTCTGTTTTACCTTCAGCTAATTCATCGCAACCTACTTGAATCGCATAGTCAGCAAGTTTTGCTGCTTCACGAATTTTTTCCACTTCATCAGCAGATTTAACAATACGTAAATCTGTTAATAATTGATCAATTCCAACAACTGAACTGTTCGGATAGAAGCGTTGTAAAGTATCTAAACGTTCTACTGTTAAATGTGATTTTTCAATTGCTAATGTTTGAATGGCGCTAACAGATTGAGCTGCTTTATTTGCAAGTACTTCAAAAGCATCTTCCTGATCGTCGTGACCTACTACATCGTATGTCCAGCCAGCTGCCTTCGCATCAGTAACCTCCATTTTTGGACAAATCATAAATGGTGCAGCATCTTTAAAAATAAGAATGCCTAGTAAGCGCTCATGTGGATCACTTAAAAATCCTGATAGATAAAAAACATTTTCAGGAGTTGTGATGAATGCAGCATCAATGTTTGCTGCTTGTAAATGATGTTGAATTTTTTCGATTTTAGATGACATAATGTCGTCTCCTCTCAAATCTCTATAATTGAATTTCGTCTGACTTGGGTATAGAACAAACGTAAGAAAAAATGTATGTACTAGTTATCTTAGGTTTCCATTTTGTAACAGAATATGTTACAAATGAGATACGTACATTTCACATGAAGTCACGTTAATCTAAAACAAGTGTACCGCTTTACAAGTGTATCAAAAAACAGCATTTGTGTGTAATGTAATCCATATTTTAAGGAGGATTTTTCAATGCAAATATCATTTCATGGACATTCAGTTGTAAAAATCAAAACGAATGACAAGGTCATTTTAATTGACCCATTCATTAATGGAAATAGTCAAACGGATTTAAAAGTGGAATCAGAATCACCAGATGTAATCTTACTAACACATGGTCACAATGATCATGTTGGTGATACAGTTGAATTGGCAAAAAAACACGATGCACTTGTAGTTGCTCCAAATGAATTAGCAGATTACCTATCTTGGCAAGGTGTACGCGTTCATAATATGCATATTGGTGGCGCTTATACATTTGATTTTGGAACAGTTAAATATACACAGGCATTCCATGGGTCTTCCTATGTAACAAAGGACAAACAAATTATTTATACAGGAATGCCAGGTGGTATCTTATTTATAGCAGAGGGCAAAACAATCTATCACGCAGGTGATACAGCGCTGTTTAGTGATATGAAATTAATTGGTGAACGACATCCGATTGACGTTGCGTTTGTACCAATTGGTGACAACTTTACAATGGGACCAAGAGATGCTGCAACGGCAGTAGCGTTTTTAAAACCAAAATTAGCTGTACCGATTCATTACAATACATTTCCTGTAATTGAGCAAGACCCAACCCATTTTGCAAAATTAGTTGAGGGAACAGAAGTATTAATTATGTCCGCAGGAGATGTAATCGAACGCTAGTTTTATGAGAAATCCACTGAAAACGCTAAATTTGTAGCAAATATACTGTACTTTTGTTTTAAAAAGCAGCACGACAAAACAGGAAATATGGTACACTAGGGGTAGAATGAAGTTGGAAAATAGGTGATTCTTTGGCTACTAAACATGAAAAGATAATTCAATACATCGAGACTTTACCTGTAGGTGATAAAATCTCTGTACGTCAAATTGCAAAAGATATGGCAGTAAGTGAAGGAACAGCTTATCGCGCGATTAAAGAAGCAGAGACACGTCGCTTAGTCAGTACGATTGAGCGTGTAGGGACGATTCGTATTGAGAAGAAGAAAAAAGAGAATATTGAACGTTTAACTTTTGCTGAAATTGTTAACATTGTGGATGGACAAGTACTAGGTGGTAAAAGTGGATTGCATAAAACATTGACGAAATTTGTTATTGGTGCAATGAAGTTAGATGACATGATGCGTTATACGGATGCAGGCAGTTTATTAATTGTTGGTAACCGTTCGAATACGCATTTGAATGCTTTAAAAGCAGGAGCTGCTGTATTAATTACAGGTGGTTTCGATGCGGATGAAGAAGCGCGTCGCTTAGCGGATGAACTTGATTTACCTATTATTTCTTCAAGTTACGATACCTTTACAGTTGCAACGATGATTAATCGCGCTATTTATGATCAGTTAATTAAAAAAGAGATTCTATTAATTGAAGATATTGTTATACCAATTGAAGACACTTCATATTTAAAATCAACTGACACAGTACGTGACTTTAATGAATTAAATTCTCGTACAACACATGGTGGCTATCCAGTTGTTGATAAACAGAAGAAAACAGTTGGTATTGTGACATCAAAAGACGTAATTGGTAAGCAAGAATCAGACTCGATTGATCGTTTGATGACACGTAATCCAATTACAGTTACAATGAAGACGAGTGTAGCAACAGCTGGACACCGTATGATTTGGGAAGGAATCGATTTATTACCTGTTACAGATGAACACGGTGTGTTACAGGGCGTTGTAAGTCGTCAGGATGTATTAAAGGCGATGCAAATGGCTCAGCGTCAACCACAGCATGGCGAAACGATTGATGACCTTGTGAAAAATGAGATGAAGCTTGAAAAAGACGAAGACGATTCAACGGTTGAATTTACGGTAACACCGCAAATGACGAATCAGTTTGGTGCGATTTCATATGGAGCTTTCACAACATTATTAGTAGAAGCAGGAGCAGCCGCTTTGAAAAAAACAAAGCGAGGCGACAGTGTGGTTGAAAATATGACCATCTATTTCATGAAGCCTGTGCAAATGGAAAAAACCATTCAAGTGTTACCGAAAATTTTAGATATGAGTCGTAAATTTGCGAAAATTGATTTTGAAGTTTATAGTGATGAAATATTAGTATGTAAGGCACTTGTGACATTCCAAGTATTAGAACGATAAAGAAGTATTGGGTGATTTTATTGCCCAATACTTTTTTTATTCACGATTTCAGATAAAATAACTCAGAAATAAATACACGCTATACAAAAACTGTTAAAATAGAAAGCAGTATTTTCGTTAATTTAATTTAAGGGAGCGATTTAGATGAAAAAACAAATTATTGAATGTATTGAAAAGTATCAAACGATTATCATTCATCGTCATGTACGTCCAGATGAAGATGCCTATGGTTCGCAAATGGGGCTAGCTACACTCATTCAATCAAATTATCCCGAAAAAACAGTATACACACCTGGTACACATGATCCGTCACTTACATATTTAGGTGAACCCGTACATGCGGAAGATGAAGCATATAATGGCGCTCTAGTGATTGTCACAGATACAGCGAACCAAGAACGTATTGATGATCAACGTTATACAAGGGGTGAGATATTAATTAAAATAGACCATCATCCAAATGATGATGCTTATGGTGACATTACATGGGTAGACACATCTGCGAGTTCTTGTTCAGAATTGATTTATGAGCTATATGAATATGGGGAAGAACATCGTGCTTGGGGGCTTCCTGCACAGGCAGCACGTTATTTATTTGCTGGAATTGTAGGCGATACAGGACGTTTTAAATTCCCAAGTGCAACAGAAAAAACATTTAAAACAGCAAGTAAATTAGTAAAGCATGACTTTGATCGCTCTACGCTATTTGATGGTATGTATGAATTGAGTAGAGAATTGCTACAATTACAAGGTTACATTTATCAAAATTTCCATATGAACGAAAATGGTGCAGCTTATATTAAGTTGCCAAAAGAATTACTAGAAGAATATGGAGTCACAGCGCTCGAAACAAGTGCGCTTGTCAGTTCTTTAGGAAATGTAAAAGGAATTCGTGCATGGGCTATTTTTGTTGAAGAGCCAGATCAAATTCGTGTTCGTTTACGTTCGAAAGGTTTAATTATTAATACGATTGCTAAACAATTTAGAGGCGGCGGTCACCCATTTGCTTCGGGGGCTACAATTTATGATTGGTCAGAGGCAGATGATTTAATCGCACAATTAGACGAGGTTTGTGCGCAATAGAAAGGAGAAGAAATGAATGGATGCTCATTTCCCGCAAATCATAACGTCTGCAAGTATGCTGGATAGTATTGTGAAAATCGAAGAATTATCAGCTGCTTTACAATCGTATGAGCATGCAACAGTTGCCATTACAGACCGTAAGTTATATGGCTTACTTCATTTCAATCAAGTTATGAAAAAAGCACATATACAACCAGTCTTAGGACTGACAGTAGATCTTGTGTGCCAAGAAAATCTCACGATACCACTTGTTTTATATGCAACGAATCAACAAGGTTACCAACATCTAATCAAAATTTCTTCTGCAATCTCGTTAAGAGAGCAAGAAGATTTACCGTTAAAATGGTTACTTGGTTATCAAAAGGGGCTAATTGTCATGTTACCTGTTGCAATGACACATCATTGTGATGAAGTCATACAAATGGTTCAACAGTTACATGAACAATTAGAATATTTCTATTTAGGGATTGAGCGAGCGAATGGAATCATCCACGAACAAGAATCGCTGTGGCGTGATGTTGCACAATTTGAACAACTAAAAGTGATGGCAACCCAGCGCGTCCATTTTTTAAACGAAGAAGACGTGGAGGCCTATACAGTAGCGAAAGCGATTCAGCAAGGTGTGCGTGTAGAGGACAGAGAGCCGCTTAATTCAATCGAACGTGCACACTATTTACCAACAATGTTGCAATTAAAAGAGTGGTTTCAAGATGTGCCTGAATGGTTAACTACAACAGCAGAAGTGTTAAATCAGTGTAAAGTTGAATTAACGTATGAACAGTATTATATGCCGAAATTTCAACCATTAGAAGCAGGAAAAACGGCAGAGAATTTACTTGCTGAACAGTGTCAAAAAGGTTTGCAAGAGCGTGGTTTTGCAGGGCAACAACTATACGAAGAACGTTTGCAATATGAACTACGTGTCATCAATGATATGGGTTATGCAGATTACTTCTTAATCGTAGCAGACTATATCGCTTTTGCGCGTTCAAAACGTATTTTAACAGGGCCAGGTCGTGGTTCGTCTGCGAGTTCACTCGTTGCTTATTGTTTACGTATTACGAATGTCGACCCTATACAATATGATCTTCTCTTTGAGCGGTTTTTAAATCCGGCACGTATTACATTACCTGATATTGATGTCGATTTTGCAGATGCTAAAAGACAAGAAGTGATTGAGTATGTAGCAAAAAAGTACGGAGCCTCGCATACAGCACAAATCATTACATTTGGTACATTATCAGCAAAAGCAGTAGCACGTGATGTCGCACGTGTTCTAGGTTTTACAACAGAGGAAATGGCTCAAATTTCTGCGCTCATACCTTCAAAGTCAGGAACAATGTTACGAGATGCCGAGGCAGCGTTTGAACAATGGATTGGTACAGATGAGCATAAATCGAAGTGGCTACAAATTGCGAAGCGTTTAGAAGGCTTACCACGTAACGCTTCGACTCATGCAGCTGGTGTTATTTTATCACCAATCTCTTTACCAGAAGTTGTCCCGATTGAAAGAGGTAGCGACGACATCTATATGACGCAATGGCCGATGAAAGAAGTTGAAACAGTCGGCTTATTGAAAATGGACTTTTTAGGATTGCGTAATTTATCCATACTCGACCATATTCGATATCTTATTTATGTAGGTGAACGACGTGTGCTAGATTTTGAAAAAATTCCTTTAGATGATGTGAGAACATATCAATTACTACAACAAGGTGATACAACAGGGGTATTCCAATTGGAGTCTGCTGGTATGCGACAAGCTTTAAAAGAAGTATATCCAACTAGCTTTTTAGATTTAGTAGCAGTGAATGCGTTGTATCGTCCAGGTCCAATGGATTTTATTCCTGTTTACAGTAGAAGGAAGCATGGGCAAGAACAGGTCGTTTTACCTCATCCGATACTTGCGCCGATTCTCAATGAAACGTATGGTGTCATCGTCTATCAAGAGCAAATTATGCGAATTGCTGCTGTTTTTGCAGGTTTTACATTAGGTGAGGCAGATGTATTAAGACGAGCAGTTAGTAAAAAAGAAAAAAGTATATTAGATCAAGAACGTCAACCTTTTGTAAGGGGTGCTCTACAGAATGGGTACGATGAAAATGTAGCAAATGAGGTATATGATTTAATTGTTCGTTTTGCGAATTATGGTTTTCCTAAAAGTCATGCAGTTGCCTATAGTTTAATTACGTATCAAATGGCTTATTTAAAGGCCAATTTTGCACCGTATTTCTATGCGGCTCTCTTAACAAGTGTTATGGGAGATCGAGAAAGGCAGTTGAAAATCTTGCAAGAAGTACGTGCAAAAGGTATCCCATTACTTCGCCCCTCAATTCAAAAAAGCGGAAAGAGTTACCGTGTTGAAAACGGCAGTATCCGATTAGCATTAGGAGCAATCCGTGGCGTGCCTCAAACTTTTTTGAAAAAGTTACAGCAAATGCAACAAGTGAAAAAAGATTGGAAAAGCATTTTTGATATGGCATTAAGTATATCAGCACAACATTTTAAAGAAAAAACAATTGAAGCTTTAATCAAAGCAGGTGCTTTAGACGATTTTGAACAAGATCGTCAAACACTTCTAGCTACTGTTAGTCGTGCTGAAAATCTCGCTAAATTGTATGCACCTGATGAAGAAACGACTGTGTTGTATGACACACGAATTTACGGTGTACCGAAGCATGCTGAAGCAGAACCTATGATTGAAAAAGAAAAATTACAAGGTGAAAAAGAAGTTCTTGGCTTCTATATTTCGAAGCATCCAGTTGAGCAGTTGAAAGCGAAAATGGGGCAACCAGTAGTTCCAATACATCGAGTTTCTTCTATTAAAATAGGTGCAGCGATTCAAGTCATAGCAGCGATTCAAAACATAAAAGTAATTCGTACGAAAAACGGCGAGCAAATGGCTTTCTTAACAGTAGAGGATGAAACAGCAACACTATCCGTTACAGTTTTTCCAAAGGTATTTGAACAAATCAAGTCCTTATTAGAGGAAGATTCTATTTTATATATTGAGGGAAAAGTAGAGTCGCGGCAGCAACAAGTACAGTTAATTGCACAAAAAGTACAAGATGTGAAGTCTTTATAAAAAGTAAGTGGTTGTGTTTTATAACAAAGCATAGCCATTTGCTTTTTCTTTTTAACGAAAAGAAGTAATCAAATTTAATGGAAAATGATTCAAAAAATGAATGAGTAAAAAGTCTAGAATTACATGATTTTACTTTACTAACTAAAAAAACTTTTGTATGCTATAAAAAGTGGTCAGACCACTTTTGTGAAGATGGGGAGTTGAAGCGATGAATGTAGAGAAGTCCGCGCCAAAAAGATTTATTCAAATAGTGAAAGAACTTCGAGAAATTATTCGAATTGAAGAAATTGGACCAGGTGATAAACTGCCTTCAGAACGTGTATTGGCAGAAAGACTAGGTGTTGGGCGATCTTCTGTACGTGAGGCTTTACGAAGTATGGAGCTGCTAGGCTTAATTGAAACCAAACATGGTGGTGGCACGTTCCTATCCGATTTTAGAAATCATAAATTAGTAGAAGTATTATCTACATTTGTTTTACAAGAAGAAAAAGATTTAGTAAATGTTCATCACACACAACAAATTTTAGAGCGCGATGCGATTGTTGAAGTTGCAACAGACGAAAAGCTTTGTAAATTACCTGTGTGGGAAAGTTTACTACATATGTTAATTATTGAAGGTCAAATTGAACGAGAAATTTTAGTTCGAGAATTGATGGTATCATCACATAATCGATTAGTATTTAAAATTTGGATGATTTTAAATCAATTCGGTAAGTCACTGTATCGAGGACAATCGACTCCAGCGGAACGAGAAGTACTAGCGACATTTATAAGTGAATTAATTGCAGGGAATCCTGCTCAGGCGGTTCAGGCCTATGAGGTATGGATTGATTTGTTAACTGAAGGGGAGAATATGGAATGAGTATAAAAAATATATTTTCAAAAACAAAACCGAATAAAGTAAAAAAAGCACAGGTTCAACATGATATTAAAGCAGGCGTTATGCATCAATGTTCAGAATGTAAGCATGTAATGGTTACAAAAGAATTACAGAAGAACTTATATGTTTGTCCAAAATGTAATTATCATAACAAAATCAATTCACAACAACGAATGAATCTAGTGATTGACGAAGGTACATTCCAATCAATTGATGATAATTTAAAAACAACGAACCCACTTGGCTTCCCGGGATACGTTGAAAAAGTACAAGTAGATCAAGCGAAGACGGGTTTGAATGAAGCAGTGCTAACAGGTATCGGCCAGATTGATGGTCAAACGATCGTGTTAGCAGTTATGGATTCGTTCTTCCGAATGGGGTCAATGGGGTCAGTAGTCGGTGAAAAAATTACACGTGCGATTGAAAAAGCAACGGAATTAAAAGTACCATTTATTATCTTTACTGCAAGTGGTGGCGCACGCATGCAAGAAGGTGCATTGTCGCTAATGCAAATGGCGAAAACATCTGTAGCACTTGAAAAACATAGTCGTGAAGGTCAGTTATATGTATCGGTTATGACACACCCCACGACAGGTGGCGTATCAGCAAGTTTTGCATCTGTTGGTGATATCAATTTAGCTGAACCACAAGCGTTAATCGGCTTTGCAGGTCGTCGTGTTATTGAACAGACTGTACGTGAAAAATTGCCGGATGATTTCCAAACAGCAGAGTTTTTATTAAAGCATGGTCAATTAGATAAAATTGTCCCTCGACATGAGATGAAAGATACATTAAGTACGATTGTTCGTTTACACACGAAGGGAGACAACTAGTCATGGAACAAACATTACCATTTGAAAAACCATTAATTGAACTACAAGCTAAAATTTCTGAGTTAAAATCAGTAACGGAGAGCGCTGATATTGATTTTACAGAAGAAATTAAGCATCTTGAAACGAAATTTGAAACACTTCAAAAAGAGATTTATTCAAACTTAGAACCTTGGGATCGTGTTCAAATTGCGCGTCACACTATGCGTCCAACAAGCTTAGATTACATTCACGCCATCTTTGATGATTTTATCGAACTTCATGGTGATCGAAATTACGGAGATGATGAAGCTTTAATCGGTGGGATTGCAAGTATTGATGGACAAGCTGTAACTGTCATAGGACACCAAAGAGGTAAGGCAACAAAAGAAAACATTCGTCGTAATTTTGGTATGCCGCATCCAGAAGGTTACCGTAAAGCGCTTCGCTTAATGAAACAGGCAGAAAAATTCAACCGACCAATTATTTGTTTTGTTGATACAAAGGGAGCTTACCCTGGCAAAGCAGCTGAAGAACGTGGACAAAGTGAAGCAATTGCACGTAACTTGGTTGAGATGGCTGGTTTAACCGTTCCTGTTTTATCTGTTGTAATTGGAGAAGGCGGTAGTGGTGGTGCGCTTGGTATTAGTGTAGCTAATCGCATTTACATGCTTGAAAACTCAACATTCTCAGTTATTTCACCAGAAGGTGCGGCATCGATTTTATGGAAGGATGCTTCACTTGCAAAAGATGCGGCAGAAGCAATGCGAATTACAGCTCCTAACTTAAAAGAAATGGCTGTAATCGATGAAATTATTCCTGAAGTTTTAGGTGGGGCACATAAAAACCCAGAGGAGCAGGCAGAATTTGTCGCAGCATCAATTCGTCAAGGGCTACAAGACTTTAAGGACTTCTCGAAAGAACAATTAGTGAACCAACGCTATGATAAATTCCGTGTGATTGGCTCGTTCGAACAATAAAAATTTGTAAAATATATTTCCAAAGTAAGATTTAGCAGTTATGATAGGGTATAAATAAAGAGGAGGGCTGTTTCGAAGAATAGAGTATATTCATCGTAACAGCCTCATTCTTTCAACACATAGCTGCTTAATCTGTATTCATTATGCTATTGTGTAAAGTGTAAAAACTTGCAGGAGGGGAAGACATGAAAAAAATCGGAGTCTTAACGAGTGGTGGCGATTCACCTGGTATGAATGCCGCAATTCGAGCAGTCGTACGTAAAGCGATTTATCATGGTTTAGAAGTTGCTGGTATTTTTCATGGATATCAAGGCTTAATTGATGGAAATATAAAGCCGTTAGAACGTGGTGATGTTGGTGATATTATCCAACGTGGCGGAACAATGCTTTATTCAGCACGTTGTCTTGAATTCAAAGAAGAAGCGGGACAATTAAAAGCCATTGAACAATTACGTGCACATGAAATTGATGGCTTAGTTGTCATTGGCGGTGATGGTTCTTATCGTGGTGCGAAGGCATTAACAAAGCGAGGGATTCCATGTGTCGGTGTTCCAGGAACAATTGATAATGATATTGCAGGAACAGACTATACGATTGGTTTTGATACAGCGCTTAACACTGTTATTGAAGCCATTGATAAAATTCGTGATACTGCCACATCCCATGATCGTTCTTTTATTATTGAAGTGATGGGACGAGATGCAGGTGATTTAGCACTTTGGGCAGGATTAGCAGGTGGAGCAGAAACAATCTTAATACCAGAAGAGCCGCATGATTTAAAAGATATGGCGGAACGTCTGAAACGTGGTCGAGATCGCGGTAAAAAACATAGTATTATTATTGTGGCAGAAGGTGTGATGTCAGGACAAGATTTACAGGTGAAATTGCTTGAAATGGGAATTGAAACACGTGTATCTGTACTTGGACATATCCAACGAGGCGGTTCCCCAACAGCTAGAGATCGTGTATTAGCTTCTCAGATGGGTGCAAAAGCAGTGGAGTTACTATTACAAAATAACGGCGGAAAAGCTGTTGGTATGCGTAATCACGAAATTATCGCACATGATTTTGATGAAGTGTTTGAAGAAAGTCCTGAATTTGATAACGAGATGTACAAGTTATCGAAAGAACTATCGATTTAATAAAATTGGAGTGGTCGTGTAATGAGAAAAACTAAAATTGTTTGTACAATTGGTCCAGCAAGTGAATCAAAAGAAACATTAAAAAAATTAATTGCATCAGGTATGAATGTTGCGCGTTTAAACTTTTCACATGGTAGTCATGAAGAACACGCGGAACGAATCAAAACAATTCGCGAAGCAGCAGAAGAAATGAATAAGATCGTCGCGATTTTACTGGATACAAAAGGTCCTGAAATTCGTACACACCAAATGGAAAATGATGCAATTGATTTAGTTACAGGTCAAAAAATTGCGATTTCAATGACAGAAGTACTTGGTAACCAAGAAGTCTTTTCAATCACATATGACAAATTAATTGAGGATGTATCAGAAGGCTCGATTATTTTATTAGACGATGGATTAATCGAATTACGTGTAACATCGATTGATTCAGAAAAAGGGTTAATTCATACAATCGTTGAAAATGCAGGAACACTTAAAAATAAAAAAGGCGTAAACGTACCAGGCGTATCTGTACAGTTACCAGGTATTACGGAGAAAGATGCAAGCGATATTTTATTCGGAATTGAACAAAAAGTTGATTTTATTGCAGCTTCATTCGTTCGTCGTCCAAAAGATGTTTTAGAAATTCGTACGTTACTTGAGTCGAATGATGCTGGCCATATTCAAATCATTCCAAAGATTGAAAATCAAGAAGGCGTAGATAACATCGACGAGATTTTAAAAGTTTCAGATGGTTTAATGGTTGCGCGTGGAGACTTAGGTGTAGAAATCCCAGCTGAAGAAGTACCAGTAGTTCAAAAAAGTTTAATTAAAAAATGTAATAAACTAGGTAAACCTGTTATTACAGCAACACAAATGCTAGACTCGATGCAACGTAACCCACGTCCAACACGTGCTGAAGCATCTGATGTAGCAAACGCGATCTTAGATGGTACAGATGCAATCATGCTTTCAGGTGAAACAGCAGCAGGTCTATACCCTGTAGAATCTGTTGCAACAATGGCGAAAATTGCAGAGCGTATCGAAAATACGTTGGATCATAAAGCAATTGTACGCGCGCAAAGTAAAGAACAAGGTATTAGTATGACCGATTCAATCGCACAATCTGTAGCATATACGTCAATTAATTTGCAGGTATCTGCGATTTTAGCACCAACAGAGAGTGGTTATACAGCGAAAACAATTGCGAAATATCGTCCAGGTGTAGCAGTTGTAGCAGTAACTTCTTCTGAGATTACAGCGCGTAAATTGGCTCTTGTTTGGGGTGTTATGCCAATCGTTGCACAAAAAGTACGTAATACAGATGGTATTTTAGAATTAGCAGTTCAAGAAAGTTTAAAACATCATTTTGTCTCGTATGGCGATGTAGTTGTCATTACAGCAGGTGTACCAGTTGGTCAAGCAGGTACAACAAACTTAATGAAAGTACATGTAATTGGCGATATTTTAACAAAAGGTCAAGGAATCGGTAAATCAGTTGCGAATGGCCAAGCAATTGTTGTAAAAGATGCAGAAGAAGCAAATGCAGTCGATACGACGGGACGTATTATTGTCACAATTGGTTCAGATCGTGACATGATGCCAGCAGTGGAAAATTGTGCAGGACTGATTACCGAAGAAGGTGGATTAACTTCTCATGCGGCTGTTGTTGGACTATCACTTGGTATTCCTGTTATTGTAGGAGTGAAGGACGCAACAAAGTTAATTAAATCAGATCAAGAAATTTCAATGGATGCCACTTCAGGTGTGATTTATCACGGCTATTCAAGCATTCTTTAAAATAGCGTCGCCCTTCAATTGAAGGAGGAAAAATAATGCGTAAATTTTTATTTATACTATTACTTGTACCGATTGTCGAGATTGCATTCGTTTTACTATCAGGTAAGTTAATTGGTGCATGGTGGACAATTGCTTGTATCTTGTTAACGGGTGCTTTGGGTATTTATTTACTCAAAAAAGAAGGTCTAAAAGCAAAACAATCTTTTCAACAAAGTATGCGACAAGGGCAACCACCCGGTTTTGCGCTTATTGATGGAATTTTCGTTTTAGTTGCAGGTGTTTTATTAATCTTGCCAGGGTTCTTATCAGATTTACTGGGCATCTTATTGATTTTAAAACCAGTTCGTCATGCATTAAGACCTCTGATGATTCGCTGGCTAAAGAAAAAATATCAAACAAGTAACGTAGTAGTATACACGCATGATGCATAAAGAGTAAAAAAGCGGAAATTAGTAGGGTAATATGACCTCTAATTTCCGTTTTTAATTGAAAAAAACGATATTTATGTGGCAGTTTTTTTGATGTAAAGTAGCAACTTGATTTTAGCTATAAGTTTTAAATTCCCTTTTATTTACATAAAAACGCGATTTTTGCCGAGTATTTAGAATAAAATAGTAAAAAATAGTAAAATTTAGAATAAAATGAACCTTTTTGGCTGCTTTGAAATTCATCATTTTTCTGTTTAATGTATGTAAAATACTATAAAAAGTGGTGTTTGCATAAAATGATGTCTTTTCATTCACAAAGCCGTCAAAATTGATTATAATGTTTTATGTAAGCGATTTACTTATAGGTTCATATGATATTTTTGGGGTAGCCTTTCCTGTTTTAGGGAATGGTTACAAAGAGAAATGTAAAAAGGAGAGATATATTATGGCATCAACTAAAGGTTTAGAAGGTATCGTAGCTGCAGAAACGAAGATTAGTTCGATTATCGATGACACATTAACTTATGTAGGTTACAACATCGATGACTTAACAAACAATGCAACATTTGAAGAGGTAGTTTTCTTATTATGGCATACACGTCTTCCAAAAGCTGACGAGTTAGCTGAACTAAAACAACAATTAGCTGATAACATGGAAATTCCTTCAGCAATCGTTGAATTATTCAAATCTATGCCTCTAAAAACAGTACATCCAATGGCAGCTCTTCGTACAGCTGTATCAATGTTAGGTACTTTTGATGATGAAGCAGATGTTATGGAACCAGAAGCGAATTACCGCAAAGCAATTCGTCTACAAGCGAAAATTGCTACAGTTGTTACAACTTTTGCACGTGTTCGTAACGGTCAAGAACCAATTGATCCAAAACCAGAACTTGGTTACGCTGCAAACTTCTTATACATGCTAAAAGGTGAAGAGCCAGCTCCAATCGAAATCGAAGCGTTCGATAAAGCTTTAATCTTACACGCTGACCACGAATTAAATGCATCTACATTCACTGCACGTGTATGTGTTGCTACATTATCTGATGTTTACTCTGGTGTTACTGCTGCAATCGGCGCTCTTAAAGGTCCATTACACGGTGGTGCAAATGAGCAAGTTATGAAAATGTTAAGCGAAATCGGTTCAGTTGATAACGTTGAAACATATATTCAAACTAAATTAGATAACAAAGAAAAAATCATGGGCTTCGGACACCGCGTATACCGTAAAGGTGACCCACGTGCACCACACTTACGTGCAATGTCTGAAAAATTAACAAAATTAACTGGTAAACCAGAACTATATGATATGTCAGTTAAAATCCATGACATGATTGTAACTCAAAAAGGTCTTCCAGCTAACGTTGACTTCTTCTCAGTGTCAGTTTACGACTCTTTAGGTATCGAACATGACCTATTCACACCAGTATTTGCAGTATCTCGTACTTCTGGTTGGGTAGCTCATATCTTAGAACAATATGCTAACAACCGTTTAATCCGTCCACGTGCCGAGTATGTTGGACCAGGAATGCAAACATACGTAGCAATTGAAGAAAGATAATACTGACTTCTTGATTGTTATGTTATAATATAAAAGTCATAGGGCGGGGCTGTTATAGCACTAGCCCTATGATTATGAATATAGTAGGAGGCGCAATTCATGTCTGAAAAAATCGTAGTAGAAAATGGTGTTTTAAACGTACCAAACAATCCAACAATCCCATTCATCATCGGTGACGGTATCGGTCCTGATATCTGGCACGCTGCTTCACGCGTTATCGACGCTGCAGTAAACAAAGCTTACAATGGTGAAAAGAAAATCGAATGGTTAGAAGTTTTAGCTGGTGAAAAAGCATTCAACCAAACAGGCGAATGGTTACCACAAGAAACTTTAGACAAAATTAACGAATACTTAATCGCAATCAAAGGTCCACTTACTACACCAATCGGTGGCGGTATCCGTTCATTAAACGTAGCATTACGTCAAACTCTTGACTTATATGTATGCTTACGTCCTGTTCGTCACTTTGACGGTGTTCCTTCACCTGTTAAAAAACCAGAAGATGTTGACATGGTAATCTTCCGTGAAAACACAGAAGATATCTACGCTGGTATCGAGTACAAAGCTGGTTCAGATGAGCAAAAGAAACTATTAAACTTCTTACAAAATGAATTAGGCGTTAACAAAATTCGTTTCCCAGAAACTTCAGGTTTAGGTATTAAACCAGTTTCTAAAGAAGGTACAGAACGTTTAGTTCGTGCTGCAATCAACTATGCAATCGAACACAAAAAACCTTCTGTAACATTAGTTCACAAAGGTAACATCATGAAATTCACTGAAGGTGGATTCAAACAATGGGGTTACGATTTAGCTGCTAACGAATTCGGCGATCAAGTATTTACTTGGGCTCAATACGATGCAATCGTAGAAGCTGAAGGTAAAGAAGCTGCTGATAAAGCGCAAGCTGAAGCAGAAGCTGCTGGCAAAATCATTGTAAAAGATTCAATCGCTGATATCTTCTTACAACAAATCCTTACTCGTCCAAATGAGTTCGACGTTGTTGCAACAATGAACTTAAACGGTGACTACATTTCAGATGCACTTGCTGCACAAGTTGGTGGTATCGGTATCGCTCCAGGAGCTAACATTAACTATGTAACTGGTCATGCGATCTTCGAAGCTACTCACGGTACTGCTCCGAAATATGCTGGTCAAGATAAAGTAAACCCATCTTCAGTATTACTTTCAGGCGTATTAATGCTTGAACACTTAGGATGGCAAGAAGCTGCTGACTTAATTACTAACTCAGTAGAAAAAACAATCTCTTCTAAAGTTGTAACTTACGACTTTGCTCGTCTAATGGACGGTGCTACAGAAGTGAAATGTTCAGAGTTCGCTGATGAACTAATCAAAAACCTTTAATCTTTAAAGGCTTTTATAACCCGTTAGAAGCATTTGATTCTAACGGGTCTTTTTTATGCAATTTACAAAATCGTGACATATCTAAAAGGATTAACGATTGTTTTCCGTTTTTGAAGGGTATAAAAAGAGGGAATGAAGTATAATAAAGGTATTCGTCATCCAACGAAAATAAGAAAAGTATGAGGAGTGTTTTACACATGTCTTTAAAACGTAAAAAGATTGCTGTTATTGGTAGTGGCTATACAGGAGCAACGGCTGCATTTTTAATTGCCCAAAAAGAATTAGCAGATGTTGTGATTGTCGATCTTCCGAAAGTAGAAAACCCAACTAAAGGGAAGGCACTTGATATGTACGAGGCATCACCGGTTCAGAATTTTGATGCACGTGTAACAGGGACGTCAGATTACGCGCGTATTGAAGGTTCAGATGTGGTCTTAATTACTGCAGGTGTGGCACGTAAGCCAGGAATGAGTCGCGATGATTTAGTTCAAATTAATCAAGGTGTTATGAAATCTGTTGCGAAAGAAATTGTAAAACATGCACCAAATGCTGTCATTATTGTTTTAACAAATCCTGTTGATGCGATGACATATACGATTTTTAAAGAAACAGGTTTCCCGAAAAATCGCGTAATTGGTCAATCGGGTGTACTTGATACAGCCCGTTTCCGCGCATTTGTAGCAGAAGAATTAAATGTATCTGTTAAAGATGTATCTGGCTTCGTATTAGGAGGTCATGGAGATACAATGGTTCCTTTAACGCGTTACTCTTTTGCTGGGGGGATTCCGCTTGAAACATTAATTCCAAAAGAACGTCTGACAGAAATCGTCAACCGTACACGTACAGGTGGAGCAGAGATTGTGAATTTATTAGGTGATGGGTCAGCTTATTATGCACCAGCCGCTGCTATGGTTGAAATGGCAGAAGCGATTATCAAAGACCAACGTCGTATTTTACCATCTATTGCTTATTTAGAAGGTGAGTATGGTTACGAAGATTTATATTTAGGTGTTCCAACATTACTTGGTAGTAATGGAATTGAGAAAATTTATGAACTTGAACTAACGGAAGAAGAAAAAACAGCGCTCGATTATTCAGCAGAAGCTGTTCGTGATGTAATGAAAGCGCTAGTGTAATAAATATAAAAGGAGCTTGGGAC
>NZ_BJOB01000009.1 GCF_006539985.1 Kurthia gibsonii | reverse complement strand
CTTTTTCATCGTCTAAGCGTTCATAGAACTCTGAACTATAAGGTAATTCCAAATCATTCATTTCCGCGTCTTCCACACAAGCAATTAATATGTCATATCCTTCTAAATCTTTCGGCCAAAAATCATTTTTAGTATTCCCCTTCTCTAATGTTAGCGTAAGTGCATCTCTCAACTTTTCTAATCCTTGTCGGTTCCCTATAATATACGCTTCATCACGCCAACTATTTTGGGAATAAATATGGCATTTCGGATACTTATTTTTATTCATTAGCTCTTCACCTTCCTTCTTTTTTTAAAAAATAGCGAACATCATTTCATATAAAATGATGTTCGCTATTTTAGTTTATTTCTTCGGTTGGTCGTCGTCCATTTTCAAGACAGCCATGAATGCTTCTTGTGGAACTTCTACCGATCCAACTTGTTTCATACGTTTTTTACCTTCTTTTTGTTTTTCAAGAAGTTTACGTTTACGTGAGATATCTCCACCGTAACATTTTGCTAATACGTTTTTACGCATTGCTTTGATTGTTGAACGTGCCACAATTTTTTGTCCTACTGCCGCTTGAACAGGTACTTCAAATTGTTGACGTGGAATTAATTCTTTTAATTTTTCTACGATGACTTTACCGCGATCGTAAGCAAAGTCTTTATGCACGATGAAACTTAGTGCATCGACTTGTTCTGAATTTAGTAAGATATCCATCTTCACTAGTTTTGATGGGTTGTAACCAATCAATTCATAGTCGAATGACGCATAACCTTTTGTTGATGACTTCAATTGATCGAAGAAGTCATAAACAATTTCAGATAATGGTAGTTCATACAGAATATTTACACGCGTTGTATCAATATAATCCATTGTTAAGAAGTTCCCACGTTTACGTTGGCAAATCTCCATTACTGCACCTACATAGTCATTCGGAACCATAATACTTGCTTTTACATACGGCTCTTCAATTGACATGATTTTTTGTGGATCTGGCATTTCAGATGGATTCGCTACTTGTACTTCGGTACCATCTGTCATCTTTACATGATAAATTACAGATGGTGCTGTTGTAATTAAGTCGATATTGAATTCACGTTCAATACGTTCTTGGATAATCTCCATGTGTAGTAATCCTAAGAAACCACAACGGAAACCAAAGCCAAGTGCTTGCGATGTTTCAGGCTCGTATTGTAGTGCTGAGTCATTTAGCTCTAATTTTTCAAGTGCTTCACGTAAATCAACATATTTCGCTGTATCAATTGGGTATAGACCACAATATACCATCGGGTTCAATTTACGATAACCTTCTAATGGTGCTGACGCAGGGTTTTTAACTGATGTAACCGTATCACCGACACGTGTATCTCCTACATTTTTAATAGAAGCTGTTAAATAGCCTACATCACCAACTGTTAAGAAATCACGCGGCGTCATATGTGGTGTATGAACACCTACTTCGATTACTTCGAATTCAGCATTTGTTGCCATCATACGAATTTTATCACCAGGTTTTACAGTACCTTCTGAAATACGAATCGAGATAATAACACCACGATACGAATCATATACAGAGTCAAAAATTAGCGCTTGTAGTGGTGCTTCTGGATCACCTTGTGGCGCTGGTACTTTCTCAACGATTTGTTCTAAAATTTCTTCAATTCCGATACCTGCTTTTGCAGAAGCTAAAACAGCCTCTGAAGCATCTAATCCAATTACATCTTCAATTTCACCACGTACACGTTCTGGATCGGCAGAAGGTAAATCAATCTTATTAATAACAGGTAAAATTTCTAAATCATTATCTAGCGCTAAATAAACATTAGCTAATGTTTGCGCCTCGATTCCCTGTGCTGCGTCCACGACTAAGATGGCGCCTTCACAAGCTGCTAGACTACGTGATACTTCGTATGTGAAGTCGACGTGTCCAGGTGTATCAATTAGATGGAATGTGTACTGTTCGCCATCTTTTGCTACATAATTTAATTGTACTGCATTCAATTTAATCGTAATACCGCGCTCACGTTCTAAATCCATTGAGTCCAATAACTGATTTTTCATTTCACGCGCAGTTAATGCTTGCGTCTGTTCTAAAATTCGGTCAGCTAATGTAGATTTACCGTGGTCAATATGCGCAATAATAGAGAAATTTCGAATATGTTCTTGTCTTTTTAATAATTCTTCTCGATTCATGCATTCCACTCCTATTTAAACTATTTGAATTATATCAGTCAAAAGGCTATATTGGCAATGGAAGTTCGTGAACTACTATGAAAATAAAGTTTTTTACTTCTAAGTTATTTCAAAATAATAGTTAGTTCGTCTTCTTTTTCTAAATTTATGTAGAAAATTCGTAAAAAAAAGCTTGTCAAGTAAATATTCTTTCCATTTCTCTCTTGATTTCAGGAGTATTTGTTTGCTATAATGATGCTTGTTGTATTAGATACAGACACAGTTGAGAATTTACTCATCTCGAATCTTTATAGGAGGTGAATTTCATGCCAAATATTAAATCTGCAATCAAACGTGTTAAAACGACTGAAAAAGCTAAAGCTCGTAACATCGCAATCAAATCTGCAATGCGTACAGCTGTGAGAAAAGCTGATGCTGCTTTAATCGCTAAAGAAGAAAACGCTGCTGAATTATTATCAGCTGCAGTTAAATCTCTAGACAAAGCTGCTTCTAAAGGCTTAATCCACAAAAACGCTGCTTCTCGTACGAAAGCTCGTTTAATGAAAAAAGCTTAATTCTACCTTGTGTAGAATTTAAAGGGCTGATGCTTATCGCATCAGCCCTTTTTTAATTTAAATTGTACGCGTAATTTCATTTTTTACAGGTGCTCGATTTTCAGAGAATTGAATACGATAAACATATTGCCATTGTTTTTGATTCGCTTCACCTTTCAATTCATATCCTACTACAGTAGCTTTTTGATAATGAACTTTCTCACGTGCTAGTTCATCATATACTTCACGTGCAATCTGATATAAATCTTCCCGAGACATCCCTGTCATATCAACATCAATTGCAATAATAACTGGTTCTTCTATGTCTTCTTTCGAACTCAATTGAATCGTTTCTTGTTTTGTACGAATAGTAGCTAAAACATGTTTGACATTCGGAACATTGCTCGTAAGTACTTGTTGCAATTGATTACTCATTTGAACAGACACTTCTTTACTTTGTTGCAGATTATAACTCTATTCTTTTAATGTATCATTCAATACTTCATATCCACGTCCGTTTTGATTTTGAAATGTATAACTTTGTTCCATATCATCACGATTTTTTACAGTAAACGCATATACATCACGTTTTTCTTCATACTTTCCATTCTTTACATCGAATGTTTGGTTCGGATAATTTTCATTTAAGTATGTTTCTAACTCGATTGCTGCACGATGCTTTGCAAGCGGATTACTCATATAATAATTCGTAATCCATAAACCGACCACCACTACAACTAAAACAATCCATATTATACACCATCCTTTACTCATCTTTTACCTCCTTATATATCTGTTCACTTATACCCTCTTTTAATAAAAAATTCCATTTTATACAAAAAAAAGAAATCACTAAGAATAGTAATTTCTCTTTTTGACTAATGAGATAATGGTTTCATTAAAAACAGTTCTAAGTAACGTTCGCGTCTACCACTCATTGATTTTAATTGAAGATCTACCTCACTTAGCCCATATAACGCTTTTAACAGATGTGTATCTTTCACACCACAACGATCTTCTATAATACGTTTTACGCGGTATGGATTCACTTTTAACCTCTTAGCAATCTGTTGTGCATGGTAGCCTTTAGAAAGTAAATAATATACATTTGACATTATGCGTACTTGTGAAGCAAGCAATGCAACGAGCGCAATCGGCTCTTGTTTTTGGCGAATTAAATCATGATAAATAGAGACTGCAGTAGAAACATCACCTGCAATATAAGCATTTAACAATTTAAAAGCATCTTGTTCTAATGTTTTCGCAACGAGTTCCTCTACATCTTCTAATTGAATCATTCCTTCTTCGCCAATGTAGTGACATAATTTATCCACTTCCATTTGCAAATGCAACATATCTAGCCCTACGAGTTCAATTAACTTCTGTATTGCTCGTTCGTCGATTTGTTTTTGACGTGAGGATACTTCATTTTGAATCCAAACAGCTAAATCGCGTTCTCTTGGTGCTTCCGCATGAACAACATGTGCTAATTCCTTCATCTGCTTTGTCACTTTTTTACGCTCATCTAACTTTTCATATGGCGCAATAAAGAGTGTAATAGAGAAATCAGATGGGTGACGTAGCCATAACTCCAGTGCTTTTAAATCATGTGCCATTTTTTCTTTTGAATTGTCTGTTGCTTTTAAAAAGGATGCATTTTTTGCGATAATTAACTTCTTTTCTGAGAAAAAAGGAATTGCATCGGCTTCCTCCATAACATGTTGGACAGGTACTTCTTCTAAATCAAAAATCGTCGTTTCGATTTCACCTGCTTGTTCAAGTGCCTGTTTCATACGACGAATCGTTTCATCAATAAAATATGTTTCGGTTCCTGAAAGTACATAAACAGGATCGATTTTCCCTTGATTCATTTCTTTCCATAGTTGTTGGAACATATATCCCGCCTACCTTTCACATCTTTCTCAGTATAGCATTTTTTCGTGAAAGGTTGTATGGCGTTTTCATGGTTGTACATCAATTGTTGTCTTCGTCATACGTACTTCAATCGTTCCTATCTCTGCTGTATTAAGCGCTTCAATATGTGCTTGTTGTACACGCTCCACCACTTCTTTTGCAGGATGGTTATAACGATTATTCCGTCCACTTGAATAGATGACGAGCTGTGGCTTCACAGCTTGCAAAAATAAATCAGATGTTGATGTTTTTGAACCATGATGACCTGCTTTTAAAATCGTCGTACCTTTCAAAACTTCTGGATTCTTCTCAACTAACTCTGCTTCTCCTTCTGCCTCTAAATCACCTGGGATGATAATCTTTTTACCTTCATACGTAAGTACGATGACAATCGAGTCATTATTTCCTTCATAAACTGTATCGTAGGGCATAACATAATCTATGCGAAAAGCACCTTGTTGCCACGCTGCTCCTGCCATTTGTTCCTGAATGGGAATATGTTGTTTTTCTGCTTCATGTAAGACATCTTGCATAATAGCTTTTTGAGCTGAATTCGGTGTGATATGAATTTCTTTCACCTTTACTTCTTGCATAACTTCCTCTGCGCCTTCCACATGATCCGCATCTGCATGTGTCAAAATAAGGCGGTCAATCTTCTGAATCCCCCGTCCTTTTAAATAAGGGACGATAATTTGCCTTCCAATTTCATATACTTTATCGGACTGTTTCCATGTTGTACCGCCAAATCGCAGCAATCCACCACTATCAATCATATAAACACCACGCCGATTTGGTAACTCAATAATGGTACAATCACCTTGATCTACACTTAAAAATGTAACACGTACATCTTCATGATGTTTTGGTTGTTCTGTTATATAAAAAGTAAATGAAAAAAAGATACCTATACTCACAAGAAGATAACGCTTTTGTTCCATCGTGTAAAAAAAGAAAAGAATTATAATCAATAATACACAAAGCATCCAAACTGCCGGTTTTCCGGGATTCCACATTTGATATGGAATATTCTGACAGAGGTAAATAAAATCTTGAACAAATACGCGAAATGGTTCATAGAGACTAAATAAAAGTTGTGAGACGAAAGGTGGTAAAAAACTACTACATAATAGCACCAAATTCGCTGGTAGAATAACAAATGAAAAAAGAGGTACGAAGATTAAATTCATAACAATACTAGCAGTCGATACTTCATAAAAGTGATAGAGAAGTAATGGTAGAACGAGTAACTGACAACTAATCGTAATCCACAGTGACTGTGTCAGCCAATTTTTGCAACGGGCTAAACATTCGGAAGATAAGACAATGGCGCTCGTCGCTAAAAAGGAAAGTTGAAAGCCTACTTGATAGATGATATTTGGTTCAATTAGAACGAAAAGAAGAAAACAAAGTCCGAGCGCACTTTCTACTTTTAGACGGTGATTAAAGAGAAGCGCGCCATATAAGATGAGTACCATGATGACTGAACGCCAAACAGAAGGTGCCCCACCTGCTAAAATAGCGTAGGCTGGGAGTGCAATCCACAATGTATAAAAGACCTGCTCTTTTCGCACCCCAGCTCTCAGTAATACTTGTTGAAATAATAGACTCATCAATGCGACATGCAAACCAGATATAGCGAAAAGATGTGTAATGCCAAGCTTCTGATAAGCTCTTGTATCGACAGCTTCCACATCATCTTGTTGCCCAATTAATAAGGCCTTTGCTTCTGCTTGAAGCGCTTGTGGGAAAGTTTTATCAATATGTTGTTCGAGTTTTGCACGTTGTTGCCATAAAAAAGCAGTGAATGATACATTTACTTTTAATGGTTGCCACTTCGTAACTTCATAAATACCGATAGCATGATGACTTTTTAAATAATCTTGAAAATCAAATGCATATGCGTGATGCGGCTTTGTTACAGGCTTTAATTCACCTTCTACACGAAACGTTTGTTTCGCTAATGTTTGCTGTTCGAGCATTTTCTTTTCTTCTTCATGTTGAATGGTATAAACAACATAAATTTTTTGTCCATTCACATCTTCCATTAATCCTCTCACGCGACCACCATTCACTTTCACAGTTGATGTCCATGTTAAAATCATCTGCTGTGGTAGTTCTTTCGGAACGTCTAGCTTTTCTGTTGTGTACACGAAGAAGAACAGACTCGCGATGATTGCAAGTACGATAGTCGACCAGGCTGTCTTTCTAAAAATTAACCATATAAAAAACGGAATATATAAAAATAAAAGCCCTGTCGTCTCATTTGCAGAAAGAATGGCAAGGAGGACTGACAAGGCAATATAGATTACTTCATTGAGGCTACGCTTAATCCAAATAATTGTTCCACCCTTTGTTCAAATGGAGCCAACTGTTCTAGTTCAACGCCACGAGCACGAAGCTCTGCTAACATCTCTAAATTGAGTTTTAATTTTTCATCACGTAAAAAATCAATTTTTTGTTCTTCAAACGGTACGTGGACAATATTAACGCCCGCCTGTTCAAAAAGTTCAATCGCATATGGATTATTTTTATAATCTGTTGCATAGTATAAATTTTTAATGCCCGCTTGAATAATTGACTTTGTACATGGTAAACATGGGAAATGCGTTACATATAAATCCGCATCTTTTGTTGGTGTACCATATTTCGCACATTGTAATAATGCATTCGTTTCAGCGTGTACTGTACGGACACAATGATTGTCAATAATATAACAACCTTTATCAATACAATGATCATCTCCTGAGATCGAGCCATTATAACCACCTGCGATAATTCGTTTATCACGAACAATTGTCGCACCTACAGATAGACGGGTACATGTACTTCTTAATGCTAGTAAATGGCTTTGTGCCATGAAAAATTGATTCCAAGTTATTCGCTCCATGTGAAATCCCTCGATTCTTTACTTTTACGCACAGCGTGTTTACTTTTATTCTACATGATGTATCAGTTGTTGCCCATAGTAAATATTATTGTACAGTAATCGATGATTTTAACTTTTCGAATGTTTTTTCACCAAAACCCGTTACTTTTTTTAAGTCATCAATGGTTTGAAATAGACCGCTTTCTGTGCGGTATGCAATAATGGCTTTTGCTTTCGCTGGACCAATACCTGTTAAAGTTTGTAGTTGTGTTTCATCTGCTGTATTTAAATTTACAAGTACTGTTTGTTCTGTCGAGCTACTTGTATTTCCTTGTGCAGTTGATGCAGAGGACGGTGTGCTCACAGAATTATGGTCCGTCTTTTCACCTTTTTTCGGTACATAGACAACCATTTCGTCTTTCAACTTCTCTGCAAGATTAATTGCTTTCGGATTTGCAGACTGATTATAGCCTCCTGCTTCACGAATCGCGTCCATAACGCGTGCTTCCGCATCTAACTGATAAATACCTGGTTTTTTAACAGCACCTTTTACATCGACAATAATCGCTGTTGACGTAAGTTGTGTACTATTTGTTTGCTTGTTGGGGGTTTCAGTAGAAGTTGGGGGTGCTTCCACAGGTTGAATAAGTGAGGTTGGCTCTTGTGTCGCTTGTAGTGATGGTTCTTTTTTCGTCCAAAGATAAAGACTGATTGCACCAATCACCAGAAGGAGTATGCCAAGATGTTTTTTATATTGTATAAAAAAAGATGGCATTACTTGACTTCCTTTCATTCGAGGAAGTTCACATGAGCTAATGCCATCTTATCTTATTTATCCCAAAATAGGAAGTCTTTATTTTACTGCATGGAAAAAAATACGTTCTGATTCTGCTGTTGGCGCTTGTTCATTAAAATCAGCAGTTACATGAATGTTTGTAAAACCAATCTCTCGCAACAGTTGAACATAATCATCTACCGCAAACGAACGTTGAATATGTTGTTCATCAAAGCGCTCAAAAAGATCTTCTTCTACTTCAACAAAGAATGTCATATCATGTTCGACAGTGTGCGGTGTATCAAGAGCTTCCGTATGCCAAATATATGTGACTTCTCCATCATCATATGTAAAAGGTCCATCCATAAAAATCGTATCCATTTTATAAAGTGAATGCACATCGAAAAAGAGTTGACCACCCTTACGAAGTGATTCGTAAATGCGTTTTAGCGTCTCTTTTACTTGCGACCATTGTTGTAAATAGTTGATGGAATCAATCGGAATACAGACAACATCTAAATCCACAAAGCCATCTAACTCGTCCATCGATTGGCAGACGAGTAATGCTTGTTGACCTTGTGTTTGTAGACGTGTATTAGCCATCATTAACATCTCTTCTGATAAATCAAGACCAGCTGCCTCATATCCTGATTTTAAAAGCATGGATAACATGACACCCGTTCCACATCCTACATCTAATAATTTAGAATGCGTTGTTGCAGGTGCATGTTTTGTAATCCATTCAACATATTGATCGTATGGAATATCTTCCATTAATTGATCATAAACTTCTGCAAAACGTCCGTAACTATTCATGTGTGTCATCTTCTACATATAGCTCTGGTGCATCACCCCATAGACGTTCTAAGTTATAATAACTACGCTCATCGCGGTGGAATACGTGTGCAACTACATCGCCTAGGTCAATTAATATCCAACGTGCTGCGTCAAAGCCCTCTACACGTTTTACTGTGTAGTTTGCCTCATGGGCTTTTTCTTGAATTTCACGTGCGATTGCTTGTACTTGACGGTCTGAATTTGCATGGCAAATTACAAAATAATCTGCTAGTAATGAGATTCCTTGCATATTTAATACGACCAAATCTTCTGCTCGTTTATCATCTGCTGCTTTAAAAACAAGATTTAATAATTCATGTTCCATTAACTCGTAACCTCTTTCCTATAACAATAAGTCATTATAAAATTTAAAAGAATCTGGGAATACTGCTTGTTGTTGCTTCATTAAAAAGGCGATAGAGTGGCGAACAGAGCGCAGTGATAAATCATGTAGATTCTCTACTTCTGCTGCTTCACGCAGTTCATCAACTCCAGGGAATTTACGATTCGGCTCAATTAAATCCGCAATATAAATAATGCGCTCCAAGTTACTTGAACCTGCTCGTCCTGTCGTATGATAGCGAATCGCATGCAACACATCTTCATCTTCAATATGAAATTCTGTTTTTGCCACGTAGGCTCCAACAGGTCCATGCCATAATTCATGATGATACGCTAACAATGTAGGATCCATTTGCTGTTCTTCAATCACCTGTTTCATCCAATCGCGATCGGCATACTTACATACATCATGTAGAATACCCGCAATCTCTGCCTTCTTTACATCTTCACCAAAACGTGCTGCGAGTTTCATCGCCGTATCAGCCACACCAATCGTATGAATATAACGTTTTTCAGGCATACGGTCTTTAATGGCTGCTAGTAGCTGTTGTCGTTCCATATAACCCTTCCTCTCGTATATAGTGTTCGACTTTCTGTGGTAACAGATAACGAACGGACTGATTATTTTTTAGACGTTTACGTAAAAGAGTAGACGATACATCGATAATTGGCGCTGCTACATGTATGACTGGTAATTCACTTTTACCCTCTGTTCCTGGGCGATCAACACCTACAAAATGAACGAGTTTAAGTAAATCCTCAATGCGATACCATGTATGAAGCGAATCGACCATATCGCCTCCGATGATAAAATAGAAATCACAATCTGGCTCGCGTTCTTTTAAAACTTGCAACGTCTCAAAGCTATACGACGTACCGCCTTGTTGAATTTCATACGGTTCAAGTTTAAACTTGGCATGATCTTCAATGGCAAGGGCTGTCATGTGTAAACGTTGTTCGCCTGTCGCACCATTCGGTTCTTCTTTATGCGGCGGAATCGCATTTGGCATAAAACGTACTTCGTCTAAGTCAAGTGCTTGCAATACCTCATTTGCCATCAATAAATGTCCAACATGTGGTGGATTAAACGTGCCTCCCATAATTCCTATTTTCTTCATCATCTTCACCCTACTTTGCTTTTGGTAATTCAATACGACGGTTTTCGCGCTTTGGTGCCTCTTTATAAAGCACGACCGTTAAACCGATTAATTGAACTAATTCTGCATCTGTTCCTTCTGCTAATTCAGCCGCTACATCGCGCTTATCGAATTCACAGTTATCTAAAATACGCACTTTAATTAACTCACGTACGCGTAAAGCTTGTGTAATTTGCACGAGCATTGCTTCATTTACGCCACCTTTACCTACTTGGAAAATCGGGTCTAAATGATGTGCCTCTGCACGTAAAAAACGTTTTTGTTTACCTGTTAACATAATAATTAATTTCCTCCTAAATGTATCAACAACTGCTCTTTCACAGCTGTTGGGTCGGGACTTTGTTTCGTCCAATATTCAAAGGCAAGGGCACCTTGATGAATGAACATACCTAAGCCCGATACAATCGTTGCACCCTTGTCTTGTGCTGCCTGTAATAAAGGCGTCATTAATGGATTATACACAATATCTGCAACAATTGCTGATGATTTTAATTTTTCAAGTGAGAAAGGTATCGTCACCTGACTATTTTTCATACCAGCAGGTGTTGTTTGAATCAGAATCGCATACTCATCCAATTGTTCACTTGCTGTATTTAACGAAATCGCTTGTGCTGGAATTGTTAATTCAGCGCAAATTTGCTGTGCTTTTTCAACTGTACGATTACAAATCGTTACATCTGTATAGCCTATTGACTCAAGTGCAAACGCAATTCCTCTCGCTGCACCACCAGCACCAATCAACAATACCTTTTCATGTCTTTTCGCATCGCCAATGACTTCTTCTAACGAACGAACAAATCCTAAACCATCTGTGTTGTAGCCCTTTAAACGTCCATCTTCTAAGCGAACAACCGTATTGACTGCGCCCATTTTTTCAGCTGTTTCATCTAAAGCATCTAAAAATGGTCGGATTTTTTCTTTATGTGGAATGGTCACATTAAAACCGCTAATTCCAAGTAATTTCATCGAAGTAACAGCCGCTTCTAAATCTTCTTCTTTCACATGAATCGGCAAATAAGTCGCGTCGATTCCGAGTTGTTGAAACCATTCATTATGCATCATTGGCGATAAAGAATGTCCAATTGGATCTCCAATGACTGCGTACCACTTTTTCATGTCAAAATACCCCCTAAATGAGTGACGGACGAACTTGTACTTCTACGCCTTCTGGTGCATAGGCTGCAATCACGACATTGGGATCTTGTACAGTAATCCAACCTAAACCTGAAAAGACGATATCTGTTTTACCTTCTTTAATCGAAAATTCATGACGTACTAAACGTGGAAGTTGGTCGATGAATTCAGCAGTTGGCGGTGCTAATAATTCACCTTTGTGATTCTCATACAATTCATCTGCCTTTTCTAATTTTGTACGGTGAATTGTTAAATCATTCGCTACATAAACTGTGAAGGCTGAACGTTCTCCTTTGATAAAGTCAAAGCGTGCTAATGCACCTACAAACAATGTTTGCTCTGCATTCAACTGGAATGTTTTTGGCTTGATTTCTTTTTTTGGCATAATATATTTTAACTCAGATGAATCTAAATGATGTGCCATTTGATGATGATTAATAATTCCCGGCGTGTCATAGATTCCTTTTTCGTCATCTAGTGGAATTTCAATCATATCAAGCGTCGTTCCAGGGAAATGTGATGTTGTAATCACATCGCCATGTCCTGTAGCGGTTTTAATAATGCGATTAATGAATGTTGACTTCCCTACATTCGTACAACCTACCACATATACATCTTCTCCACGTCGGTATGTGTCGATTGCTTCCATCGCTTCATCCATACCAAGACCTTTATGTGCACTCACAAGTAATACATCGACTGGTTTTAAGCCTAACTTCTTCGCTTCTTGCTTAATCCAATGTACCACTTTTTTCTTATTCACAGACTTCGGTAATAAATCCACTTTATTCGCGATTAATAATACTGGATTCGAACCAACGAATCGGTGTAAACCTGGTAACCAACTACCATTAAAATCGAAAATATCAACGATTTTTACGATTAGACCATTCTGTGTACCTAAGCCATTTAAAATGCGTAAAAAATCATCATCTGTTAAAGAAACAGGTTGAATTTCGTTGTAATTCTTCAAACGGAAACAACGTTTACAAATCACGTCTTCCTTTTCTAATGAAGATGCAGGTGCATAGCCCGGTGCTTTTGGATCCTCTGTTTGTATTTCTGTACCGCAACCAATGCAGTGTAACTTTTCTTCCATTATGATTGTTCCTCCCAAGTTGGTATTCCTTTTTTGTCTAGATACTTATAGACTCTTTTTTCAATCGCACGATTAAACTTCGTCACAAAACCATCTGAGTTCGCGACTGGTTTGACAAGCATCGTATAAATTCTCATACGATTTGCGCCCATCATATCTGTTAACATTTGATCTCCTAGCATTAATACTTGATTTACGGGTAAATGTAAAGTAGATAATGCTTCTTTAAAAGCGCCTGTCAACGGCTTACGCGCACGGTAAATATAAGGCAACTCAAGCGGTTCTGCAAATTTTTTCACGCGCTCTTCTGCATTATTTGAAGCAATGATGACACGAATTCCTGCTTCTTTCATTGTTTTCAGCCACTGTTCGACTTCAGGCGTCGCTAAAGCACGATCCCATTCAATTAAGGTATTGTCCAAATCTGTAATGATTCCTTTAATACCCAAAGCTTGTAACTTTTCAGGTGTTAAATCTAAAACAGAACCGACAAATTCCTTTGGCATAATTAATTTATACAAATGATGTTCTCTCCATTTTCAATTGATTTTTCATTTTACCTCATAAGATTATAACATATTACAAAAGGCTTCTCCCACCTGTATATGTGCACCTTGTTGAACATTCGGTAAAAATTCAACGGATTTTTCTTCAAATAACATTACAACAGTTGAGCCAAATGCAAAATAACCAATCTCTTCGCCTTTTGCCCATCTAGTAGATGTATTGGTTAATTGAATGGTATTAACGAACATGGCACCCACTTTTATGACCGCTACTGTATCATCATATTTTGTTTTTAGTTCTGTGATCATACGGTAGTTTCCTGAAATCGGCTTTCTACCATATTTTAAACCGGCTTGATTTACAGGATAGCTATTGTTCCCTAAAATGTATTGGCGCTCAATTTGACCATCTACAGGGCTGTGTACGCGGTGATAATCTGCTGGGCTTAAATAGAATACAATATATTGCCCATTTTTATAGCGCTGTGCATTGTCATGTTTGCCGAGAAGTTCATCTAATTGATAAACCTGCCCTTTTACAGTAATGGATGTATTTTGTGTAATGACACCGAATGATTCAATTTTAGAATCTGCTGGACTTGTCATCACATCTAGACGACCGTCAACTGGACGAGCACTCGATTTTAACTCTCTCGTAAAAAACTGTTGTAAAGTTGGGAAACAATCGACTTTTTTTGAAACCTCCTGGGTATTAATATCGTATATATGGATATATGACTGGATGAATCGTTTGCTAATTTTGGAGTTCATCATTGTTTTTAAAAGATACGATGACCACTTCTTATTCGTGAGTTCAATCGCGGTTTGGTACAGTTTCTTTTTGAGCATAATTGTGCCTCCGATTTTTTAATGATTTACAGTTGATATCTTAAAGACTTATAATAGTCTAATATTGAATAAAATTAAAGGAGTGTTGTCCATTGAATATGGTGGATATCACAGTAAAGAAGATGAAAGCAAACCTAGCGAATCTCATCACCCTTGGAAACATCTCATTTGGTGGTGCAGCGCTAATGGCTACAATCAATGAATCATACGGTTACGCGGTCTTATTTATTCTTATTGCTGCTTTGCTGGATCGATACGATGGTAAAGTCGCACGAAAATATAATCTAGAATCAGAGCTTGGTAAACAACTCGATTCGATGAGCGACATTATTTCGTTTGGTGTAGCACCTGCAGTATTAATGTATGAAGTTGAATTGACCGCTTATGGTAACTTAGGTATGGTCATCGCGGTATTATATATCGCTTGTGGTGCATTCCGACTTGCTCGATTCAATGTTACTGAATCAAATGGTTATTTCACTGGACTACCAATTACGGCTGCCGGAGCAATCTTAACCATCTCGTTTTTCTTCTCGCCATGGTTATCATCGGCTTTCTATGTCGTATTGTTCCCATTACTTGCGATTTTAATGATTAGTAATTTCTCATTGAAGAAAGTGTAAATAAAGCGAAAGTTATGCCTCTTAGGTGTGACTTTCGTTTTTTTGTTATACTATTCCCCTTTTATCTTCTTTCCATTATTTATACGAAAGAAAACTGAATTTGTTTCACGAAAGTTCACATAAAAAATGAGCCACGCCTTTTCAGCACGTGACCCCATTATTTTATAAACTTTTAATTGTTTCTAATACAACTTGTGTCGAATGCTTTGCAGCAACTGGTAAAAATTCATCAAAGCTAATATTCGATTCTTTACCTGCGATATCAGATAATGCACGAATCACAACAAATGGTGTACCAAATTGATAACATACCTGTGCAACTGCTGCTGCTTCCATTTCAACAGCTTTCATTGTTGGAAACTGCTTACGAACGACCTCCACACGTACAGGATCATTCATGAATGCATCACCTGTTGTAATTAAGCCCGTCGCTGCTTGATGTTCACCAATCTTTTGAACTGCTTGTTCTGCTGCTTGCATTAAATTTGCATCTGATTTGAATGCAGGTGGCATTTGAGGTACTTGACCAATCTCATAACCAAAGATTGTTGCATCTACGTCGTGATGGCGTACTTCATCTGAAATAACGATTGCACCTACTTCTAAATTCTCATCATATCCACCAGCTGAACCTGTGTTAATGACAACATCTGGTTTGAACTCATGTAAAAGAATTGTTGTAGACATGGCTGCATTGACTTTACCAATACCACTCTTTAAAAGGACTACATCTTTACCTTCGTATGTACCTTCTGTATATTCTGAGTTTGCAATGACTGCTGTTTTTGGATTTGAAATGGCTGCACGTAGTAACTCCACTTCTTCTTCCATTGCACCGATTACGGCAATTTTCATCGTTTGTTCCGCCTTCCATAGAAAAAATACGTTCTATCTTACATTACAGACTATTTGAAAATCCGTCAATGCCAATTAATAAGCACCTTGTAGTTGATTTAGCACTTCTACTTTTTCTGGTTTCCATCCTTTTTTTGCTACCCATTTTAAAGATACACGATATTTTTTCGTTTGGTCTTTTGAAGATACTGTAATAATTGATGCATCTGCTGATCCATTACCTTTCGCATACCAAAGAATCCAGTCTTCTTCTTTAAGACCTGTAATATTTTGAACAGCTTGTAATTTTTCATTCCAGTCAACTGTACCTGCGCTATAACTTGATACGTGCATTGTTGTACCATCATCTTGTTGCGCTGTTTTATACGGCTTCCATTCCTTATCTTCAATTACTTCATCAACAATCGTCTCATCTGATTTTGATACTTTAACCGTATCACTTTTTTTCAGTTCTTCCACATCTTTTACGACAGTTGGTTTAACTGTTTTTTTCTTTTTAACAGGTTCTTCCTCTTTAGGCGTCTCTTTTTGAGGTTGAGCTGTTACAGCTTCTTTTTCTGACTCTTTCGCCTTTTGTTGCTCTTCACCGCCCGAAAAAATAATACTAGCTACTAGAATAATTAAACTGACAACAAGTGCGATTAAATAATTTAAAATACGGTCGCCTTTTTGTTTACTCGTCATATGTTTTTTTGAACGATATCTTCTTTGTTCTTCCATACTTTCACCTCTTAGTTACCGTCATAATAGCATATTTAATGAAAATATGCTTTCTGTTTGAATACGTTGTTAGCAAATTGAAATATTTTAAAGATTGCATAACATATTTTACATTCATAAGACGTTTTTTTAGATAAAGAGTTCTTTATTAAAAAAGACTGAGACCTATGTGTTATAAAACACAATTTGTCTCAGTCTTTTTTTAATTACTTCTTATTTAATCGATACGATACGAACGTCCATATCGCCACCAGGTGTATTGATTTTTACTACATCATCAACCTTACGACCTAGTAAAGCTTTAGCGATTGGTGAATCGTTTGAAATACGTCCTTCGAATGGGTCTGCTTCTGCTGAACCAACGATTGTATATTCTTCTTCATCTTCGTCTGGAAGTTCTACGAATTTTACTGTGCAACCAATTGTTACTGTATCACGTGCATCTGAACCTTCTTCGATAATCATTGCATTACGAATCATTGTTTGTAATAAAGAGATACGTCCTTCTACAAAACCTTGCTCGTCTTTTGCTGCATCGTATTCCGAATTCTCAGAAAGGTCACCGAAACCACGTGCGATTTTAATACGTTCTACAACCTCTTTACGTTTTGTCGTAATTAGGTATTCTAATTCTTCTTCTAATTTTTGCTTACCCGCTGCTGTCATTGGGTATTGTTTTTCGTTAGACAATACAATCCACTCCTTAAGTACGATATAAAAATACTATGTCGCCATTCGTAACGAACGCGACATAGTGATTTCTCATTAACTTCTGTTAATCATTACCATGATATTACACAATGGTGTCAGATTCAACAATTGTTTTTATTTTTGTAACCATTAAATCGATTGCGACTTCATTTTGACCACCTTCTGGGATAATAATATCCGCATAACGCTTCGTCGGTTCGATGAATTGATTATGCATTGGACGAACAACTGATAGATATTGTTCAACAACTGAATCAATTGAACGACCACGCTCATTAATGTCACGTAAAATACGACGAATGATACGTAAATCTGAATCGGTATCAACGAATAATTTAATATCCATTAAATCACGTAAACGTTCATCTGCTAATACAAGAATACCTTCTAAAATAATTACGTCTTGTGGTTCAATATGTTCTGTTTCTTTTGAGCGTGTATGCAAAGCATAATCATAGATTGGCTTTTCAATCGGCTCACGATTCAATAGCTTTTCAATATCTGCAATTAATAAATCGGTATCGAATGCATTTGGATGGTCATAGTTTGTTTCAAGACGTTGTTCAAACTCCAAATGACTTTGATCTTTATAATAATAATCTTGTTCAATCACGACAAGGTTATGGTTTTTAAATACTTCATGAATTGCGTGTGTCACACTCGTTTTACCAGAGCCTGAACCTCCTGCAATTCCAATGACAACCGGTCTCTTTTTTGTCATCTTAGCGCATCTCCTTACGAATCATATCATGTGCATTCACTTTATGCTCACATTTGAAGCGAACAATTTGTAGTGGATGTCTTGCTGCATCCAATGATTCTCCTTGTTCATCAAAGATTTCTTCTACAACGATTGTAAAGTTCTCAATCGCTGGACCGAAGAATTCGATTTCATCGCCTGGTTTGAAGTAATTACGTTGTTGCAATGTAACCATTTGTGTTTCTTCATCGTAATCAAGTACCATACCACAGAAGTCGTAATTTGTTTGTTTACCATGAACGCCAAACATTTGCTGTTCATAACTTGGTTCGCCTTCGAAGAATGAAGAAGCTGTTTCACGATTCGCACATTTATCTAATTCTTCTAACCATTCACGTTTGATGACAAAGTTTTCTGGGTCTGCACAATAAGCATCAATTACTTTACGGTAGACTGTTACAACCGTCGCAATATAGTGAATTGATTTCATACGCCCTTCTACTTTTAATGAATCAATGCCTAGTTCGATAATTTTTGGAATCGATTCAATTAATTTTAAGTCTTTTGGACTCATCGCAAATGCTTCTTGTCCTTCTTCAAATAACGGCTTTTCTTTGCCATCTTCTACCGCATATAAATCATAATCCCAACGACATGATTGACAACAACCGCCGCGGTTTGAGTCACGCGCTGTCATATGGTTTGATAGTACACAACGTCCTGAATAAGCGATACACATCGCACCATGTACGAATGATTCGATTTCGATATCTACTTTTTCTTTCATTAATTGAATTTCTTCAGCACCTGTTTCACGTGCTAATACAACACGTTCTAAACCTTGTTCTTTCCAATATTGAACTGCTTTCCAGTTCGATAGAGATTGTTGTGTACTTAAATGGATTTCAAGCTTTGGTGCGACTTCTTTACACGTTTCAATAATTAATGGGTCAGCTACAATAATTCCTGTAATGCCAACGCCTTCTAATGCTTGTAAATAATCTTCTAAACCGTCCATATTTTCATTATGCGCAAAAATATTTGTTGTTACATAGATTTTCGCACCGTAACGGTTAGCAAATTCAACACCTTCTGCCATCTCTTCGATTGAGAAGTTCCCTGCATTTGAACGTAGACCAAACTCTTGTCCACCGATAAATACCGCATCTGCTCCATAATGTACAGCAATTTTTAATTTTTCCAGATTTCCAGCAGGTGCTAACAGTTCTGGTTTCTTCGTAATGACACGCTTGCCATCAATGATTTCTGAAATACGATCATTTATAATAGTCGTCATGTTACGTCTCCTCCTAATAAACTGTTTCTTTGAAGTAGAATCCAGTATCTAACGGACGTAATTCTGGTTGAATCTCTTCAATTTTTTCAAGTAAGTCTTGCTTCATATCTTCGTATGCATCTTCTGACTCCATGTACGCATCAATTGCTTGACGGTAGCAAGCTGTTACTTCAACTGCATAGTCATCTGAGCATAGAACCGAATCAAATTTAAATGAATCAACACCTGCTTCAAATAATTCATTTAGTTCATCAATAATACATACATCATTCGGACTGTAAATGTGTGTACCATTTAAATCTTCATAAATTGGGTATTTATTTTCACGTTCTTTATCATGTAAGAACATATTTTTCGCTTCTTTACGATTTTCAACTTCCATCGCTTTATCTTGGAATAAGAAGTAGTTGCCTAAAAGCGGACGTTTTGATTGGAACATACATGTCATACCATGTACAAGCACTTCAATCTCAACTTCTGCATTTTCTTTAATCTCTACAACTTCTTCCATGCTCAATTCACGAGCTAAATACGCGCGTGTTGCACCACGTTTACCCCAGTAATTTGCTTGGAACCAGTTTGTAGAAATCGTTTCTGCATCCCAGTGAAGTGGAATTTCACAATTTGCTTCTCGGCGCGCAATAATAACAGCTGGATCACCGAATACAATACCATCTACATCTAGTTCAGTTAGTTTTTCCATATAAGGAGCTAAATCATCGACACGATCATTATGATAAATTGCATTCATCGCAACATAGACTTTTTTGCCTGCTGCATGAATCATTTTTGTTGCTTCTGCTACTTCTTCAACTGAAAATTCGCCTGCTAAACGCAAACCAAATTTTTGTTCACCAATTAAAAAAGCATCTGCACCAGCTTCAATCAAACGTGCTACGTGTTCAACTGAATGGGGTGTTACAAGTAATTCTGGTTTTTTCATGTTGGTCACCTCTTAATACAAATCAATAAACCATCGCCTACTGGGAAGAAAGTTGATTGATATTGCTCATTTTGAATAATCCATTCCGCAAATTGATGAAGGTTTCGAATCATCGTTCTTTTACGTTTTGGTACATCTTTCATGTCTAAATCTGATAGACCGTGCATATACATATTATCAATGTATAAAATGCCCCCTTGTTTGACAAGTGGACTATATTGATCAAAGAATTTTTGATATTGGCCTTTTGCCGCATCAATAAAAACAGCATCAAAAGATGGATATTTGCTTGCAATGTCCACTTCTAACGCATCACCCTCGATTAATGTGATATTTTCTTTTACATCGGAACGTCCGATAAATGCTTTTGCATATTCAATGCGTGCTTCATCTCTTTCAATCGTTACAATATCAACATTTGGTACAGCTTGTGCCATACGAATTGCTGAGTAACCAATCGCGCTACCTACTTCTAAAATTGATTTCGGTTGTTGAATTCTTAGTAACTGTAATAAGTTTTCAATCGCTGAAAGCTGCATAATCGGTATGTAATTTTCAGCCGCAAACTGTTCCATTTCAATTAAAAGTTCATCTCGTTTAGGTATGAAGGATTGAATATAGGCATCTGAAATTTCCATCTGCTATTCCTCCTTAATTATATACAAAACACACTTTATCCTAACATAAAAGTATTTTAAAATCTAGATTTCAACCTTGCAAATCCATAATTTCATGCTTTTTCGACAAAGTTTTGAAAAGAAAACAACATTAAAAAAACCTAGACGATGTTCATTCATCATCTAGGTTTTCATATTAACGCTACCTATGAGGCTAAAATAGCATCATTATTTTTGCGATTTGATGTACTTGGCTACATTATTTTGATGCTCTACATACGTTTCAGCAAAGTGATTATTACCATCTTTATCTGCAACAAAGTATAGATATTTTGTTTTCGCAGGGTCAACCGTTGCGTCAAGTGATGCACGTCCTGCATTCGCAATTGGGCCTGGTGGTAGACCTTTATTCAAGTACGTATTATACGGATTTTTCACTTCTAAATCTTTATACAGCACGCGATCTTTATGCTCACCAAGTGCATATAGAACAGTTGGGTCTGTTTGAAGTGGCATACCTTGTTCAATACGATTATTGAATACACTTGCAATTGTTTCACGGTCTGTTTGTGCTGTCGCTTCACGTTCAAGAAGTGATGCAAATGTTAAGAACTCGTGCGGTGTCATGCCTAATTCTTTTAATTGCGGTTCATATGAACGAACAATCGCATCTGTTTGTGCAATCATCTTTTCAACAATTTCTTCTAAAGTTGGTTTCTTCGTGAAGAAATCATACGTAGATGGATATAAGTAGCCTTCCAATTTGTAGCGAATATCTTTTCCATTGATATCTTTCGTTACTGTTTCTGGATACTTCGCTTTCATCTCTTTAATGAATTTTTCATTCGTTACGAGTTTCATAAACTCTTTTGATGTATAGTCTGTATTTTTCGCGATAATATTACCCATTTGATCGAGCGTTAATCCTTCTGGTATCGTAATTTGTAAATCTGCTTTACGATATACTTTACCTGTTTTTAACGATTTGATAATATCATCAATCGACATAGATGGTGGAATTTGATACGTTCCAGCTTGGAAACCAGAAGCATTTTTAAACTTTGTATAATATTTGAATATTTTCGCATTACGAATAACGCCTTTATCTTCTAAAGTTTGTGATATCGTATCAATATTCGAACCGATTGGCAATTCGATTTTTACGGCTTTTTTATTATCTGAATCTACTGGTTTTAAAGCATTTGAAATATAAAAATAACTACTAATACTCCCAATTAATGCAATAGCAATAATAGCGATTCCCACGTACATCACAATTTTTCGGACTATTCTTTTTTCATGGCGTTGCTCTTGTAATCTCTTTAATTGATCATCGGGCACTTTTGGATCCACACATAATCCTCCTTCATCTCACTCTCATCCTGACTCTTATGTAAAGTCACAACATGTTCATATTACTTGATTCTCTCTTTTTTTTCAAAAATATTTTATACGATTCAAAAAATCCGCCCCTATTATCTGCACTTTTCATAAGTACAAAACAATATTGGACGGACTTTCTTTTACAGACTCATAATTGTATTGACTACTTCTTCAATCATTGCCCATTCTTCTTCAGTTTCGATTTCGTATAATTGCTCGCCGCTACCATCTTCATTTTCGATGACTTCTGCTGCTTCAATTTGAATATCGTCTTCTTCTGTATCTTCATAAAACACGATATACGTTGAATCTGAATCGTCTGGTTCAATGCGCGTTAGAATCGTATAGACAACCTCATTGCCATCTTCATCTAATTCCGTAAAGAATTGACCACTATAATCTTGAGACATGAACATTCACCTCATTTTGTAAGGACTATTCTTCTTCTTCGTCAGCTAGCTCAGATAAAACGCTCTCGATGAATTCCCATTCTGCATCTGAATCGCTCTCGATTCCAACTAAACGGTCGCCTTCTTCGTCTTCTACAACGATTGCTGCTTGTACTTCTACAGGCTCGTCTGAATCGCTATGTTCTGCAAAAAGAACGTATTCTTTTTCGAATTCTTCTGAGTATACGCGTGTGATGACAGCATATACGATTTCGTTTCCGTTTTCATCAATTGCTACAATATGTTCATGGTTGTGTTCTTCTGACATATTAAAAGCCTCCCTTATGGTTGTTGAAATAGTGAATTATTCTTCGTCGTCTAATTGCTCAAGAATGTCTTCTAAGTAAGCCCATTCTTCTTCTGATTCGATTGGTTGTAATTCGCCATCTTCACCATTTTCTGCTGGTGTGAATGATGAAGCCATGATTTGTACATAACCTTCTTCATCCTCTGAACCGATTTCACTGTATAATACGAAGTTTTTACCAAATTCTTCTGATTCTACGATTGTAAGAATCTCACAAAGAATTTCGTTCCCTTCCTCGTCTACTACTGTAATTGTGTTTTGTTTTTCATTTGTCATACTCTCATTCTCCTCTAAAAAGATTTGCGGTCTAAATATCCTTGTAAAATCATACTTGCAGCCATCTTATCAATGACCTTTTTACGATCTTTACGGCGAACATCCGCTTCAATTAGCACGCGTTCTGCGGCCATCGTTGTCAGTCTTTCATCCCATAGTGTAACGGGAAATCCAAATTCCTGCTCTAACAGTGTAGCATAACGTTGTGATGCTTCTCCACGCGGACCCACTGTATTGTTCATGTTTTTTGGAAAACCAACGACGAATTCCTTCACATCGTATTGTTTTACGAGTTCACGAATTCGTTCCATACCAAACTTTTCATTCTCTTCGTCGATTTTAATCGTTTCAATCCCTTGAGCAGTCCAGCCAAGTGCATCGCTTACAGCTACTCCGATTGTTTTAGAACCGACATCTAAACCCATTACTCTCATTATTTTGCCTCGTTATTCTTTTTAATATAAAATTTCACAAGCTCTTCTAAAATTTCATCTCGTTCAAGCTTGCGAATCTTTGTACGAGCATCTTGATGACGTGGAATATATGCCGGATCGCCCGAAAGCAAATAACCCACCATTTGATTGATTGAGTTATACCCTTTTTCTTCTAGTGCTGCATGAACATGAAGCATCGTTTCGCGAACTTCTTGTTCCATAGGTTCTTCGGGAAAATTAAATTTCATCGTTTGATCAAACTTACTCATGCTAAGCACCTCACAGTAAAGTTAAGTAGTGTACTACTCTTTCAACTAGTATAACTTATTCCCTGTTCGTTTGAAACTCATTTTGCCCATTCGCTATGAAATAATTACTAGTGGCAAGAAAATAAGGTTTAAAAAGCATTGTTTTCCTGTTTGTTCCACCATTTTTGGCTACTTATTTTCATAACGTCATCTGTTTTTACTACATCATAGAAAAAAGCCAGTTCTCAAACAGTTGCCTAAGAACTGACTTCTTCTATTCATTAATTATTTTGCTAATGTTTCATAAACCGATGCAAGTGCTGCATCTAGTTGATTCGCATCTTTCGCACCAGCCATCGCCATATCTGGGCGACCGCCACCTTTACCACCACATTGTTCTGCTACTGCTTTGACAATGTTTCCTGCATGGTATTCTTTTCCTGCGATTTCTTTTGTTACTCCTGCACATAGCATTACTTTATCGTCTGCTACTGCACCTAAAACGATCACCGCATTTGACATTTTTGCTTTTAAATCATCCATTAGTTGACGTAATTGGTTATTATCTTTCGCTTCTACACGTGTTGATAATACCGTTACACCATTGATATCTTTTGCATTCGCTAAAATATCACCTGCTTGTGCTGCTGCCATCTTCGCTGATAACGATTCATTTTCACGTTGTGCATCTTTTAAATCATGTTGTAATGATTCAATACGTGCGGGTACGTCTTTTGGATTTACTTTTAAAGCGTGTGCTGCTGCTTCTAATGTGTGTTGTTCTTCCTTCACTGCAAAGTATGCTGCACGACCTGTTACAGCTTCAATACGACGTGTTCCAGCGCCAATACCACCTTCTGAAACGATTTTGAATAAGCCAATTTCAGATGAACGTTTTACGTGAATACCACCACATAATTCGATTGAGTAATCTGATACTTGAACGACGCGTACAACGTCACCGTATTTTTCACCGAATAATGCCATAGCGCCCATTGCTTTTGCTTTGTCGATTGGCATTTCTTCGATGATTACTTCGATATCATCCCAAATTTTTTCGTTTACTGCACGTTCAATTGCTTCAATTTCTTCTTTTGTTGTTGCACCGAAGTGTGAGAAGTCAAAACGTAGACGATCTGGGCCTACATAGGAACCTGCTTGGTTAACGTGGTCACCTAAAATGTCTTTTAATGCACGTTGTAATAGGTGTGTTGCTGTATGATTTTTCACGATCAAGTTACGTTCTTCGCGATTTACGCTTGCAATCACTTCATCTTCTACGTTCATTTCACCCGATTCAACTACAACTGTGTGTAATGATTGACCGTTTGGTGCTTTTTGTACGTCTTTTACAAACGCTGTGAATGCATCATTTGAAATCGTACCGTGGTCCGCTACTTGTCCACCCATTTCTGCATAGAAAGGTGTTTCAGTTAAAATCACAAGTGCTTCTTCACCTTCAGAAACTGTTTTTACTTCTTCGCCGTTTGCAACGATTGCTGTAATAACTGTTTCTGTTTGTAATGTATCGCCACCTACGAATGTAGAAGCTTGTTTTAAGTTTGCTAACACTTCTGATTGTACTTTCATTGAGTCAACATCTTGACGTGCTTCACGTGCGCGTGTACGTTGTTTTTCCATCTCAACTTCAAAGCCAGCTTCGTCCACTGTCATCCCAACTTCGGCAGCGTACTCTTCTGTTAATTCTACTGGGAAACCGTATGTGTCATATAGACGGAATGCATCTGCACCTGGAATAACCATTTCGCCTTTTTCTTTTTGCGTTGCAACGACTTCATTAAAGATGGCTAAACCATCATTTAATGTTTCATGGAAGCGTTGTTCTTCATTTTTAATTACACGTTGAATGAATGCTTCTTTTTCCTTTACTTGTGGATAGAAATCTTGCATGATTTCACCAACAGTTGGTACTAATTCAAACATGAACGGTTTTTCGATACCGATTTGTTTTGCATAACGTACTGCACGACGTAATAAACGACGTAATACATAACCGCGACCTTCATTTGATGGAAGTGCGCCGTCACCAATTGCGAAAGCAACCGTACGAATATGGTCAGCGATGACTTTGAATGGTGTATTTACATCTTCTTCTGTACCAAAAATTTCACTTAGTTCAATTTCACCAGGGCGCATGTAGCGACGGTTTGCGAATTTTTCAATTGTTTCAATGATTGGCATGAATAAATCTGTGTCATAGTTTGTTGGAACATCTTGCATAACAGATGCCACACGCTCTAACCCCATACCTGTATCAATGTTTTGCTTTGGTAATGGTGTATATGTGTGATCTGGGTTATGGTTGAATTGAGAGAATACCAAGTTCCAGATTTCTAAGTAACGCTCGTTTTCGCCACCTGGATATAATTCTGGATCTTTTGGATCGTTCCCGTACATTTCGCCACGGTCATAGAAGATTTCTGAGTTTGGACCCGATGGACCTTCACCGATATCCCAGAAGTTTCCTTCTAAACGAATCAGACGTTCTTCTGGAATGCCAATTTCATCTTTCCAAATGTTGTATGCTTCTGTATCTTCAGGGTGAATCGTAATAGACAATTTTTCACCGTCGAATCCTAACCAATCTTTTGATGTTAAGAATTCCCATGCATAATGAATAGCTTCTTTTTTGAAATAGTCACCAATTGAGAAGTTTCCTAACATTTCAAAGAATGTATGGTGACGTGCTGTTTTACCAACGTTTTCAATATCGTTTGTACGAATAGCTTTTTGTGCATTTACGATACGTGGGTTATCTGGAATAACCGAGCCATCAAAATATTTTTTTAATGTAGCTACACCTGAGTTAATCCATAATAATGAGGCATCATTAATTGGAACAAGTGGCATACTTGGTTCTTGTTTGTGCTGTTTTTCAACGAAGAATTCGATATACTTACGACGAATATCTGAAGCTTTCATGTGTGTTTCCTCCTAAAATTTAAATGCGATGAAGTGCTTATCAAACAAAATAAAAAGTCCCCATCCCTATGGAAAGGGACGAGAACTGTCAATTCGTTTTCGTGGTACCACCCTAATTTATAAAAAGTATCAAGCAACACTTTTTATCTCTTAGCACTATAACGTAGTGAACGGCAGGGATTAACTGCACTCTGGAATAGCTTTCCGTTATCAATCGTGAAGGTTTTTTCAGCCATGAAACCTCTCTCTTAACACAATCAGTATAACGTACTCTTTTCCGTCATCGTGTTCAATTATTCTACTGCTGATTATAAAATAAAGTCGCTTAACCTGTCAATGCTCGCATCCTATTAAAAGTTATGCATTCCCCAGTAACCAATTGGTTCAAATCCGATGCGCTCGTAAATCTTTCCTGCTTTCGGGTTATCGTAGAACAAACAAACCACCTTATCTTCTGCTAGTAATTCCTCACACATTCTATAAAGAAGTGCTGTCGCATATCCTCTTTTTACATAATCAGGATGCGTCGCTACACCGACAATCATCGCTGACTGTAAATTTTCCGCTGTCGTTGAGACAACCGAAACAATTTGATCATCTTCCCAAATCGCATACGTACGACCTGTTTGATTTTCAATCGTTCGAATCATTTGTTCCTCTGTTGTCGTACTATTCGCAAACTCTGGTATTTGTTGTAATAATGCACGGTGCTGTGGAATATCTTCTACAGTTGTTTTACGAATTGTAAAACGGTGTGGTGGCGCTTCTCCGATTAGTGCTGTACATTTTGCATAGTGCATCTTACCTGAGCGTTTAGGTGTTTTTTCAATTAAAGGATATAAAGACGTTAAAATATCGTACATACCAGATAAACCTAACAGTTGTTCATCTGTATTCACAATACGAGCGAAGCCTTCTACATCATATGTTCCTTCTGCATACATCACATACATATGGTCGTAGTTTAACAGCAGTGCAATTAACTGCTCATCTTGAAATTCTCCGTAAAGTTGTTGTATGTCAGAGATGTATCCATACGCCTCCAAGTCACCAATAATGAATAAATTCTCTGCTGGCTTTTTTCCAATCAACTGAAGTACTTGTTGATGGTCTTCTTCTGTTAATTGTCGAATCATTTCATCATCCCCTTTTAAAGTTCCAACGATTATATCATCACATGGATCAAAAAGGAAACAAAAACCACCTAAGTTAATTTATAACAAATCAACTTAGGTGGTCTTCAATCTATTCATTTTCTAGTAGCTCTTGTTGTACTTCAATTAAAAAATCACTCGGTTTACAACCATCCATACCAATCATGGGTGAGATGTCCATAAAATTGTCCATCGTTAAAACAAACGTATTGCGTTGAATCATCTCACCATTTGTTTCTTCTACTTCTACTTTTTGTTCAGTAGCTTCTTTTTCAGCAATCTGTTCAGATGTTTCACCAAGACGCATCGCAAGTGTCGTCTGTCTTAAAATATCCGCATCATTTTGAATACCACGTAAAAATGTATCGGGTTCTCCGCACAAAATCAAAAAGTTTTTAGCACGTGTCAGACCTGTATAGAGCAAATTCTTTCTTAACATCTTTGCATAACTTCTTACAACCGGCATGATGACCATTGGGAACTCACTACCTTGTGATTTATGAATCGAACAACAATAGGCAAGTGTAATTTGATTTAGATCGGAGCGTTCATATGTTACTTCAATACCATCAAATGACACGATAACGACGTCTTGTTTTTCCGTCGTCTCTTTCGCTTTTAAAATGGAAATGATTTCGCCCATATCTCCGTTAAACACATTACTATTCGGTTGATTGACAAGTTGCAATACTTTGTCACCAATACGGTACGTTGTGTCACCAAATACAATCTCTTTCGTCTTCGCATTCTTTTTCGGATTGACAAACTCTTGAATCATTTTATTCAGTGCATCAATTCCGGCATCTCCTCGGTACATTGGCGCAAGCACTTGGACATCATGAATTGAGAATCCTTTTTTAAGCGCGGAACCAATCACTTGTTGAACGACGCTCGCAACTTGATTCGCATAGGCAGGGATAAAGGAGCGATCTTTCGTTTTCTCTGTTAAATTCGTCGGCTGCTCTCCCATTTTCATCTGATGAGCCAACTCAATAATGGATGAGCCATCCGCTTGACGATAGACGTCGGTTAATTCGACTGTCGGAATCGCTTTTGAAGCGAGTAAATCCTTTAGAACTTGCCCAGGACCTACAGGCGGTAACTGATCTTGGTCACCAACAAATACAATTTGACAGTGGTCATTTAATGCACGTAGTAATTGATGTGCGAGCCACGTATCAACCATCGACATCTCATCGACAATAATTAATTTACCACCGATTTCTCGTTCTGTTTCTTCGTCTTTATCTTGTCCATTAAAACCGAGTAGACGGTGAATCGTCTGTGCAGGTAAGCCTGTCGATTCACTTAGACGCTTCGCTGCACGACCTGTTGGTGCAACAAGAATAATTGGAAATTCTTCGTCTTTTTTACTATATTCTTTCGGATCAAGCGATAATCCATGTAACTCTGCAAACACATCAACAATCCCACGTACAACGGTTGTTTTCCCAGTACCTGGTCCACCTGTTAAAATCATGACCGCACTGTTAATAGCTGTCTCAATCGCATGGATTTGTGTCGTTGCATAGGTCACACCAAAGCGCTCCTCTGCATCACCAATCCATGTGCGAATTTCAGAAAGCGGAAAGGCCGATTGTTGTTCATTTTTCTCTTTTAATTGCAAAATTTTTGACGCAATCCCCACCTCTGAATAATAAAGAGATGGTAAATAGAGACGTGTCTCCTCACCACACAACTGTCCATTTTCACCAAGACGAATAATCGCTTGTGAAATCTCTTCGTAAGTGAGTTGGATAGGCTGACTTTGTTCCAAAAGAGCTTTTGCTTGTGGAATAACCTGTTCAGCAGAGACATAGGTATGTCCTTCTGAAATCGATGCTTGATTAATAATATGTAGCACTGCTGCTTCAATACGGTCTGGATGCTTTCCTTCAATTCCTAAAATAGCGCCTAAATCATCTGCACGCTGAAAACCCACTCCTTCTACATCTTGAATGAGTCGGTACGGATTTTCTTGTAAGAGTTGAAGTGTATCATCTAAATAGAGTTGATAGATTTTGATTGCTAATTGTGCGCCAAAACCCCATTCGCCTAATTTAATCATAATACGGTCCATCCCTAGATTTTGTTGGAGTACAAGTCGCAATGTCTCTTTCTTTTCTTCATTTAAACGCGGAATACCATCCAAAGATGAAGGATCTTGAATGATGACTTTAATTGCATCCGCCCCCAATTGATCGACAATGATTTTAGCTGTTCGTTGTCCGATTCCTGGGAATAAATCGCTTGATAAATACGAGATGACACCTGCTTCAGTTGCAGGAATCTCTTTTTCAAATGTTTCTGCTTTGAATTGTGTGCCGTATTTCGGATGGGTTGTCATACGCCCTGTAAAACGATAGAGCGCATCCTCTACTACCTTTGGAAAATATCCAGCGACAATCACTTCTTTTTCTTGGTAATCTGTATTCGTCTCTTGAATTTTCACTTTCACAATTGAAAATAAATTTTCTGCATTATGAAAAATAGAGACGACAGGTCGACCTACTACGAAAAATGGTTCATTCGCAAATAGTGAAAGATTTTCAGTCAACACTGTCCCCTCCTTTTTTATTGGTTATTCTTCTTTTGCTCAAGCATATCGTAAATATAACGCGCTTGATCAAATTCAGGTTGTAATGTGTAAGCTTGTTTTAAATGATACTGCGCATCTTTAATATTATCTGTAGAAACTGCAAATAATACACCTAAGTTATAATGTGCATCTGCATTATTCCAATCTTCATCGATAATATGACGCAGTTCTTTTTCTGCTTCTTCAAACATTTCTAATGAACACATTAAAATCGCAAATGATAAACGAATTTGTAAATCCTCTGGTGCTAATTCTGCTGCACGTTGTAAATAAGGAAGTGCTAATTTCGTATTCCCACTTGCTTCAAGTGATTTTCCAAGCATGAAGTAAGCATCTGCCCCTTCAATGCCTTTACGAATTGAACGCTCATAAATTTTTGCCGCTTCTTCAAAACGCTCATTATTGTAATAAAGATTCGCTAAACCATAATAAGCAGTCGCTGCATCTTCATCCAATGTAATAGCTTTTTGGAAAAAGCGCTCTGCACGTTCTGTATCATCCATTGAAGCGAGCAGATTACCAAAGTTAATGTAGCCAATCGCTTCTTCAGGATTTGCTTCGATTGCTTCAGTAAAAGCTTTTGCTGCATCTTCAAAACGCTTTTCTTGCATCGCTTTGATGCCTTCTTCATTATGATTCACAAAAATCCAACTCCTATTACCCTACATATGTTAATTTTTCACCGTTTTTAAATACTTCATCAATTGTACCGCCCCCGATACACTCATCACCATCATATAATACAACCGATTGTCCTGGAGTAATCGCACGTGTTGGTTCTGAGAATGTCACAGACCAATCGCCATTATCTAGTAATGTTACATCTACAGGTACATCTGTTTGACGGTAACGGAACTTCGCTGTGCAGCTAAAGTTCTTGTCGAATGTACGATTCGTCGTAAAGCTTGTTTTCACAGCCGTTAAGCTTGTCGAATATAACAAGTCATTATGGAAACTTTGTCCAACTAATAAAACATTACGCTCTAAATCTTTTCCAACTACAAACCAAGGTTCACCGTCTCCGCCGATTCCTAAACCATGACGTTGACCTAATGTGTAATACATTAAACCGTCGTGTTTACCCATCACTTTACCATCAAATGTTTCCATGTTCCCTGGTTGTGCTGGTAGGTATTGGCTTAAGAATTCTTTGAAGTTACGTTCACCGATGAAACAGATCCCTGTTGAGTCTTTTTTCTTCGCTGTCGCAAGTCCTGCTTCTTCTGCAATTTCACGTACACGCGGTTTTTCTAAATCACCGATTGGGAACATAACATGTGATAATTGTTCCTGTGATAATTGATTTAAGAAGTATGTTTGATCTTTATTATGGTCCACACCACGTAACATTTTCACGCCATCTTCTGTTTGTTCAACACGCGCATAGTGACCTGTTGCAAGATAGTCAGCACCTAACTTTAATGCATGTTCTAAAAAGGCTTTAAATTTAATCTCTTTATTACACATTACATCCGGGTTTGGTGTACGTCCTGCTTTATATTCTTCTAGGAAATATGAGAATACTTTATCCCAGTATTGTTTTTCAAAATTGACAGCATAATAGGGAATCCCAATTTGATTACATACTTTAATGACATCTTCGTAGTCTTCCGTTGCTGTACATACGCCATTCTCATCTGTATCATCCCAGTTTTTCATGAAGATACCGATCACATCATAGCCCTGTTTTTTTAATAGGTACGCTGCTACAGACGAGTCAACGCCACCCGACATCCCTACGACAACACGTGTTTTTGAGGGGTCTTTTACTTCATTCATTTTCTTCTCACCTGATTTCTATACATTCGCTAATCTTTGTACAATATCTACTGTACGTTTTGCAGCTTCTGCTACTGTATCATCTGTTAGCCCATATCCGAAACTAAAACGAATCGAATTACGCAATTCTGCAGAATCTTTTCCAAACATCGCAACTAAAACATGTGATGGATCAATTGAACCCGCTGTACATGCTGAACCACTTGATACCGCAACACCAGCCATATCTAAATTGACAAGGAATGACTCTACATCCATTCCTGCAAAGCTTATATTCAATACATGCGGTAGACCATTTTCGACTTGCCCATTAACTTTAAAATGAATCCCACTCGCTGTAAAGGTGTCTACTATGATTTGTTGATATTTTTTCAACTGTATTCGTTTTTCATCCATTGTTGCCTGTGCAATTTCGACTGCCTTAGCAAGCCCAACAATCCCTGGAATATTTTCTGTACCCGCACGACGTTTACGTTCTTGTTCCCCACCTAAAATAAGTGGTTGCAAAGGTGTTTGTTCACGCTGGTATAAAAATCCGACACCTTTTGGACCATTCAACTTATGCGCTGAAGCAGATAATAAATCAACTTTTAACTCGTCTACATTGATTTTTTCAAGTCCAAATGCTTGCACTGCATCCGTATGGAATGTCGCTTGATGTTCAGTTAATAATGCACCAATTTCTGCAATTGGTTGTATAGAACCTACTTCATTATTACCTGCCATAATCGTAACGAGAATCGTATCTTCGCGAAGTGCTTGTTCTACATCTGCAACTGATACAACTCCCTGTTCATTAACAGGTAAATAGGTCACTTCAAAACCTTCTGTTTCAAGCTGTTCACATGGATGTAATACCGCATGATGTTCAATTGCTGTTGTAATAATATGACGACCTTGCGCTTTTTTCGCATAGGCTGTTCCGCGAATCGCTAAATTATCTGCCTCCGAGCCACCACCCGTAAAGATGATTTCATTGTCTTTGGCTTGAATAGATGTTGCAATCACATGACGTGCATCATCTAAATATTTTCGTGCATGGCGACCAAGCTGATGGATACTTGATGGATTACCAAATACCTCTGACATCACTTCTGTCATCACTTGAATCACTTGTGGATGCATCGGTGATGTTGCCGCATGGTCTAAATAGATTTCGTTCATGAAAAAAATCTCCTTTAAATATAGAACATAAAGTTTTCATCTGTGTTTTCGTCTGTATATTTCGCTAAATCTTCCAGACTTGTTGTATCCAACACTGTTTTTACAGCATCGCGAATACGCATCCATAACTCACGTTGTGGTGGTGCTTCATTTTCGATTCCTTCTACAGGTTGAATCGGGCCTTCTAATACTTTAATCACATCTGCTGTTGAAATCAAATGTGGTGGCTTCGATAACATATAACCACCGTAAGCACCACGTACACTCTTGACTAAACCCGAGTTACGAAGTGGTGATACTAATTGCTCTAAATAAGCTTCTGATAAATGATTATCTGCGGCGATTTGACGCAGTGGAATTGGTCCTTGTCCGTACTGTTTTGCTAACTCAATCATAATTGTAAGCCCATAACGGCCTTTCGTTGAGATCTTCACTCGTATGCACCTCATCTAAATTATAAATTCTTTATCGTTAAATTATAACATATTACCACCCATCGTACTTGGTTTTGCTATACTATTATTTATTATGTAACATTCTTATTTAAAAAAAGGAGCCGATGATTATGACAAATGAGCCGCTCGCTTACCGTATGCGCCCACAAAATATAGAAGAAATTGTTGGACATGAAGACGTGATTGGACCTAACACGCATCTCTATAAAATGATTCAAAAAGGCCATGTACCGTCTATGCTCCTCTATGGAAATCCAGGTATTGGAAAAACATCAATTGCTTATGCCATTGCAGGAAGTGTATCTATTCCTTTCTTTGCATTAAACGCCACACGCGCTGGAAAAAAAGATGTCGAAGGAATTGTAGCGGAAGCTCATTTTTCAGGTCAAGTTATTTTATTTTTAGATGAAATTCATCGTTTTAATAAATTACAACAAGATACGTTATTGCCACATGTCGAAAATGGTTCGATTATTTTAATTGGTGCAACAACTGAAAATCCATTCCACGATGTGAATCCCGCCATTCGTTCTCGTTGTGGTGAAATTAAACAATTAAAACGACTGACAACTGAAAATTTAGAACAATTAATACGACAAGCATTACAAGATGAAAAGCGTGGTCTTGGTCGTTATAACATTCAAATCACAGAAGAGCAAATTCACCAAATAGCTAAAGCAGGTAATGGCGATGCACGAAAAGCATTGAATTTATTAGAATCTGTTTACTACGCTGCTGATGAAGAAGATGACGTGGCAATTGTGACAGACAAATTAGTCGCACAACTAGCTGAAAAGATCGGTTTATATGGAGATGCGAAAGGTGATCAATTTTATAATTTATTATCCGCTTTACAAAAATCCATTCGCGGTAGTGATGTCAATGCAGCGCTTTATTATTTAGCGCACTGTTTAGAAAATGGCGACTTAATCGCAGTGAACCGAAGACTACTCGTTATTAGTTATGAAGATGTCGGCTTAGCTGACCCACAAGTCGGACCACATGTGTTAGCAGCTGTTCAATCGGCTGAACGCCTTGGTATGCCAGAAGCGCGCATTCCACTTGCGCAAGCTGTCATCGAAATGTGCCTCGCTGAAAAATCAAACTCTGCGATAAGCGCCATTGACGCCGCAATCCATGATATTCATGCAGGTAAAACAGGTGAAATTCCTATGCATTTGCGTGATACACATTATAGCGGTGCAGCAGCACTTGGAAATGTCGGCTATCAATATCCGCATAACACACCAATTGGTACATTCGGTGGTTGGGTGAATCAACAATACTTACCTGACGAACTCGTAACACGCGAATACTATACACCTGTTATCGCAGGTAAAGAACAACGCATGGCTACCATTTACGATAAATTAAAATCATTCAAAAAGAAAAAATGAGAAACAGCCATGCGCTGCTTCTCATTTTTCTTATGTCGTTACTTTTAAGACGGTTTTAATTTTTTGCATAATCCCACCAGAGCTATATGTGAGGACACTTCGTTTATAAAATGTCACACTAATTGTGAAGAGTAGTGCAACTGTAGCGAATAAAATAGCGAGTGAAATCCATACCGATACAGTTGAAATATCCGTCGCACCTAAACGTAATGTCATAAGCATACCTGATGTAAATGGAATATACGAGAATACTTTAATAAGTAAAGAATCTGGATTCGAAATACCTGAAAGCATCACGTAAAAACCGATTAACATAATGAATACGCCTGGCATCATTACTTGCGAAGCTTCTTCTACCTTTGATACGAGTGAACCTGCAAGCGCACCAATTAATAAGAACAAGATAATTGATAGTAAGAAGAAGAGAATAACATAGATAAAGTAAGTAGCTGGTAGTTGGCCGAGCATCTCTTGTAAACTATCTGTCACTGATTTCTTCGCTGTGAATTGAATGAGAATATACGCACCAACTGCTAAAATCACAATTTGCGTTAAGCCTGTTAAAAACACACCAATTAATTTAGAAAATAGATGTGTAGATGGCTTAACACTCGCCATTAATACTTCTAATACACGAGAACCTTTTTCAGAAGCAATATCAGTTGTAATCATTGATAAATAGCTTGTGACGAATAAGTAGATTAAAAAGCCCATAATATATGCAATTAGAATCCCTGCTGACTTTTCTTCAGCTGTTTTATTCGATGTTTTCTCTTGTAAATCGACTTGTTTTACAACTGTATTCGTCTGTAAAATTTTCGCTGCCTGTTCAGCTGATAAATTTAATTGTTGTACACTATATACTTTCCCTGCATTTTCAGCAAGTGCATCAATTTTAGATTGAACTTGTAAATCCAGTGATTTCGCTGTTGCAAGTTCAACAGCTAATTGTTGATCTTTTGATGTTAAATAGACTGCTGCATCGTATTTTTCCTTTTTGACAAGTGCATCTACTTCTTTTTTCGATTCTTTGACAACTTTGAACTTCACTTCTTTATCCGAAGGAAATTGCTTTGCTAAATCGAGTTTTGTATCATCTACCAGTGCGATTGTTACATACTTATTGTCATCTGTAAAAATCCCTTTAATACTTGACCAGTTCACTGCTACTGCAATAATTGCTAAATATAAAAGCGTTAATAATATAAAGGACTTCGACTTAATCTTTTGAAGATACAGTTGCTTAACGAGTAGTCCAAGTTTATTCATTTGGCGCACCTACTTTCAATTTAAAGATTTCATCGAGCGATAAATAGTCCATGCTGAATTTGTCCATATAGAAACCTTCACTAATCGCTTGGTATAATGCTTCACCATAACTTTCATCTTGTAGATATAATGTGTAACCATCTCTCGTCTGTTCCACACGTTCAACACCTTCTAATACTTCAAGCTCTGGTTTTGTTTTCGCCGTACGAATGCTCAGTTTGATTTTTCCGTATAGTGCCTTTAACTCTTGTAATCCACCTGTATAAAGTGAAACACCTCGTTTTAAAATACATAAGTGGTCGCATAGTTCTTCAACATTATCCATTTGATGACTTGAAAATAAAATTGTCGTTCCTTGCTTTTTCAAGTCTAAAATCGCATCCATTAATAACTGACGATTCACAGGATCTAGCCCACTAAACGGCTCATCCAAAATTAAAAATTCTGGTTTATGAATAAAACTCGCAATCAGTTGTACTTTTTGTTGATTCCCTTTTGAAAGTGTCTCTGCTTTATCATTTCGCTTATCTGTCAGCTCAAATCGTTCTAACCAGTACTGAATTTCCGTCTTTAATTCTTTTTTGGATTTCCCTTTTAACATACCGAAAAAGTAAAGCTGTTCTTCTATTTTCATTTGTGGGTAAATGCCACGTTCTTCAGGTAAATAACCTAAAAAATCACGCTCTAGCTTATGTACCGATTTTCCTTTCCATAAAATTGTTCCTTCTGTCGTATCTTGAAGATTTAAAATCATACGGAAAGTCGTTGTTTTACCTGCACCATTTTGACCAATTAATCCGAAGACTTCTCCTTCATTAATCGTAAAATCTAGTGCATTGACAGCAACAAAATCTTTATACTTTTTTGTTACCTGTCTCACTTCTAGTGTCATGGAACACACTCCTTTTCATGTTATCTATTTATTATACAGAATAAATAAGTAAAAAGTTTCATTTATTTCCAACGTGGTTGTAAAAAATAAAAAGTAGGACACCGTTTACTACGATATCCCACTTTATACATCATACTTCTTGTCGCTCCTGTATAATACGCTTCGCTACTTCATAGCCACCTTTTACAACAATCGGTGAACCACCACCTGGATGAACGGTTCCACCTACATAGTAAAGGTTATCTAGTTTCAAATCGTGGTTCGATGGTCTAAAGAAACTACCCTTCCATGTATTCGAAGCTTGTCCATAAATTGCTCCTTGTCTAACAGCAAATGTGTCCGCAATATAATGCGGTGGCAAAGCTTTTCTTTCAGCAATTTGTTCTTCTTTAATCCCCCATTTCTGAAGGGCATCATCCACTTGCTCTACTAAGCCATCTTGTGAGGCATAAAGATTTGCGGGGGCGTTAATCAAAACGAACAGCGCTGGTAATCGACTCGAATCAGATGCATATGGATAACAACCATAGACACTCGGCTTACGCGCATAATTTCCTTCCCGTAATGTCTTAAATTCAGCTACATAATCATTACTAAATAATACATTATGATGATGTAAATCAACCGGCTCTTTTAAAGCGATGAGTTCTACGTAAGCAGACGTTGAAAGTTCACGCTTCGGTATTTTTCGACCTAGTAAAGATTGCATGACATCATAATCCATATCACTCACAAAAATATCCGCTTCATAACGCCCTTTTTCTGTTTCGCAAAAGCGAATTGTATCGCCGTCCATCGCGAATTTCAAAACTGGTTCATTTACATGAAGTTTAACACCTTGTTCGCGTAATACACGTTCAAATGTAGCCGCAATATTCGGTGGCCCACCCTCTAAAAAATAAGTTCCTTCAACTAACTCAAAATACGCAATCATCGCAAATGTCGCAGGTGTTTCATATGGAGAAGAACCGATATACGTCGCAAAGCGATTGAATAACTGTCGAATTTTCTTATTAGGGAAATAGTGACCTAAAAATGCATCTAATGTTTGAAACGGACGTGCTGCCATTAAATTTTTCATTAATGAAGCCTTTGTATAATCTTTTACGTTAAAGAATGTTTTATTTAAAAAAGCTTTTTCACTTAGATGAAATAGACGTGTAATCTCTAAAATAAAAGCTGGATAATTTTCGGCACTCACAGGATCAATAAGCGCAATTTGACGCTGCATCTCTGCTACATCTGTTGTAAATGTGATGGTGGCATCTTTAAAGCGATGTGCAGTCGGTTGTTCTACTCGCTGAAATGGTAGCTCCTCTTTTGGCTGTACAAAAGGCGCTAGCACATCCCAAAAGTAACGTGGCATTGTAAGCGTGTTAGGACCAAAATCAAATGTATGCTCCCCCAGTTGAATCGATTGCATCTTGCCACCTAACCAACTATTTTTTTCGAAAATTTTCACATCATAATGCGTACTTAATGTGAGCGCAGTCGCTAAACCACCTAAACCGCCACCCACAACAATCGCTGTCGGCTTCATAATATACGTCCTTTCCAATAAGTATTTTTTTGTCTAGCTGTTCGAATCATTGTTGTAATGAGTAATACACAATAAACAATTGCACTAACAGGCATGAGCAACGTATAAATATTCAATTTTTCCGCAAGTAGATCACTAATTAAACGCATGAGTATAATACAAACGAGTGGCACGAAGAATACATATTCCGTCATAACTAGTCCGTAAATTGCCAAACCTACTGGACTGACAAAGTAAAGAAAATAGAATACGACTAAAAAAATGCCTGTTAGATAAGAATGATTAATTCCTCTAAAACAATTTTTTTGAAACCCTTGCCATGTTTCTTGGCGATTCGCATACATCGCGCAAAATACAAAGTCGGTAATATTATAGAGCATGGCTTTTTTATCATGATGCTTTAAAATGCGAAATAATGCCACATCCTCCACTACCGCATCTTTTACAGAAGCATGTCCACCAATTTCTTCATACACTTCTTTTCGAATCGCAATAAATGCACCACTTGCAGCTGTTGCCGCTACCATACGTTGATGATTTGCAAGTGCGATGGGTAGATGAAAATAAACAAAAAAATGAAGCAATGGCGTTAACAGACATTCCAACACATTGCTCGCTTTAAAACGCGGAAAACCCGTTAATGCATCAATCGGTTGTGTAAACATCGTTGCCACTGCTTCTAATGTTTTCTTTTGAAGTGTTACATCTGCATCAATCCAAAGGAGTACATCACCACTTGCTTCATCTGCTAATATTTGGCATGCACGTGGTTTACCACGCCATCCCTCTGGTAAAGCTTTTCCTCGAATCATGCGAAAGCGTGTATCTTCATGTAATCTCTCTTCGATTAACTGCGCTGTACGATCCGTTGAATCATCATCATATAAGATAAATTCTGCATTTTTATACGTTACATTTTTCAAACTCATCATTAATTTATGTACATGTGTTTCTTCGTTTCGAAGTGGCACTAACACACTTATTTTTGAATCATTATGTTGCGCTACTCGTAACTTCTTCAAAAATTGAATATTGAAAATCAGCCAAATAAGTCCGATTAAAAAAGGTATGGTTATTACCATAAGCGTACAAACCTTTCTTCTTCTTTTGCAATTACTTGTGCTTTTAAACAATCTAAATAATATGTCATACCTTCCTGAATCGATGTTCGCTTACTTGCCGGTTGATAATCCATCCGACAAGCTACTTCACCTTTTAAACCGTCTGTATATGAATAATAAATTGAAATATAAACGATGCCATGTTGAGGGAATTTACTTATTATTTTGTCCATACCTGATTGAATCGTCAAGGGTCGCTTTTCCTGATGTTCTTCTACACCTTGAGGAAAAAGTGCAATCGTATTCGTTTTAGCTAGTGCATACATCTGTTTGATTTCAGATACTTTAATCGGCTTTGAGATAGGAAAAGTTCCGATTCCTTTAAACAAAGGAAACTTTTTCAAGCCATCTGCACTCATACCTGCGACAATGTTTGAAGGCAAATAGCCTCGCTTGAATAATTCAAAAAGAACGAGGCTATCATAAAAACTACTATGATTGACAACGACCATACACGGTTTTTGAATCGTTGTCAGATTGACTTTCATCGTTTGAAACATTCTTCGCATCATGAAGCGCTGACCAATTTGAAAGAAAAATAAATTAGATTTTTTGCGAATCATTTGCAGCACCCCTTATAAATTGGAGTAGTAAAAAACCAATCACTCCAACGAAAAATGCTAAATATAGTTTGGATAAAATAGCAATCCATAAAAATAAAATAACGATTGTCCAAAAGACGACACGCATTTGTTTAATCATGTTGACGTTCGGCTCATTTTTACGCGTACGTGGTAATAATAATTGTAAAATAAAAGCAACGACGAACCAGCCAATAAAGTTACTCGCTGGTATTCCATAATACGCGCTATTGTCCTCCCAAATCCAGTACTCCTTTGCAACGAAAGCTACCGGATCAAGAATTAAGTCTAAAAGAACGACATAGAGAGCCGCAAAGAAAGCACGAGAAAAACGATGTTTTAGACGAATCGTTAAAGCATGCCCTGCCATAACCATAACAATCCATGCAAACCCTATGCCGATTGGAACACCGAATAATAATGGTGGAAAACGATCTGTATAATCATAATTACCAAAAAAGACATTAAAATAGGCACTTAATCCTTCCACACTGAACGTGACAATCCAAATAAAGATGGACATGAGTAAACCTTTTACATTCCCAAAAGCATGCATTGCATAGCGAACTGCAATTAAGCCAGCAAGAATTAAGAATACACTATTTGCCCACTCCAACCATGGTGGAATGAGGCTGAATCCAACGAGGATACAGCCAATTGTAAACCAAACTAGATATAGCCTATAAACTAGCATGACTCAATTCCGTAATACGATAATCTAATTCTTGTGGTAGCGGCTTGATTGGGAATGTTTTTTGTCCATCTCGCTCTAACATTAAGTTCGCTGTAATACGTGCGGATTCAATAATGATCGGTAGACCACTGCCTGGGTGCGTTCCGCCACCTACTAACCAGCAATTCTCGTATGGTGCAAAGTGATTGTGAGGTCGGAATGTCATCATTTGATTTAATTGGTGTCCAAGGTTAAATGTTGCACCTTTATACACATTCATTTTTTCTTCCCAATCGATTGGCGAATAGATTAATTCCTCTTCGATGTGTGAAGCTAAATCTGTTAGACCAAGACGTTCTTCAAGTGTTGCAATTAATAAATCACGGTATTGTTGCTTCACTTCATTCCATTCAATCTCACTGAAGTTATTTGGAACAGGTGCTAATACATACAATGTCGATTTACCAGCTGGTGCTAGCGTATCGTCTGTTACCACTGGATTTTGAACGTAGATTGACATATCTTTTGAAATCACTTTTGTACCAGAGATTTCTTCCATGTTTTTGCGATAATCTTCTGCAAATAGGATTGTATGATGTTGTAAATCATATTGTGTATCAATTCCTAGATACAACATGAATGTTGAACAAGAATATTGTTTTTTCTCGATTTTTTGTGGTGACCACTGACGTTTTTTCGGTACATTTAATAGCTTTGTTAAAGCATAACCGAAGTCCGCATTGATCACTACATCGTCACAATGAAGGAGTTGTCCATCCTCTAAACGGATACCTTCAATGCGCTTTTTATACTGTACAATTTCTTTAATTGGCGTATTTAAATGAATTTTCACACCTTGTTCTTCCAATACTTTCGCCATCGCTTTTGTTAACTGGTTTAAACCACCTTTTAAGTGATAAATTCCATAAGCTTGCTCGATGTACGAAAGGATTGAGAATGCACCAGGGCAATTCCATGGTGACATACCTAAATATTTCGATTGGAATGTGAATGCTAATTGTAATTGCTCATCATCAAAGTATTTACCTAGCTTATCCATTAAAGATTTACCAAACTCTAACTCTGGTAATGCTTTTAATGTTTCTGGGGCTAGAAGATCTGTCACACTATCCATCTTACGTTGTAATAATGGCGCAAGAGCTTCCAATTTTTTATGTGTCTCTTGTAAATAGCGTGTATAACCTTCTTCATTACCTGGGAAGGTTTTTGAGATTGTTTCAATCATTTGATCGTAATCCGAACTTACAGTAAAACGCTTGTCAGCATAAACTAACTCATAAAGAGGTGATAATGCGACTGGTTCTACATAATCTTCTAATGTACGACCTGTTAATTCAAAAATTTCACGTACTAAGTACATCATATTTAAAAAGGTTGGACCACGATCAAATGTGTATTCACCTAGCTGGATTGAACTTGTACGTCCACCCACAAAGTTTTCTTTTTCAAATACTTCTACATCATATCCTGCATGCGCTAATAACATGGCTGATGTTAGGCCTCCTGGACCTGCACCGACTACATAAATTTTTTTCATTTATATTTCCCCCTGTAAAGGATTAGTTAAGTGTAATTGTAACGTTTCTACATATCATTACTACTACATTAAATATACTGGTAAGCATAATTAAATCTATACCGTTAATTCATTTTTGTCAAACCTTATTTAACAAAAGGTTGGACAAAGTGATAAAAGCGTCTATAATGACTAGTACATACTTCATTGTGAGAGGAGTTGATTCTATGGATGATTTTTCTCAAAATTACTCTATATCTAGCGTTGAAGCGATTACTGGGATTAAAAAAGAAACATTGCGTAAATGGGAACAACGCTATGACTTTTTACATCCGACACGACTAGAGAATGGTTATCGTCAGTATTCACAGCAACAAGTAGAGTTTTTGTGTTTATTACAAAGTCAATTGCAACAAGGAATTTCATTAAAAAAGTCTGTTCAGTATGCAACTGAGCAAACTGAAAAAAGACCATCTACCCCTTCTCTTGTCGAACCTTTTCTTTACCAATTACTCGCCTACGGAGAAGAATGTGATGAAGAAGCTTTTTCCATCACATTACATCAAGCTCATCAAACACTTGGTTTGACCGTTTACTTGCAACAACTTATTCGACCTTTTTTACAAGAGGTCGGAAGGCGTTGGATGACGAAACAATGGTCCGAATATCAAGAAAAATTCGTATCTACAATTATTCAAAATCATCTTGTTGAAGTGAAACAACAAATCCCTGTTTCTAAAAATGCACCACTTGTGATTGGCGCTTGCTTACCATACGAAAACCACGAACTGCCTTTGCATATTCTACTATTACAAATTCTATTAAAAGGTTATCGCGTATTTTTAATTGGACGTTCACCAGCAGCAGGTACAATCGAGGACTTTGTAGATAAATTACACCCAACTGTTGTACTATTATCAGCTACAACTCATATACCGTTGGATCAGCCAAACTATTTATATGAATTGGATGAGTTCGCCAACAAGCGTCCAAAAATCACTTTTTTCTTAGGCGGTACAGGGGCTAATCAACTGATTGAAAGAAAACCTTTGACAACCATTACGATTACACATACGCTTGAACCGATTTGGATTGCATTAAAAAAGACTACTTCTTAAAAATCGAATCTTCTTAGAGGGTTCGATTTTTATTTACATTTTTTCTGCTTCGTATGTAGTGATGTAAAACTATTTTGTCCAACCTTTGCTCAAATAAGTGGTGTCATACAAAATAACGTATTATTCAATTATCTATTCGACTAACTTTCGCTCCACACGCACATTATCTCATTATTCTTACTCTTTAAAACGTACCACTTTTTAAATTCCTCTAGTCCTTAATTCAGTTATAAATAAAAAACAAAAGATATGTACATATTTTATATATACTTCTTAATTATACAAAAAAGATTGTTTTTTCATGTAATCATATTTCCAAAAACAATTCTTTTAATTCATTATGAATTTTTTTTACAAATATTAAAGACTCATATCGTTCAATTGTACCACTTATTTCCTTAAAAAGAATTTATTTCGTCTTATTTACAGTAAATCAAAAAAGTTTCCGACGATTTGAATTATTCGTCGAAAACTTTTTATAATTTATTGATTTTTTACTGTTGCAATATGAATCGGTGATAAAATGTCACGTACTACCCAACTTGCTGCAATCAAACCTACAGATGATGGAACGAATGCATTAGATGATGGTGGCATTTTCGCTTTACGAATAGCTGCATCTGGATTCCCAACTTCTCCTACAACATCTTGACGAATCACAATCGGGCTTTCATCTGAGAAAATAACAGGCACGCCCTTTTTAATTCCCTCTTTACGAAGTTTTGTACGAATGACTTTCGCCAGTGGATCCGTATGCGTTTTTGAAATATCAGCGATTTGGAATCGTGTTGGGTCCATCTTATTCGCTGCGCCCATGCTTGAGATGATTGGAATATCGCGCTTTAAGCACTCTTTCATAATATGAATCTTATACATTACTGTATCTGATGCATCAATAACATAATCTGGCTTGTAGCTGAAAAATTCTTCATATGTTTCTTCTGTATAAAACATGTGTAAATCATGTACTTCACAATCTGGGTTGATATCTGCGATACGTTCTTTCATGACTGCTGATTTTGAGCGTCCGATTGTTGACATATATGCGACTAACTGACGGTTAATATTTGTAATATCCACATCATCTTTATCCACTAAAATAATACGACCAATTCCAGAACGTGCGATGGCTTCTGCTGCGAATGAACCTACGCCACCTACACCTAGAATAGCGACTGTCTTATTTTTTAATAACTCAATACCTTCTGTACCCACTGCTAACTCATTACGAGAAAATTGATGTAACAAAATAACCCACTCCGATATGTTTTTTGTAAGTATTCCTACTTAATTACTCTGAAAAAAATATACAATGTAACGCACGTAATTGCAAGTAAAAATCCAAACAACTCGAACGTATAACGAATTGTTTGGATTCTTTTTAAATCGTTAAATCAGTTAAGACAATCACATTTGCATGATCTTGTAATGCTGTAACTGGAACATCGATTGTTTTTTCACCGTGAATAAATGCTTCAAGTGCAGCGCGTTTTTTTTCACCTACTGCAATCAGTACAATTTGTTTCGCACGAAGAATAGATGAAATCCCCATCGTAATCGCTTCTGTTGGTACTTCATCAACCGAATGGAAAAAGCGTGCATTTGCTTCACGTGTCGACTCTGTCAATGTTACAACATGTGTAGGCGCATTGAATGGCGTCCCCGGTTCATTAAAACCAATATGCCCATTCACTCCGATTCCCAATAGTTGAAAATCAAGTGTTGTTGCTTGCAATTTTTGTTCATACGCTTTAGCTTCTGCTTTTGCATCTTTAGCTTCACCATTTGGTAACATAGATTTTGCAAATGGCTTTTGATTAAATAAATGCTTTTTCATAAACGATACATAACTCTCAGGATGTGTTGCAGGTAAACCTACATACTCATCTAAATTAAAGCTTTCATATGTAGAAAAGTCTAAATCACTCGCACAAATTTTCTCATATAAAGGGATCATCGTTCCTCCAGTTGCCAAACCAAATGTTTTTGCGCCATTTTCTTTTGCTTCTTTAAAAAGCTCCATACCTCTTGTGTATAATTCATCTAAATTCGAAATTACTTCTAATTTGATTGACATAGTTTACTCCTTTTAATGTGTTTTTAACTCTTGCGAAAACTGTTGAAGGAATGTATAAGCGAGTGTATGTTCAATTCTTTGCAAAGCACCAATGACCGCACCTCCAACGGGCGAGACTTTTGGTGCAATAAAAATATAGGGTAATTGTTTTTTCGCAATAACAATTGACAATAACTCCTCATATAATTCAAAATTTGTAAAAATGCCACCCATTAGTACAACGGGAATAAACATTCCTTTTTGCCATTCTGTTTGTTTTTGACACCCTTGGACTGCCTCAATAAATTGAGCACAAGATGTCTCAATAATTTCTCTAACTATTGGACCTTTTTGAAGTGCAGCTTCTTCTACATATCGACTTAAGAAACAGTATATGTGCGTGGATGCTCTTGTGAATAAACACAATGCACTAATTCGGGCACATTTACAACACCACAATGTTTTAAAACTTTTGTTGTCAATATCGTTTCAGGTCCTCATCCGTCATATAATTTGACAATCGCTTTTAACGCTCGGACTCCTATGTCATAACCAACTACCCTCATCGTCAAACAAATAACCCCAACCGCTTGTACAAGTCGTTTGTTGATTGACACCTAAACCATATGTAGTTGTCCTCGTTCTTGCAATATGTACAATGCCTAGTTTTCGAAGTGTATCTGCATATAAAGCGATACACGCGTCACTCTCTATTATAATCGAAACTTCATCACCCTAAAACCTTTTGAAAATAGAATAGACACTTTTTCTAATCCCATTTCCATTACTCCAGCATGCCTAGCAAAATAACTTTTAACTAAATGAAAAACAACAGGATTTCTCTCTTGTAAAAAGTGGAAATTTAACTGTCAACTCTAACATGTGACGATTTAATTTTCACAAAGTTTCTTCATTAGATGAAGTGCTTGATTTAATACATTTTCACCGTTCATCATACCGTAGTCAGACATGCTAATAACATCTAGCGGAATACCTGTACCTGCTAACTTTTTATCGAAAGATGATTTTAAGTAACGTACTTGTGGTCCAAGTAACAGGACATCAATTGATTTGTTGTCCATTGTTTTTTCTCCTTCATTTTCTGCAATAGCAAAAATATCTGCCTCCATATTTTGTCTCTGTGTTGCTTTTTACACTTCGTTACGAGTAAATTTGTACTCATCCCTACTACGCATACCAACATAATCGTTTTCACTGTGCAAATCCCCTTTGAAATGTACACGTTTTCTTGATTTGAACATAGCATTTATTGGTATATACCACAACTTTTTTCACATTTTAACTATTAATTGCATTGGTACATTTAGATAAAATCATACTATCAAAGCTTTGAATTTAAGTGGTATAGTCCAATTTTCTCCTTATTTAAAATACTCATTGAAAAGGCAATTACTTTTCGGAAAGAGTTGATTTATTTCTGAAATAATCTCACCATCTACTTGTACACATTGGCGATAAAGAAGTTGTTCAATTGGGTCATAACCAGCAACTAAAGAAGCCAAATATTGGATTAAAATCGTCCATAAGCGTGTAGTAGGTTTTATTATTATTTCTCAACAGATCCTTTATGGATAGGAAAAACACCTTCATTCCAAAGTGCAAATGTACCCAGAACTTGTATATAAAAAGAAATATTTTTTTGGTAATGTCAGTTGTGTAAAAAAACATATACATCTACAATACGTAGCATCGTTTCTCGTTTTCGTTGTTGTTTAATTTGTGGTTTAGTAAATGACAACATAAATTTCTGTTCTATTGATACAACATCTCTTACTTTATCAATACTAGAGGCATGCGAAAAAACATAACGCTAAATTGCTTCTTCTACTGAATAGTAATCATGGACTGTAAAGTGTAAATTTCTATAAAAACCCCCCTCGATGTTTTAAAAAAAGCCATCCGAAAATAGCGATACAATTACCCTATTTTCAAGATAGCTTTTATTTAATTTATAATAAATTTTCAATTACATAATTTTCGATGCTAGCTGATGTCGTTAACGTTAAAATATGATCAATATGTTTTTTCATTTCAGCTTTTGATAATTTTGAAATTTGAGCACGTGCATGTAAGATAGATGAAGCACTCATCGAGAATTCATCTAAACCAAAACCAAGTAAGATTGGGATGGCAATCTCGTCTCCTGCCATTTCACCACACATGCCAACCCATTTACCATTTGCATGTGCAGCATCTATTACATTTTTAACTAAACGCAAGATTGCTGGATGGTAAGGTTGATATAAATAAGATACTTTTTCGTTCATACGATCAGCAGCTAATGTATATTGAATTAAATCGTTCGTACCAATCGATAAGAAGTCAGCCTCTTTTGCAAATAAATCTGCAATGACTGCAGCAGAAGGGATTTCTACCATCATGCCCACTTCAATATCATTTGACACTTCGAATCCCTCCTCAATTAATTCAGCCTTTACTTCCATCAAAAAGTTTTTAGCTGTACGGAATTCATCGAGCGTCGCAATCATTGGAAACATAATCTTTAAATCCCCATGAATACTTGCGCGTAATAATGCACGTAATTGCACACGGAATAATGAGCGTTCTTCTAAGCATAGACGAATTGCGCGGTATCCTAAGAATGGATTCATTTCCTCTGGAAGCGTTAAGTAACTCAGTTCCTTATCCCCACCTATATCAAGTGTACGAACTACTGTCTTACGCCCTTCCATTTTCTCAAGAACTGTTTTATATGCTATATACTGCTCTTCCTCGGACGGAAAATCATTACGGTCCATGTATAGAAATTCGGTTCTAAATAGACCTACACCATCTCCACCATTTGCTTTCACAACTTCCGCATCATCTGGTCGACCAATATTACCTGCAATCTCGACATGATGACCATCTCGATCTACACTCGGTTGATCAATATAAGCACGAAGCGCCGCTTGTTCTGCTTCAAAGGCTTCTTTCTTTTGCTCATATTCATTTACAACTTCTTGTGTCGGGTTGATGATTGCAATACCTGTTGAACCATCTAATACAACCATTTCATTATGTTCAACAGATGTAGTCGCAATTTTTGTACCAACAATCGCAGGTATTTCAAGCGTACGTGCCAAAATAGCGGAGTGCGATGTACGTCCACCATTATCTGTTATAAAACCTTTTACAAATTGTTTGTTCAATTGTGCTGTCATAGACGGTGTTAAATCATTCGCAATAATAATGACGTCCTCTGCAATGGTGGTTAAATCTGGTAAATCAACTTCAAGTAGCTTAGCGAGAATACGTTGTGAGACATCACGAATGTCGGCAGCACGCTCTTTCATATATTCATTATCCATTGATTCGAAAGTAGCTATAAATGTGGAAGCCACTTCATCTAGTGCAGCTTCAGCATTAATACCTTTATCAATTTTACTTTCTATTGCCATACGCATTTCTGGATCTTGTAAAACAAGTAGATGTGCAGAGAAAATTTCAGCATTTTCTTTTCCAAACTTTTTAATAGCGTGATTACGAATCAACTCTAACTCGATTTTTGCAAGATCGATTGCGCGCTGTAATCGTGCTTTTTCCTCTGAAAAATCTTTTATTTCGTACTTATCAAAAGTTAAGTTTGGTTCTACAAGGCAGTAGGCTTTAGCAACAGCAATACCATTTGAAACGCCAATTCCTTTAATCTCCAACATACTATACCTCTACTCCAATACCTTCTTCTAGAATTACTGCACCTGCTTTTTCTACCGCGGCTTCTTCATCACTACCATTTGCTGAAATCGTAATAATTCCATCTGCTGGAATTCCTAATGCCATAACACCCATAATTGATTTTAAATTTACTGAACGACCATCATATGTTAATTGAACATCAGATGAGAATGGTGTGACCGCTGATACTAATAGTGTACATGGACGCGCATGTAAGCCTTCTGAGCTTGTAATTTTATATTGTTTTTCCATTCTAAAAACCTCCATTTAATTAAAAGTTAATACGGTGTTCATATTGCTTCATATAAAATGCATTTGTATTTCCTTGTTGTTCAACATTATTACTTACAAAAATAAGAAACCTCTTCTTCATCATGAAGTCATTGCACAACGCGTACAATGACTTCATTTAACGAGGTAATACCTACAAGAGTTGATACTGGACCATAACGCAAACCGTTTTGCTCCTAAATCTATCTCAATCGGTACAGCATTTTTCCCACGCTTTGAAATAACAATAAGTACATCATGGGATTGAAATTCAAAATGCGGCCAATATTCTTCGATGCGCGAAAGGTCCTTTTCATTTTCTGAAGATATTGCCGCACCTTTATGCAACATGAGTAGTTCAATACATACAGCATTAGATGGTGCTAAACCACCTGCTCGGTAATAAGCCCCTTGAGCAATTAATTGCGAATGACCACAACCGAACAATTGTAAAATGCCACCTTGTTCAATAGACTGATAAATTATATTTGCAGCTTGTTCGATTGCTTGTTGCTCTTGTTCTTCTAGTCCTTGAAGAAGATTCGCCCCTTTTTGCAAATAGATGTTCATTCTTTCATCTCTGAATTTCACTAATAAATTTATAGCGATCTGCTCGATAAGAAGAACGCACTAATTCAGCCGGTCTTCCATCCGTTAAATAACTAATACGTTTGATCATTAATACAACCGCAGATGGATCAATTTGAAGATACTTACTGTCCTCTTTTGCTACAATAGAAGCTTCCATTTGTTGAATAGCGTTCCCAATTTTCAAACCATATGTATCTTCTACTAAGCGATAGAGTGAACCATTAAATGATTCTTCTGTTAAATTAGGTAAAGCTCTAACTGGGATATAGGTGCGTTCAATCGCCATTGGCTGCTCATCCGCATTACGAATTCGCACGATGAAATACACTTCTTCACCTTCTTCTAATAGTAAGCCTCTTGCTATATCAAATGGTGGTGGTTGTTTTTCAAACTTAATTAATTTATTACTTGGCACTAAACCTCTCGCACGCATATCTTCTGTAAAACTAGTCAAAGCATTTAAAGGCTGTTCTAATTTCGGCTTTGATACAAAAGTGCCTCGCCCTTTTTCACGATACAATGAGCCATTTAATACGAGGTTTGTAATCGCTTGTCGTACTGTCATACGACTTACACCAAAAATCACAGATAATTCTCTTTCTGAAGTAATTGGCTCTCCTACTATATATTCCCCCCAATCGATACGTCTTTTTAGCTCTTCTTCAATTTGGATATAGATTGGAATATGTGAACTTTTATTTACCAAAATACATCATCCTTTACATTTTGTGCGCTTCAAAGACAACCTTACTTTTTTTAATAGTCTTTTGTACAATCAAGTCTTGTCTAGCAAGACAAAATCTGCATCCGCACCTACACGAATTTCTCCTTTATTCGTTTCATTCAATTGTTGTACTGCATTCGCTGAAGACATCGCTACAAGTTCTTCCATTGTACAATTTGTTAATTGCTTCATATATTTAAGAGCTGCATCTATGGTGAGCACACTACCTGCTAAAGTCGCGGCGCCTGCACCGTCAACAGCTAATCCCGTCGCATTACCTGCAGCTAACATAATAACAGCTACATACTGTACCCATGCAATGTCGATATCTCCTAACATATCATCCGAACCGAATCGTACTAGTATTACAACAGCTGGTAATGTCGCATTCAGAAACATTAAAGACTTACCAATTTTTTATAAAAAGCTAACATGTTTATCCCGCTCCTTTGTTAAAACTTTCTTTTGGGTAGAGTTGTCTATACCACTTATAAAGTGTTTTCACAAGCTTGAAAACTCATTTATATAATTCTTCTTTCCCCTTTTATAATTGGTATGAAACAAAAAAACAGATTATCGTTGCTAAAATAGCTTTTTTTGATAACCTGTCTAGTTAAAAATTATTTTTGAATTTTTTGTAAAAGCGGGTGAATAATGAAGTGAATCATCTTCGCTTCATTCGGATCACCTTTTGCACAAAATTGATGTGTTGGGAAGGAGTAGGGTTCCATCTGCATCTCAATATACTTTTGAACAAATGGATTTGCTTGAATTGCTTGCATTGCGTAATCTCCCTCATCTAATTGGTACGCTAGCATGAAAACCCATGTTAACCATCTAAACAAAGCCGTGTCTTCAATGACTGTTTGTAATAAATCTTCTAAAATTTTTGGTTGATCAATTAAAAAGTGTAAGCACGCATAAAAATAATACAACATCGTATGCTGTCTTAACTCGTTGAATGGAATGTCTGACAAAATGGCTAACGCTTCTTCAAAACGTCCTTGTTGATATAATAATGTAATTTTGAGTAAATAAATTCGATTGCGGTTCAACAATGTAATGGGATAGTCTTGCAAAATAGCTAAACGTTCATCAGCTGTCTCGTATTCCGATAAAATAATTTGAGCATCATGATTAGTTGGATCACAATTTAATGCTAAACGTGCTAGTTCATATCTCTTACGTTCGCCATCTTCTAAAAAAGCTTCATATGCATATTTTTGTGCTTTTTCATGTTTTTTAATTGGTTTATATGGAATATGTTCAAGCTTTTTTTCCATACGTTTTTCATCTAAATCATTTGTAAAAATCATTTTTTCTAAATGTTTATCCATTTGCCATTGTTTAAATTCATCCATTGTTGCGTCTGTACCAACAAAATAAATAGCTTGTCGAATTTTATCAAACATAAAAACATCAAAATCTTGTTCAAAATACATCGAAATTTTCTTACTATAACGTGCAATTGTACTTGGTGATACATCAAAAATCGTACCGAGTCTTTTTTGCGTGATGACACGTGGAATAAAGTCGTAACGCATACCAAAATCAAGAACTGCTGCAATTAATGCCTGTTTTTTTCGCACATGTTCAATACGCTTTTCTTCCATGAGATAGTTGAAAAATAGACATGTCAAACGATCACTCTTTACATCTAAATCAAGAAATAACATGTCTAAATTAACAATAAGCTGAAGTGCTTCAACATTCATTTCTTTTTTATCTGGTTGCAATACTGGGTTTTCTGTAATCAAGTCTAATAGACAATCCAATAAACTTTCTTTAAAAAAAGCTTCTAATTCTTCATGCTTTGATTGTTCGAAGCGATGGAACCAACTATCTAACAAAATCTCTTGAGAAGCTTCTAAAATAATAGCACTACTTAGTAGTCCATAAAAACGCTCATTTACACCTGGTACGATATGCCCTAAAATCACATTACCTTCTACTTGATCTTCCAAATCAACATCGGCTAAATAGATACATTCACCTGTCCAAATATGTTCGGCAATCACATAGTCTTCATAGAAAGACTTCATTCGACCAACAAAATAATAAGGTGTTTGCCAACTAGATAAAATGACATGTGTTTTTGGTTGGACAATTGCTTTCATCTGCTCGATTAGATGATACCCCCACTCCAAACGATTCTCAGTAAAGAAATAAAGATCCGTCAATAAATGTTGGAGTGTGGCAGAATCCATTTGCTCTTTAAAACATTGAAGACGCTCTATACCAACCCACTGTCGAAGCACAATCAGTTCTTCTTCAGTTGGATGTTCAGATAGAAAAGTTTGAACAACTCGACCTTTAATCGCTGTCCAATGTTTTTCAAGTGTATTATTTTTTTTAACGAAACAACACATACTCGCTTTCTTGCCACTCTGACAAGGACATAGTAATTCTTCGTATGCCACGTAAGTCACATCCTCCCATTTATTCAATATAAATAAAAAAACTCTGATTCAATATGGAATCAGAGTTTTGAAATGTGTCAACATTAGATACAAATCCCGATTGTGCCGTCCATTAATGCATCGTTTGAACCCGCTCTCCGCAGGTGGGTGTTCGCACTCTAGAAAAATCATGTTCTCCGAAAAGACATACCTTTTCCTAAAGAATATAAAACTCCCTTATCATTAGTGTTCGGTTAAAACTGATGTATGTGTGACGAACACATCAGGATTTGTATTACAGATAACATAACATAAGCAATCTGTATATTTCAAATCATAAGCATCTTCTATCTGTTCCATTTTATTCCTTTATTATATCACTATAAGTACTAAAGGGAAATAATTCCTTTTAAAAACTCAAAATAAATTCATACTTCAACTGTAGTTATTTATTTCTCTGTTTTATGTCTTTAAAACAATATTGTATATACTTTAGTAAGTGGTTAACAGTCTAACATTTTAAAAAAGAACTTTGGCATGAATTCATACCAAAGTTCTTTATATATATTAATTAATCTTCGTCTGCTAATGTTTTAACACGAATGTGTAATTCATCTAATTGTGCAGTCGATACATCAGAAGGTGCATCTGTTAATAAGCAGCTTGCTGATGCAGTTTTAGGGAATGCAATTGTGTCACGTAAGTTATCGCGACCTGCAAGTAGCATGATGAAACGGTCAAGACCGAATGCTACACCACCATGTGGCGGTACGCCGAATTCAAAGGCATCCATTAAGAAACCGAATTGTTCTTGTGCTTGTTCTTCTGTGAAGCCAAGTAATTTGAACATTTTTTCTTGTAATTCTTTTTCGTAAATACGTAATGAACCCCCGCCAAGCTCGTAACCATTTAATACGATATCGTATGCTTGTGCGCGAACTTTACTTGGATCTGTATCCATTAATTCTAAATCTTCATCGAATGGACGAGTGAATGGGTGATGTGCTGCTGTGTAGCGGCCTGCTTCTTCATCATACTCAAGTAATGGCCAATCTGTAATCCATAGGAATGCAAATTTAGACTCATCGATTAACTCTAAATCTTTACCTAATTTTTTACGAAGTGCGCCTAGAGCATCAGCTACGATTGCTGGCTTATCTGCTACGAATACTAATGTATCGCCAGGTTCTGCACCCATACGTTCCATTAATTTTACGCCGTAATCGTCTTGGAAAAACTTACCGATTGGACCTGTTAAGCCTTCAACACCTGTTTCTGTCACTTTAATCCATGCAAGACCTTTTGCACCGTAACGACCAACGAATTTTGTTAATTCATCCAAGTCTTTACGAGAGTATTTGTCGTTTGCACCTTTGATATTTAAACCTTTTACTTGTTTACCATCTGCAACAGTTTGTGCGAATACTTTGAAACCACAACCATCTACAACATCGGATAACTCAATTAATTCTAAACCAAAACGAACATCTGGCTTATCTGAACCGTAACGTGCCATTGCTTCATCGTATTTCATACGTTGGAATGGACGTGGGATGTCGATGCCTTTTACTTCTTTCATTACTTTTTGAATTAAACGCTCATTGATTTCTAAGATTTGCTCTTGATCTAAGAAGCTCATCTCCATATCGATTTGCGTGAATTCTGGTTGACGGTCTGCACGTAAGTCTTCATCACGGAAGCAGCGTGCGATTTGGAAGTAACGCTCGAAACCTGACACCATTAATAATTGCTTAAATAATTGTGGTGATTGTGGTAAAGCATAGAACTCACCATCATGTACACGTGAAGGTACAAGATAGTCACGCGCGCCTTCTGGTGTTGATTTTGTTAAGATTGGTGTTTCAACTTCTAGGAAACCTTCGTCTTGTAAGAAGTTACGTACCACTTTTGTTACGTCTGAACGTAGTTTGAATGTGTTATACATCACTGGACGACGTAAATCTAAGTAACGGTATTTTAAACGTAAATCTTCATTTACTTGAATACGATCTTCGATTTGGAATGGTGGTGTTTTTGCTTTGTTGATTAATGTTACACGGTCAACATATACTTCAATCGCACCAGTGTCTAAGTTCGGGTTCACCATTTCTGGTGTACGTGCGCGCACTTCACCTTCTACTTCGATGACATATTCACTACGGAATGAATCAGCAAGCTCTAGTGCTTCTTGTGAGTTTTCTGGTGTGAATACAACCTGTGTTAAACCTGTACGGTCACGTAAGTCGATGAAGATTAATCCACCGAAGTCACGACGATATTGTACCCAACCTTTTAATACAACGCGTTCGCCTACGTTTTCTGCACGTAGTACGCCACATTCATGTGTTCTTGTAGCCATTATTTTATCCCCCAATTATTGTTTATGTGTTAATAAGTAATTGACAACATCATGGAATGGTACTTTTTCTTGGTCACCTGTTTCCATGTTTTTAATGTTGACAGCTTGTTCTTCTAATTCAGAACTTCCTAAAACCATCACATATTTTGCTTCAAGACGATTCGCTGCTTTCATTTGTGCTTTCATCTTACGACCTGCATAGTCGATATCTGCTGAAATACCACGCGCGCGGAATGAACTTGCAAATTCAACTGCTTTTAGTTTCGCTGCATCGTCCATTGTTACAATATATAAATCAAGTGCGTCTTCTATATCAAGCGTTACGTTCTCGGCTTCTAAAGCAAGTAATAAACGTTCAATACTCATCGCAAAACCGATACCTGGTGATTCAGGTCCACCAATTTCCTCAACTAAACCGTTGTAACGACCACCACCACAAAGTGTTGTAATCGCACCGAAGCCTTCTGCTGTACTCATAATTTCAAATGTTGTGTGATTATAATAATCTAATCCGCGCACTAAATTTGGATCAACAACATAGTCAATACCAAGTGCATCTAAGTACATTTTCACTTGTTCAAAATATGTGGCAGATTCTTCATTTAAATAATCTGTTAGTTTAGGAGCTGAAGCAGTTAGTGGATTCCCTGCATCTACTTTACAGTCTAAAATGCGTAGTGGATTTTGCTCTAAACGTTTTTGACAATCTGAACAGAATTCTCCAATATGTGGTGCAAAGTGATCAATTAATGCTTGGCGATGCGCTTGACGTACTTCTTGATCTCCAAGTGAATTAATGACTAATTTTAAATGCTTTAATCCCGATTCTTGATAGACACGCATCGCTAATTCGATAACTTCCGCATCAATTGCCGGGTCTTTTGAGCCAATCGCCTCTACACCAAATTGAACGAACTGACGATAACGACCCTTTTGTGAACGTTCATAACGGAACATTGGTCCTAAATAAGATACTTTAACAGGTTGGTCAGGATTACCAAACATCTTGTGTTCCACATATGCACGTGAAATCGATGCAGTTCCTTCAGGACGTAACGTCATTGAACGACCACCACGATCTTCGAATGTGTACATTTCTTTTTGCACGATATCTGTTGAATCACCCACACCACGTTGGAATAATTCTGTTGATTCAAACATCGGTGTACGAATTTCTGGATAACGATAGACATTTGTTAAATGACGCATAACACCTTCTACTTTTTGCCATTTTTCCACTTCACCTGGAAGTATATCTTGTGTTCCTCTTGGTACTTTAAAACTCATACGATTTAACTCCTTTCACTTCATTTTGCCTGAATGATTGTGCGCAATATAAAAAGCTCTCGCCTCTTGCATTACGCAAGGGACGAGAGCTGTATAAGCTTCCGCGGTTCCACCCTAGTTGATTTATACAAACTCATATAAATCCTCTCAAATTCGGATAACGGCCGACTCCGTTCTCCCCTACTATGATTGCTCATTTCGAAAAGAAACCTCTCGAGTGTTATTCATCTACTCGTACTATTGAAAAAGATTTCAGCCACGTCTTTTTCTCTCTAAAACAGTCTATAGAGTTGACTACTTGCTCGGTCATAGGTGATATATAATTCATTTCAGATTAACTAATATGATAGAGTTTTCCCTACCTTCTGTCAACATCTATTTACGTAAATATAAACTGACTTATCTGACCAATCTCCAATTCCCTAAATAAAAAGAGCAATAAAGTGAAGCTATTTACCTAATTTTGAATATATACATAAAAAATATTATTAAAAATACATTTTTTTAAAGTTATTATAGCTTTTTAGTACCTAAAGCATATACAATGTAAGAAAGGAGGAGAATTATGGTCAACTTTATTCAAAAAAGTAAAAAATTAGGTATCGCTCTGTTGCTATTAATTGCAACAATTTTAACCGCGTTACCAGCAACAAGTTCTGCCGCAACAACGACACAGTACAAGGTTAACACGTCCAGTTTAAATGTTCGTTCGGGCCCTTCAACGAATTACAAAGTCGTTTTCACGTTGAAGAAAAACACCGTCGTAACGAAACAAGCAACAAAGGGTTCTTGGTTTAAAATCAAATCAGGTTCAAAGACTGGCTATGTTTCTTCTAAGTACTTAACGGCAGTAAAAAAAGTAACAGTAAGTTCTGCAACATCAACACAATACAAGGTGAATGCTGCAAGCTTGAATGCCCGTTCTGGTCCTTCAACAAATTATAAAACCGTATTCACGTTGAAAAAGAATGCAGTCGTAACAAAGCAAGCAACAAGCGGTACATGGTTCAAAATTAAATATGGTTCGAAGACAGGTTATGTATCTTCTAAATATTTAACTGCGATTAAATCATCTGAAACATCTACATCTTCTACACCTGCAAAAACTACATACTTCTATGTAACAGAACAAACAGGTTTATCACTTCGTTCTGGTGCTGGCGTAAACTACAAATCATTAGGTGTAACCGTTCCTTTTGAAGCAAAAGTAAAGATCCTAAAAGAAAACAAAAATAATTGGATTCAAGTTACGTACAAAGGTAAAACAGGTTGGATTAATGCCCATACAGCTTATGGTTTTAAATCAACAACAAGTTTCGCTTTCACTTCAGTGAAGGTGACAAAAACGACATACCTTGTTATGAAAGGTAATTCATTAAATGTACGTAAAATGCCAAATGTTGCTGCTCCAAAAGTAGCATCTATTGGCATTGGCTTCACAGGTAAAGTACTACGTACATCAAATAATAACTGGGTTGAAATTGAATACAGCAACAATAAACGCGGCTGGGTATCTGCCAATACAGACTTAAGTATTTTAACAGATAAAATCGATCAAGTGGGTAATCCAAGTAGTCAACCATTAAGAGGCCTAAAATTCGTAATTGATGCTGGACATGGTGGTAACGATTCAGGTGCTGTTGGTACAGACTTAAACGGTAAACGCGTAACAGAAGCTGAATTAACATTAAAATCAGCAAAAGCAGTACAAGCTAAAATCGAATCACTTGGCGGTACAGTGTTTATGACACGTACAGGCACAGGTGCGCTTTCTTCTGACAAAGTGACTGATTTAGGTTTACGTGCAAAAGCAGCAGCAAAATATGGTGCAAATGCATTTATCAGCTTACACTATAATTCTGCAACACCTGCTGCTGAAGGAATCGAAACACTTTATTACAAAGCCGATTCAAAAGAATTCGCAAGTACAATTCATAAAAATGTAATGGAAGCTCTTAAAGAAGAATATAATGGTATTAAAGACCGCGGTCCAAAATTCCAAAATGTTATGGTATTACGTGAAAATACAGTATTTGCTACATTAGTAGAACTTGGTTTTATCTCTAATAAAACTGAATTAACACGTATGAACACAGATAAATACCGTGCAACGATTGCAGAAGGTATTGCAAACGGCGTATTAGAATACTACTTCGGTGAATAATAATATGTATGAAAAAACGAGGCTTGGGCATATGCTCAAACCTCGTTTTTATTATGCTTCTAGCAGAATCGTTGTTGGTCCAATATTCGTTAATTGAACATCCATCATCGCTCCAAAAATACCTGTTTCAACATGCATACCTAAGCGGCGAAGCGTATCGTTGAATTCTTGCCATAGAGGTTCTGCAATTTCTGGGCGTGCAGCTTCTGTAAAGCTCGGACGATTCCCCTTTTTCGTGTTGGCATAGAGCGTGAACTGTGAAATAGATAGAATCGCACCTTGTTCATCAACAATGGAACGATTCATCTTCTCCTCTTCATCTTCCCAGATGCGTAATTTCACAATTTTATTCGCCAATGCCTCTACTTGTTCTTTTGTATCACTTGCTGTAATACCAACAAGTAATACGTATCCACGATTAATCTGTCCAACAATTTGACCATCTACTGTCACTGAAGCTTGTTTTGCTTTTTGTAATACAACCTTCAACTGTTAACAGCTCCCTACTTAATTATTCACACGTTGTACCGAATAAATATCTTGAATCGACTTAATTCGGTCAACTACTTTTAACATATGATGAATATCACGAATTTGTAACGTTAAGTGAATCGTCGCCATCTTATCACGATTTGCACGTGCATTCACTGCAAGAATGGATGTTTTTGTTTCAGATACAACTGCCATTACTTCAGCAATAAAGCCTGGACGGTCGTAACCTGTTACTTCAATATCCACCGAATATAATTTAGAGTCTTGTTGTAATGCCTGACTCCACTCTACTTCAATTAAGCGGTCCTGTTCATCTGCTGTCGCAACATTTGGACAGTCTGCTCGGTGAACCGATACGCCACGTCCTTTTGTAATAAAACCAACGATTTCATCACCTGGTACGGGACGACAACAACGCGATAGACGAATTAATAGATTATCCAAACCTTTGACAACAACACCCGTTTCAGTTGGCTTCGTATCTTTTGGCGTGTTCATCTCTTTCGTGATTTTTTCCATCTGTTCTTCATGGTCACGCTGTTTACGGATTTTTTCTGCTAGGCGATTAACAACTTGTTGTGCTGTCATACCATTAAAGCCAACTGCTGCAATTAAGTCTTCTTCTGTCGCATAGTTCAATTTTTCACAAACACGTTTGAAGTTTTCTGACGTTAGTACCTCTTTTGGATCGAAGCCTTGTGCTTTAATCTCTTCTTCAATTAGGCGCTGTCCTTTTTCTGCATGGTCTTCACGCGACTGCTTTTTAAAGAACTGCTTAATTTTATGTTTTGCTTGTGAAGATTGGGCAATTTTCAACCAATCATGCGATGGGCCGAACGACTGTTTTGACGTCATGATTTCGACGATATCACCTGTGTGTAGTGGCGTATCTAAAGGTACCATCTTACCATTTACTTTCGCACCAATCGTCTTGTTACCGATTTCAGAATGGACACGATACGCAAAGTCAATTGGTACAGAGCCGGCTGGTAATTCTAATACATCGCCTTTGGGTGAGAATACATAGACCATGTCAGAGAATAAATCAAATTTTAATGATTCCATGAATTCTTCCGCATCCGATGATTCATTTTGGAATTCTAAAATCTCACGGAACCATGATAATTTACTATCAATATTTTGTTGTTCCGGCTGTACACTTTTTCCTTCTTTATAAGCCCAGTGCGCTGCTACCCCGTATTCAGCGATATTGTGCATCTCAACCGTACGAATTTGGATTTCAAGTGGATCGCCATATGGGCCAATCACTGTCGTATGTAATGATTGGTATAGATTTTGTTTTGGCATCGCAATATAATCTTTAAAACGTCCTGGCATCGGCTTCCATAATGTATGCACAATCCCAAGTGCTGCATAACAATCTTTAATACTCTCTACAATAATACGAACAGCTAATAAATCATAAATTTCGTTAAACTGCTTATTTTGCATCTCCATTTTGCGATAAATGCTATAGATATGCTTTGGTCGACCTGAAAGTTCCGCTTCAATACGAATATCATCTAATTGATCGCCAATTTCTTCCATTACTGAATTTAAGTATTGTTCACGTTCAACACGTTTACGCTTCATTAAATTCACAATACGATAATATTGCTGTGGGTTCAAATAGCGAAGCGCTGTATCTTCTAGCTCCCACTTAATTGTCGAAATCCCTAAACGATGTGCAAGCGGTGCAAAAATTTCAAGTGTTTCTTTTGAAATGCGGCGCTGCTTTTCAATCGGTAGATGTTTCAACGTACGCATATTGTGCAAACGGTCAGCTAATTTAATTAAGATGACACGAATATCTTGCGCCATCGCTACAAACATTTTGCGATGGTTCTCTGCTTGCTGTTCTTTTTTTGATTTATATTTAATTTTCCCTAGCTTTGTTACACCGTCCACTAACATCGCTACTTCTTCACCAAAATGCTCCACTAAATCTTCTCGCGTATAATTCGTATCTTCTACAACATCATGTAAAAAACCAGCCGAGACAGTTTCAGGATCCATTTGAAGCTCTGCTAATATACCTGCAACTTGTATAGGATGAAGAATATACGGCTCTCCTGAACTGCGGAATTGCTCTCTATGTGCTTCCTCCGCTAAATCATATGCTCTTTTTACAAATGCCACATGTTCTTCGTTCATATAAGAGGTAAGCGTTTCAAAAACCTCTTCCACTGTCATCACTCGATCTTTCGCCATGTTCAGCTCACCCTATTTCATAAATTTACCGATTAAGATATAAGAATAATTGTATAAAATAACTACCTATCTTGTAAAGGTTAAGTACATGAATTTCCTTGCTCCTTCACCGAATAGTGAAAAACCCGTTCAAAAAGTCGAAACTCTTTGAACGGATTTTTTTAAAAGACGTAAATATTAGTATTCCATAAGAGAAAAAATGTCATATCCTGTGATTTTTTCGCGTCCTTTTAATTCTGTTAATTCGATTAAGAATGCACAACCGACAACTTCGCCACCTAATTGTTCAATTAGTTTGATTGAAGCCTCTACTGTACCGCCTGTCGCAAGTAAATCGTCAACGATTAATACTTTTTGACCTGGTTTTACAGCATCACTATGCATTGTTAATGTATTTGTACCATATTCCAAGTCATACTCTTGTGAAATCACTTCACGTGGCAACTTACCTGGTTTACGAACAGGAGCAAAGCCAATTTCTAAAGCATAGGCAACCGGGCAACCTGTAATGAAACCGCGCGCTTCAGGGCCTACGATTAGTTCAGCACCCATTTTTTTCGCATAATCAACAATTTGGTCTGTCGCATATTTGTAAGCTGGGCCATTATCCATAATTGTTGTAATATCTTTGAATGAAATGCCTTCTTTTGGCCAGTTTTCAACAACTGTTACGTATTTTTTTAAATCCATGGTTTCCTTATTCCTCCTCAGAAACTGATTGTTCTTGTCTACACAAGTCTAACCAATCTCTTAAATCCATATATTGGGCGTACAAGAGTTTTTGTTCTAAAGCTACTTGTTCCTTGCGTTCCTTATAGATCGTTGCAGACTCGATTGCACGCTTATCTGGATTATCTATAATTTTCGCAAGTCCATTCTCTATTGTAACAAATTTCAGCTCAAAAAACACCTGTGTCATGAAAATCAACATCGCACGACTCCAACCTTTATGTTTGGCTAAATCATTTAGATGTTGACGTAAATGAAATTCACGACGTTTTTTCAAAAAACTATAGTACCAGATGAATTGTTCACGTGTTGGCATCCCTTCAAATAGGTGTGAATTCGCTACATGAAAATGCGCATACACACGCATCGGTTGAACCGTTTGTAAAATATGCTTCACTTGTTGTTCATGCTTTGGTAAATCTAAAAAGACAATATATGACGTGTACGTAGATAATTCTTTTTCCTCGTCATAAAGCGCAATTTCTTTTGGAATAAGTGTTGTAAAATAGTCGACTGTTTCACGCTTGAACGCGATAAATGTCGTTTCTTCAATCGGCATTTTTTGAAGCCATTTTGAAATTTTATTACCGCCACGCAAGTCAAATAGTTGCCAATCATCGGTGTGTACATCTGAAATTAATAACTGTGCTTTTTTATGATTATTCCACTCATTAATTTGTAAATCGCCCGCAAATGATAAGTCGATTCCTTTTGTTAATTCATCTGCTAAATACCCTTTATGAAAACCGATTGCATCCAATGTATGTTTACCATCGCCAAGCTCCATCTTCACATGGTCTTCGTTCGCTCCAATTTTACGCATGGATTGGATCGACGTTTTCGGAATACCGTACATTGGTTTTGTAAATCCAACACCATACGGAGCAAGTGTGCGAACTGCCTCAATCGCTGAAACATCAATTTCTGACACATCGACAGGAACATCAATTTCTAAAATCGGAATCAAGTCTTCTTCTGTTAGACAGACCATTGCCTGCTCATGAAGTCGTTCACGTAACTCGTCGACATCTTCCATCGCAAGTGTCATACCTGCTGCCATCGGATGTCCGCCGAACGCAGGAAGGATATCGCGATTTTTGTCGAGTTCTAGATACATATTAAATCCTTCAATACTACGTGCTGAACCTTTCGCAATTCCTTTTTCTAAATCAATACCAAGCACAATCGTTGGCTTGTAATAGCGCTCGACTAAACGAGAAGCGACAATTCCTACTACACCCGGATTCCATCCTTCTTCTGCGACAACGAGTACACGTGAGTCACGAATTTCATCGATATTTTCAACCAGATCAATCGCTTGTTTCGTCATATTTGCCACAATATCTTTTCGCTCTTTATTTTTCTCATCAAGCAATGTCGCCATTTGCATCGCAGTGTCGGCATCTTGCGTCATTAAAAAGTCGACTGCTTCTGTCGCATCACCTAATCGACCAATCGCATTTAGGCGCGGACCGAATGAAAAGCCGAGCGTTTCTTCTGTAATCTCTTCAAGTGCAACATCCGATACCTTCGCTAATGCTTGTAGCGATACGTGCTGTGTGCGCTGTAAATGTTCTAATCCACGCTTCACTAAATAGCGATTCTCGTCATGCAGTGGCACTAAATCGGCTACTGTACCAATCGCTACAAACTCCACTAAATGCTCTGGGAATCGTCCAAGTAAGGCATGCGCTAGTTTGAACGCGACACCAACACCTGCTAACTCACCAAACGGATACTGCCCTTCTGGAATACGTGGATGAATGATGACATCTGCTTCTGGTAACGTCCCTGCTGGTTCATGGTGATCCGTCACAATAACATCTAACCCTAGTTCTTTTGCAACAGCAATCGGACCATTCCCTGCAATCCCGTTATCGACTGTAATGATGAGTTGAACACCATCTTCTGCCGCCTGTCTAAATAATCGCTCTGAAGGCCCATAACCGTCGATAAAACGGTTTGGAATCACATGTGTAACATTTGCCCCTAACTCGACTAGAGCGCTCTTTAACACCGTCGCACTCGTAATACCATCACTATCGTAATCGGCATATACAAGAATCGACTGTTGTTGCTCAATGGCTTGTTGAATACGTTCTACTGCCTCTTTCATTCCATGCATTAGAAAAGGATCGTGTACTACTTGTTCATCCATATGTAAAAAAGCTTGTGCTTCCTCGACTGTTTGAAAGCCACGTGCCACTAAAATTTTGGCCGCAAGTGTCGGTAACTGTAAAGCTTGTTGAAATAACGTCACTAATTGTTCATCTGGCTGTTGAATGCGCCATCTTTTATTTGTCATATTCTCACTTCCTCATCTACTCATTATAACGAAAGTCATGGACGAATAGATACCATTTGATATAAAAAGAGCGCATCTTTTCCGAAGAATCGATGCGCTACAATTATGTAAATAGATGTAAATACCAATTAAAAATGGCTTCACCATGAAAGTAAACGATGAATGTTGCCACCGCAATCGATGGCCCAAATGGAATCGTCTTACCGAACCCACGTCGTAAAATGATGGAGACGATGAGACCGATGAGTGCTGCAAAGAATAAGGATAGGAATGTTAGTTTAAGCCCTAAAACTAATCCCAGCACAAAATACAGTTTAATATCGCCACCGCCCATACCGCCTTTTGATAGGATGGATAGTAACAATAATAAGCTAAAGCCAAATGCAGCACCTAAGATCGCATCCCACCACGGTTGTAATGGTGAAATAATGCGCATGATGGCAATTAAAGTACCAAAAATCAATAATACGCGGTCCTGAATAATCGTATAGAGTAAATCAGATACGGTAATAATCGCTAATAATGATATCAGTAATAGTGCTACAACCAGTTCTTTTGAAAACCCAAGTTGCGCATAAGCATACGCAAAGAGAATACCTGTTAATGCTTCAATAATGACGTGAAAAGGTCCATATGTTGCACCGCATGTACGACACTTCCCACGTAAAAAGAGATAGCTAAAAACAGGTACTAAATCACGCGCAGTAAGAGGTGTCTGACAGCTTTCACAGTGCGACCCTGGTCGAATAATCGACTCCCCTTTTGGCCAGCGCATACCAACTACATTAAAAAACGAACCACATACTAACCCGATTAAAGCGAATACGATTGTGTAATACAGTTCCAAACTTCATCACCTACTATTCCTGATCTTTTGCATAAAATGTCGTAATCTGTACGTTTGCTTGTACAGGGTATTCAGCAGGTGTATCTTCTGGATTGGTTGCTGGATCCGTCGTTTGCTGTTCGACAGCCGCTTCTGGATTTGCAATCTCATAATCAACCGAGTCAATCTTCATTAAACGCGGATAGCGCTCGATATTTTGTAAAAATTGACGCACATCTGCTATATCTTCACCTGATACAGTGAACGACACAGTAATTAACTCCATGTTACCAAGAATTTCTTCATTAGCAAGGTCAGATGTTGGTGTTTCTGTCTTGGTTTTATCTGTTTCCTCTTTTTTCGCCTCATCTTCTACTTGTTTTTCAGCTTCTTCGGTTGTTTTTGTCGGCGTATTTGGATCAGACGTATTTTCTTCATTTGATGTATCACCTTGAAGCGTATCTTTTGCAGAAGCATCGTAGTTATTAAATGCGACACTGCTCACTTCTGTTGCTGTTTGTCCTTCAAACTGCTCTAGCATACGAATCAACTGACTAATATCACGATTTTTTGGTACTTTCATACGCAATTCCGCATCGCTTCTTTTTGATGCTTCCGCGTTCTTTTGATCTTGCTGCAATTGAATACGTAAATTCGACGCTTCATCTACTAACTGCACATTTTCAGCTTTTAAGGCATCGCGTTCTGACCATTTTGGTTCTAATATATACGCATAAATACCATAACCAACTCCGCCAACTAGACAGATTGCAAGAAGGATGAGAATGAGTTGCTGTCTGTTTAACTGTTTTTTCATGACTCCTTCTCTCCTTCAATTAATTTGGCTAAGTTTAGATCAAGTGTTAACTGCGCTTTGTGACGCGGTACACTCGTCGCAGCGTTCGGTAGTTCTACTGGATTCACTTCAATTGTTGTGACTTTAATATCTGTAAATAACGGATTCGTCTGTAACTGATCGACATAATTTGCGACCTGTGTGAATGTTTCATATTGAATATCGACAGTCGCTTGATTTGCACTAAATGTAAAGTTCAGCTCATATTCATACGGCTGTAAATCTTTTCGAATGGCATCTATGACCGGCGTCACAGGATAGGCAAGACGTTCAATCACTTTTACTGCCGCATCTAATGAATTTTGCTTCTCTTGTTCATAAGCTGCTACTTTTGCTTTTTCATCATCGACAATCGCTTGATTCGCTGCTTTTTCTTGCTCTAATGCTTTAATTTCTTTCGAGATGGATGCATTCCAAAGCGCAATACTCGCAATCAAAATTGTCACGACAACGGCTGCTCCCCAAATCCATACTTTCTTACTACCTTCAGCTTTGAATGATGGAAGTAAGTTAATATTTGGAATGGCTGATAATAATTCATCTTTTAATGCTAAGCCGACTACTTCCGCATTACTCGCATGTAGTGCTGGGAACTGTTCTTTAACGCGACTATCTTCCAATGTATAAATCGGAACATCCATCTGACTCTCTAACATATTTTTTATGTATGTAATTTCAGGACAATCCCCTAGTAATATAACTTGTTCGACATTTTGTTGATCTTTATTAATGGAGAAACGATAGAAGTTCATAATACGATTCATTTCAGCTAATGCTTCCATTAAATCCATTTGATACTCACTTGTATTTCCCTTATACGTAAATGTTAGATGATCGCCTTCTTCTGTTGGCTCCCACTGTACTAATTCCGTTTCAATCGTATGATAACGAATGAATTCAAGTACGCCCTTATCATAAATTGATAGCGATAATTCATTAATCGACACTGCCACCGTCATCGTAATACGATCCACAAATTCCGGGAAGATTTGTTCTACCATACGCAATGTCGCTAGTGCGCGGGCATCGGCAGCGACTGGCTTTAATCCCGCATCGTATAAAATGCCTTGAATTTTTCGAATCTCGATACCATTCGTCGCAAATAAGAGTGCCTGTCCCTCTTCTGGTAAATCGACCACGTCAATAACCGGTTCTTCAAATGGCAAATGTACTGACTGCCCAATCTCTAGTTCAAAATATTCTTTAATCGCAGCACCACTTAAATCAAGTGGATAATCGACTTTACGCATCGTTAATGCATTATCAGGCACCGTAAAAATAACCGATTGCCCTTTTAATTTAGATTCTTTTACAATTTGTTTAATTAATTCAAATACACCGACTTCATCAACAATTGCACCGTCTCGAATCAAGTCTTTTGGTAAGTCTTGCTCAATTAAGATTGCTTTCGTTAAATCTTGCTCATGATATTGAAATAATTGGATTTTATAATCATTATATGTCAACGCAACCTTTTTCTTCGAGCCCAATTTCATCATGATTGCCTCCTACTTTTCTAAATCAAACCAACACTTCGGCACGAAGCCGTCGAAGGACGGCTTCTAAACGAAAGGCTGGTTACTATTTGTTGCCCATTGCTTTAGCGATATCAGCTTGTGTAGTTGTATTATCAGCATCTACACCAGCATCTTTTTTATAAGTTGAGTTTAGTTTTCCAAAATTTTCATACGTAATTTTATACTCATCACCTTTTTTTACAACTTGGTCACCACTAGCTAATGTTACACCTTCTACATATTTTGCTAAAGCTGCTTTATCACATGTATATACGCTAGGATCACTAGTTGTATCTTCTGAACATGCACCATCTGCGATTGCTGTCTTAGCACCTGCTACAACTGCTGTTGCATCAGATAAGATGGCTTTTGATTTTGAGTTCGAGATGATACTGCCGATTGCTGGAATGGCGATTAACGCGATGATTGCTAGAATAACGATAACAGCTAGTAACTCGATTAGCGTTAAACCTTTTTCATTTTTTAATTTCTTATTTAGTAGATTTCTCAATGAAATCCCTCCTCTTTCTTTTTTGTCCTTGCTGAAAGTACGTTCGTTTGTCATTGTACGTTCACCTCCCTTCAAGGTGATATTTATTTTAGATTTGTTCGTATAGACTTAACATTGGCATCATAATCGCTGCGACGATGAAGCCGACAATTCCTGCAAGTAAGACAATCATTAATGGTTCAATGAGTGACTTTAGGGCATCCACCGTACGATCCACGTCATCTTCATAAAACTCGGCTACTTTTTCTAACATATAGTCAAGTGAACCTGTCTTCTCACCAATGAGAATCATCTGTGTTACAAGGGGTGGGAATACCCAACTCTTTTCTAATGGTTCTGCGAGTGAACTGCCGCTTTCAAGCGATTTCTTCGCCTCACGTAATACTTTTTCGATAATCGGATTGGCTGAAATCTTCTCCACAATCGTCAGTGCATTTAAAATCGGTACAGAACTACTAAAGAGCGAAGCAAGTGTACGTGTCATGCGCGCAATCGCAGCCTTTTGTAATACGGGTCCGAAAATTGGTGTTTTCAGTAACACATAGTAGACACCAAAGTGGAATTGCTTGTTGTTTTTAAATAAGAAACTGAACACTGCAATGATTGCAATAAGAATGCCTAAGAATAGCCACCAATACGCTTTTAGGGCATCACTCAGTCCGAGTACGAATACAGTAATCGGTGGTAAATCAGCACCAAAGCTCGCAAAGTTCTGTGTAAACTGCGGTACAAGCCATAACAACATGAATGCACCGACACCTAAAATTAAGATAATGAGCATAATCGGATACATCATCGCTGATTGAATTTTCTTTTTTAACTTGAATGTCTTTTCATAACTGCCTGCAAGACGATCTAATGTATCATCCATGTTCCCTGTCGCTTCCCCTGCTTTCATCATGTTGACGAATAATGTAGGAAATACTTTCGGGAACTTGACAGCAGATGTTGAAAAGGCAATCCCAGCACGAAGGTCGTCCTCTACTGTATAGAGTGCTTTTTTCAGTGCCTTACTCTCCGTCTGTGCCGCTAAGATATGAATCGACTCGACAATCGAGACACCTGCACGTATCAAGGTCGCAAACTGACGACAAAAGATAACAAAGTGCTCCATCTTCACAGCATTCCCAATCGTTAAATCCAGATGGAGAATACTGCTCGATTCTTTCACTTCACGCGGACTAATACCTAAATCACGAATCTTCGCAATTGCCTGTGTTTTACTCTCTGCTTCCACTGAGCCCTTCTTTTGTTCACCAAGTTTTGAGCGCCCAGAATATTTATAAACGGTCATCCTAAATCACCTGTACGCATAAATGTTTGCGCTGTTTCGAAGTCGATTTTTCGCTCCGTTAGTAATTGTTGAATCGATGTGTCAAGCGTATGCATCCCGAGAGAACGCGATGTCTGCATAATATTCGAAATTTGGTGAACTTTATCATTTCGAATTAAATTCGCAACAGAAGGTGTTTGAACTAATACTTCTGTTGCTGCAACACGCCCTTCCGTATCAATGCGACGGAATAGACGTTGCGATACAATCCCTTGTAAAACATTGGCTAATTGAACACGAATCTGTCCTTGTTGATGTGGCGGAAAGACGTCGATAATTCGGTCGATTGTTGTCGGTGCACTACTCGTATGAAGCGTCGCCATAACTAAGTGACCTGTTTCAGCAGCTGTAATCGCTGTTGAAATCGTATCCAAATCACGCATCTCCCCGACTAAGATGATATCGGGGTCTTGTCGAAGTGCCGCTCTTAATCCATTGGCGAAACTTTTCGTATCTGAACCAACTTCACGTTGATTGACAATGGATTTTTGATGACTGTGTAAATACTCGATTGGATCTTCTAATGTAATAATATGTTTCGCTTGATTCTTATTAATAAAATCAATCATCGCAGCAAGTGTCGTCGACTTACCTGAACCTGTTGGACCTGTTACAAGAATAAGTCCTTGTGGCTTTTCGCATAAGCGATATAATACTTGCGGCATATGCAGTTGCTCAATCGTCGGAATCGTTGAGTCAATCTTACGTGCAGCAAGCGTCAAACTATTGCGTTGATGATAGGCATTCATACGAAAACGACAGCGGTTTTGAAGTGAGTAGTTGAAGTCGAGTTCACGACGCTCTTCAAATTCTGCTAGGCGAAATTCAGGAATAACGGATTTCACCATACGCTCTAAATCATCTGGTAATAACTTTTCTTCTCCATAAGCTTGTAGTCTTCCATTTACACGAAAAGTAGGTGGAATTCCGACTGTAATATGTAAATCGGATGCATTCATCTCATCAGCTTTTGTTAATAATTCCATCATGTCTTTAGACATCTTTGCACCCTCCTACTTAATCTGTAACGACGCGAATGACTTCTTCAATGGTTGTCAAACCGTTCAATGCTTTTTGTAAGCCATCATGTACGAGTGGCTCATATCCTTTTTTCATCGCATTTTGTAAAATTTCATTTGAAGCGGCACCTGCTAAAATGAGTTGCTTGGCTTCTTCATCTAATTCAAATACTTCATGTAGCGCAATTCGACCGCGATAACCTGTGTGATTACATGCTGGACATCCTGCTCCTGCATGCACCTGCGCTGAATGGAAACCATATTTTAATAACACAGCTTGTTCTGTTGCAGTGACATCACGTGTACGACCACAATCTCGGCAAACACGACGTACAAGACGCTGTGCTACAATGCCTTCAAGTGACGACGTAATCAAATAAGGCTCAATCCCCATATCTTTTAAACGATCAATCGACTCAATTGCACTATTCGTATGCAGTGTACTAAATACTAAGTGACCTGTTAATGAAGCACGTGTCGCCATTTGTGCTGTCTCGGTATCACGAATCTCACCAATCATAATGACATCGGGATCTTGACGTAAGATGGAGCGTAAACCAGCGGCGAATGTTAACCCGACTTCTTCACGCACTTGAATTTGGTTAATACCTTCTAATTGATACTCCACCGGATCTTCAACCGTAATAATATTTAGCGCTTCATCATTCAAATCATTCAATGTTGCGGATAGCGTAGATGATTTACCTGAACCTGTTGGACCTGTAATAAGAACGATGCCATTCGGCTTACGAATCATACGCTCAAACTTCTGTTGATTCTGTTCCGAGAATTTCAAACCACTAATTGAGATTTGTGCATTCTTCGTATCCAATACACGCATTACCACTTTTTCACCGTAAATAGTTGGCAATGTCGATAGACGGATATCAATCGCTCGCATTTGCGCTTGGATTTGAATACGTCCATCCTGTGGTAAACGACTCTCGGTAATATTCAAGTTCCCCATAATTTTCAAACGGGCAATGACCATATTTTGCATACTTTTCGGTAATGAACGTTCTGTTTTCAACATACCATCTACACGAAAACGAATGCGGAATTCATTATCTTGCGGATCGAAGTGAATATCACTCGCTCCTTGTACAACCGCATCGTTAATGATTTGGTTCACAAGTACAACAATTGGTGAATCTTCTGCCACAATATCCGAATTATCTTCTTCTGTTGTGCCAACTAAATCACTAAGTGCCGCATCCATCGTTGCTTGTAGTTCATAGTATTTACTAATCGTTTTATTTAAATCCTGTTTTGTCGCGATACAAGGCTCAATACGGAACCCTGTCAACATACGCAATTCTTCAATCGCAAAGTAATCCATTGGATCTGCCATCGCTACAAATAATTTATTTTTCTCTTTTCGTAAAGGAACGAGTAAATAACGTTTCGCAATTTCTTTTGGTACTAATTGTATGATTTCTGAATCAATAGGGAACTGCCCCAAGTTCACATGAGGTATTCCTAACTGAAATTCAAGGACTTCGATTAACGTTTGTTCGGTTACGAGCTGCTCCTTAATCAATACATCACCCAGTCGTTCATTCGGTTGTTTGATTGCTAGTGCGTGTTGTAATTGATCTTCCGTTAATACATTTGCTTCGACAAGTAAATCACCTAGTCGCTTTCTTCCTTGTTTCACTGATTACGCCCACCCTTCTGTTTTTCAACGGAATAAATGTAATAGTAATAATCCTCATCTTCTGAATAATCCACAGTCGCATTTTTCAATTCATCTGCTGTTGGCTCATTCGGCGGTGGCGTTGGTGCTACTACATCGTCCTCTGTCGGTACTTCTGTTGTATCTTCATTCACTTCAAATGAACTATCCACTTCCGGATTCTGTGTCACTGGTTCTTCCACAATGACTTCTTCATTCGACGTTTCAATCACTTCATGGATTGGCGCATAATAATTATTACTCATTAACGTTCGTTTTGTTTCGCCCTTCTCTGTTCGAATTTGGCGATATACAGAGATTGTTAATCCATCTTTCGCTTGTTGAACAGACGCTGTCACACCTGCTCCTAGCGATTCGTTATAACGATAAATCACACCACTCGGAATCGATTCCTCATCTGCTGTGTATACTTTTACATCTGGCTTTTTCTCTCCTGCTGCGATGTAAAACTTCACATTCAATGTATTTCCTTCTACTTCTGCACGCATCTTAATCGATGAATCACGTGACACGACGAACTTTAAATCATACTGCTTAGACGGTTTAATAACAGCTTCCATTCCTGGCTCTGTATAGTTCTGCTGTAAGAGTGCTTGATGACGCTCTGCGATTTCAAATCCTGATTGTAATGCATTTTGATAAAGTGCAGATGCCATAATACTCCCTAAACGAATACTCTCTGGCACGCCAACTTGTTGGAAGAATGACAATTCCTGATTTGGCTTCACTAATACACCATTCACATTTTTCGTCATTTGCGTAATCGACTCTACTTCATCTTCCTTCAAATTGATAGAAGCAGATGAAATTTCAATACCTTCTTCAAACGGAAAATCTTTTCGTTCAATTTTTAACGGTCGATTCGGTAAAAGCGCAACTTGTTTCAGCAACTCTTTCATCTGTAAATCCGTTTCGTCCCCTAAAATCGGCTGTAGCTTTTGACGTAACTTTTCTGTTTCGTTCACCACTAGGTCAACAGAAGCACTTGGTGTAGGAGACCAAAAGTCATACCATGGTTGATCAATCTTTTTCAATAAATTATTGACCGATTGCTGTACATCAAAATTAAAATCTTCGCCCGACACCGTCACTTCATTTCGACCAATTTGGATGATGATGTCGTTCTGCTGCCACACATCGACAATTTTCTGTGTTTCTTTTCGCATCTCTTTTTGCGACATCCCGCTTACATCGACTGGACCAATTTTCGCCTGACTCCCACTCGCTTGTACGGATAATGTATGTATGGAAAATAGCGTCATAGTACCTAAAATCGTAAATATGACGATTCTCTTAAATAGACTCATGTTGAATCTCCTTTGAATGCTTTTTATATGGAAAATATAACTAATATTTGCTTTAATAATTATAATATAACTCAAAAAAATGGAAACTTCCATAACTATTAGCATATTTTTAAATTTTTTTGTGACAAAATACGAAAACGAATAGTGTTTTTTGACTATATTTTTATTACACATTATAATAAGAAGGATATATTAGGAAACTACATGTTGGGGGAATTAAGATGCCATATAATAATGAAAAAGGATTTTCACTCGTAGAAGTCCTGGCTGCTTTTGTACTAATTAGTATCATTTTGATTTCTTTTTTTACACTGTTCTTTAAAGGCAGAGAAACAACGGTTGAGTCGAAGAAGACAGTTGACGCTACATACACTGCACAACAAGAGATGGAGTCGATTTATGCAACAACGAAACAAGCGTCTAATGCAAGCATGAAAACCATCTTACCTACATTACAATATGAAATGAAAAGCTGTACAAATCCACCTAAGACGATTTACACAAAATATAAAAATGAAGTGGTCGTTGTGGAAGTGTTTGAAAACTCAAAAGAAAAAACATTACGCAATGTGATGGTATCGGTATATGACCAGAAAAAAGTGACAGATCCGTGCCGACCAAAAGTGAATCCGAAAGCACAGATGGAGAATATTATGAGAGCAGGTGATTAATATGAAAAATGAAAAAGGCTTTACACTTGTCGAAGTATTAGCAGTCATCGTCATTTTGACGATTGTTAGCGCCATTCTATTCAACTTGCTCACCTCCTCCAACAAAGAATATAAATCACAAGTAGACGATACAACGAATTTGAATGAACTCTCTTTTATTATGAAAGAAATCACACGCGATTTTAGAAAAACAAAAATTGTCGACATTCAAAATTATCAGGTTGTATTTAAAACAAAAGAAAATAATCAAGAAAAAGTTATTGCGACCTATACCTATACAAAAACAGGCAATACATTAAGTAAAAATGGCGCACCTTATCAAACAAAGATTCGTTCATTCTGTGTTCAAAGTACAGAAGAACCTTCCGTAGGTACAAAAGACTGTATGAATAATGCAGCGGGCAAAGAAAAGACATCAAAAGGTATTTATGTAAATATCGAAAATATAAATGATAAAAGAGTGGAAACGACACTTTATTCTAGAGGAGGATAAACGATGCGGAAATATGTAAAATCGAATGATGGCTATGCCCTTGTCATTGCCCTACTCGTTATTACCGTTGTCACCGTACTCGGACTCGGTATTTTAACAACGACGAGCTCATCGAAGAAATTATCGGAAGAAGAAAACAAAGACCAAACAGCATATTACATTGCGGAAGCAGGGCTGAATCAGAAGAAAGAGGAATTGAAAATTGCGAAAGATGTGTATGATAAATTTGTTGAATCTATAAAAGATCAAAAATTAACGAAGGAACAGTTTCTAAATCAATTACGAACAGTTGCCGAAGATAAACTTAAAAATCAATTAAAACCAATTGAATACGGTGCGGATGTCTTCAACCGAAAAAACGCAAAAGCAAATGTGAAAACAGTAATGACCGTTTCAGAAACTGAACTTAAATTCACGATTACATCAACAGGAATCATCAAATCAACAGACTCGGCGAACGAAAAGAAACGAACAGTTCAGTCTGTGGATAGTTATAATTTAGCGATTACTGAAAAACCAGCCGAAGAAGAATTTGGCACATCGAAATACGTTGTACATGCATTGGGGGATTTATCAATCATAAACGGAAAAATAGTAGGAAATCTGGGTTTTGCACAACCTCAAACTACGAGTAATACATTTCCATTTATAGGAAATTCGGGTGATGCATACTATATCGGCGGGACTTCTAAGACCACTTATAAACCTTGTCCATGGTGGGAAAACTCTAACACTTGTGGAAATACTTCTTATAAAAATATATCAGTTGCAGTTAAAAACGGTGATGCCGTTTTCAATGATTCTGAATTACCTAAAATCCCAGAATTTCCCAAAGAAAAATTTATTTCATTGGATAAAATAACTGACTTCTCTCTACCGAACAGTTCTTTTGAAAAACCAAGTATGTCTGATGTACAAAGTGGTCTACCAAATCTACAAACTATACCATCTGGAAAATACAAAGTAACTGTTAATGACTTTATTAATAAAAATGATATCAATATCGGTTCAAATGATGTAACTTTTGTATTTGATAACGCTATATTTAATGATTATAGATCTATTAAAATATCTGGAAAAGGCAATATCACCATTGTATGCAATACATTTGAAAAATCTAATAATGGTGATATTGATTTTGAAAAGAACAATTTGAAGTTTTATTCTCAAAACTTCAAATTAAGCAACTCAACTTCAATAAAAACTGAAGGTAAAGTAGAAATTTTTAATAAAAATAATTTTTCTATCTTTGGTCCTGCTAGTTTTTCTATTGGTAAAGATTTTACTCTATATAATCAAAATGACTTTACTCTTTCTAGTAATTCTAAATTAACAGTACTTGGCGAAGTGAAAATTTTTAATAAAGATGAATTAGATTTTAAAGAAAGTGCAAAGTTAAGCTCTGAAGAAAATGTCACAATTTATAGTAAAGGAAAATTTTCTCAAATAGGACGCGCTGGGATTGCTTCAGCTAAAAATTTAGAAGTTTACTCCGAAAAAATTTTAATAAATGCTGGTGAAGAGCTAATTATGAATATCTCTGAAAATATAAACTTTTATGCTTATAAAGAGGTTGGATTAAAAACCACTTTTAAAATGAATAGTAAAAATACAAACTTATATTATATTGGTGAAACCAAACCAGAGTTTACTGACGGTTTTAATAATAATATAAATTTTGACTTCTTAAACTCTTCTATTAAAATTTCAAATGGCTTTAATATCACAGGAAATATAATTTTACGAGGAGAAAAACCTAATAATTTACAAAAAGTAGAAATAATAGGTGGTTTAAACCTTAATACTCCTTCTTATTTTTTTGCACCTAAGTTTGATATGAAAATCTCTAATGGTGCTACTGTATTTGGTTCTGTAATCGGTAAGAATATCGAAGTAACTGATGGTGCTAAAATCACCTACAAACAACCACCTCCTAACAACGGCGGTTCTACTGGTGGGGCCACAGGTGGTGGTTCCATCGACTCCTCTTTAACACCAAACTCTGATGGTGGCTCTATAGAGGTTAATAATCCTTAAATAATTGAGAAGAAATCTCCTAGCGAGGTTTCTTCTTTTCTCATATCAAAAAAACGACTTCAGCATCTCATGCCGAAGTCGATTTTTTATTTCACTACATATTTCACAATGACGGGTTTCACTGTTTTATTTTTCGTTGTGCGTACGTTTTTCGGATCGAGTGTCATGTAATACGTGCCTTTTGCGAGTGTTTTCGTTGTTTTCACTTTTGTATATTTACCTGAGGCACTCGTTGAGAAGGTGAAGCCTGATACTTTCGCACCGTCTTTATATACTGCATATGCCGATGTACGAACTGTCGACTTTTTCACTGGTGTTGCCCATGTCCATGTCGATGTTTTTTTCGTTTTCAATGTTGTGTAATTCGTTGCTTTGATTCGACTTGATTTTTGAGTACTTGAAATAATCGTTGCGCCGACTTTTTTGCGGTATGCTTCAACGCTTGTTTTTTGTGCTTTCGTTAATTGATTTGTAACGGTATAAAGCGGTATAAATTCCGTTACATAATGAACTGTTTTTTTATTATTCATTTTTCGAACGATTGTTTTAATTTTGGATTGATTCACACGAACATATTTAGCAGCTGCTGATTCAACTGGCTGTAAACTCGCTGTTAAAATTTTAGACGGAAATTGTGCGAGTCCGTAACCGTAGATGGCGTCAGGTCCTTTTACACCTAAATCTATTGCATTTGCATAGAGACGATTTTCTAGTTGTTTCGCAGATTCTTTTGGATACGCTTGTTTTAATAATGCGAGTAAACCTGTCACATGTGGTGTTGAAAACGATGTACCTGAGCCGGTAGATGTACCGCCACTGTATGCAAGTGATGTAATATCCGTTCCCGGTGCTACAAGGTCTAATACACTCCCTGTATTGGAGAAGTAAGACAACTTTTTCGTCTTTTCAACTGAACCCACTGCTACAACACCTGGGATCGCGGCTGGATAATCAATTTGGTTTTTCCCGTCATTCCCTGAAGCTGCAACGACCATTACACCTGCATCCAATGCTTTTTTCACTGCGATATATAATGGATTGTCGCTTACTTTTTCATTCGGTAATAATAAGTCTGCTTGAGAGATTCCCATCGAAATATTTAAAATATTGACTTTTTGTTGGATGGCGTAATTAATCGCTGTCATGAAGTCGATTAAATCAGCTCCGTCTTTGCCGTCAATATTATAACTATATAATTCAACACCGGGTGCCACACCAATTACATTGCCCGCTTTTCCTGGTTGTGCAGCGATAATACCTGCAACAAATGTACCATGTGATGTAGCACTCGATGCGTATGTAATCTGACTTGAGTCAGAGATAATCGTTTTGTGTTGAACTTTTGGAAGTGCTGTGTGATTGGCTATACCTGAGTCGATAATTCCCACTTTCACGCCTTGACCATCCAATCCTTTTTGCCATGCATTTTGAACGGCAATTAATTGTTGGTTCCAATTCGTTGTGAAATTTGCGAATGGTACAGGAAGCCCAACATCTTGTGTGCGTAATTTTCGTGTACCTGTATGTACAACCTCGATTTGTTTAGAAGCCTCTAATTTTTTAATTTCTTCTTTTGAAAATGTTCCCACTACTGCATCAATTGCATCTAATTTTTTTGCGTTTTCTGCTTGATCTAAAACAAGTTCCTTCCCTGCTTCTGATTTATAAAAAACAGATACGTGTTCCACCTCTGTTGCGGCATGGGCTGAAATTGGCTGAAAACCAAGCCATGCTAGAAAGAGACTGCCGACTAGAATTTTTGTATATTTCACTTGAATCTCTCCTTCCTCTATCCAAATTATATCATCAGATAGATAAATTGAATATATTTTTCTACACAAAAAGCACTAACTTATTTTCATAAGCTAGTGCTTTAGTCTAAATATTATACTTGTGGTTCATCTGAACCCCATTGACGTTTTTTCTTCTCTACATTCACTTTACCGCCAAGCTTTTTCATTTGGCGTACTTTTAATACATACCAAATCTGTGCTGCGATGTAAATAGATGAATACATACCTGTTACTAAACCAATTAGTAACGCGATTGAGAAGTTTTCAATTGATGGTGCACCAAAGATTAATAATGATACAACAACAATGATGACTGTCATTACAGTATTAACCGAACGACCTAATGTTTGACGTAATGATTTGTTGACAATATCAGCTAAATCATCTGGTGTTTTAATAACTTTTGCACAATGTAAGTTCTCTCGAATACGGTCAAACGTAACAATTGTATCATTAATGGAGTAACCAACAATCGTTAGAACCGCTGCGATAAAGGTCATATCGACTTCTAATCGGAACAGACTGAAGATCGCTACCATGAAGAATACGTCATGGATTAGCGAGGCAATTGCCCCAATGCCCATGCGCCATTCGAAGCGAATTGCTACATAGATAATGATTCCGACTGCTGCAATGGCCAGTGCATACATCGCATTGCGTGCAATCTCTTTACTTACATCCGGTGATACAGAACTTACAGAAGCTTTATAACCAAATGCTTTGTCTGCGGCTGCGTTCATTTTTTGAACATCTTCTTTTGAGAAGTCTTTATCATAACGAACAGCTGCATATTCTGATTTGTCACCACTAATGACAATATTTTCAGATGGGAAGCCTGTTTTATCTAAGAATTTCTCTACTTCTTGTGTTGTTAACTTATGTTCAGATTGTAATTGAACACGCGCACCACTTGAGAAGTCGATTCCTAAATTTAGTTTAAAGATTCCAAGAACGACTAAACCAGCTAAAATAAGAACAGCTGAAATCGTGAAGAAACGCTTACGTGTGTGAACGAAGTCGAATCGGTCGAATTTCGTTTTTAAATCTAATGTATCAAAGCCTTCTTCAATGCCATGAATACTTGATTTTTTCACACCGAACCATGTTTTCTTATTATCTAAGTAACCACTGTTTACAAGTAAGCCAAGTAATACACGCGTACCCCAAACAGCTGTTAAGAAGCTGACTAAGATCGTAATGATTAATGTTGTTGCGAAACCTTTTACTGTACTTACGCCGAAGATGAATAATACGCCTGCTGCTAATAATGTTGTAATGTTCGCATCAAAGATTGCAGAGAATGAGTTTTTCGAACCTGCTTTGAACGCTTGTTTTACAGACTTACCAACACGAATTTCTTCTTTTAGACGCTCGTACATGAGGATATTCGCATCGACTGCCATACCTACCCCTAATACTAAAGCGGCGATACCTGGTAATGTTAATACTGCATTAATCATGTCTAAAATCCATAATGTGATGAATGTGAAGACACTTAATGTCACAATTGCGATAGCACCTGGTAAACGGTAAACAACTAACATGAAGACGAAGATAGCTAAAACACCAATGATACTAGCCAGTACTGTTGATTTTAAAGCATCTTGACCAAATTGCGCCCCTACTGATGTTGAATACACTTCTTTTAATTGAACAGGTAATGAACCTGCATTTAAAATACCTGCTAAATCCTTTGTTTCTTGTACAGTAAAGTTACCTGAAATTTGAACATCTGTTGTGTTCAGAGGTTTTTGTACAGACGCAGCTGAGATAAATTTAGGCTTTTGACCAGCAGCTTCTTTTTTGGCTTCTTTTTCGTACGTATCACCTTTTTGATAATCTAACCAGATGACCATTAAGTTTTGACCAGGTCCACGTTGTGAAAGGTCTGTTGTGATTTCGTTGAATTTTTTCGCATCTTTTAATTTTAATGATACGATTGGTTGATTCGTTTGAGAATCGAAGCCATCACTTGCTCCACCTTGTTTTAAATCGCGACCATCTAATAATAGTTTATTATTAACGTCGCGGAATGTTAGGTTCGCTTGTGTTGCTAATAATTCTCGTGCGGCATCTTGATCTTTAACACCAGCTAACTGCACACGAATGCGATTACCACTCTCAATTTGAATACTCGGCTCACTCACTCCAAGCACGTTGACACGTTCTTGAATGGCCGTTACAGTGGCTTGTAAATCTTTTTCTGTAATGGGCTTAGCACCTTTTAAAGGTTCTACTTGATAAAGAACTTCAAATCCACCTTGTAAATCAAGACCTAGATTAATGTTCTTTACGATGCCTTCTGTTGTCGCTCCCATTGTTGCAAATAATGCAATGACAACAATGAAGAAAGCAACAATTCGACTTCTCAATTTCATGTATAAATCCTCCCTGAACATTTAACACATCGCTTGTTCTTAAATGCAGTAATATAATACCAATATATTATTACTATAATGGAATAACGTCAATTTGTCACCGTTATTCGTAACAGGTCTATTATGAAACAGTGCTTTCCTGCTGTCAAACCTTCTCAGTAAATTTTTTCTAACTTTCGAGCAATGCGGCAATTTCTTCTTCTTCTAATTCAGCAAATGGTGTCATTTTATATGATGTTTGCTCAATATATGTACAATATTGCTGTTTTGTTAAAGCTAGTAAATCACTGACCATCTGGTGAATATGCATTTCTTCCTCTGATTCCACATCACACCATTTTTGATGAACAAAATAGTGCCATATAGCAGATGGATTCGGTTGCTCCAAACCTTGAGCCTGTAAATCTTCACACTTCATATTTAAAACCGTTTGCAACTGCTGAAACAATGATTCGAATGGCATCATGTAAAATGCGCCTCCTCTACATTAGAAATACACGGACTGTCCAAATAAGCATCGCCACGATTAATATGGTCATAATCACATAACCTAAAAAGCGTAAACGTTTTTCAGACTTTGAAACTTTTGCATAGGTTTGGCTATCCGCCATCTTTCGTGGTCTTTCATCTTTTGTAGGCATAAAACATTCGCTCCTTCAAACATGAGTTGATTCTATTATTTCACATTTTTCAGATAAAAGCGATTCATGACCTATCTATTATAACCTTTATACCATCTTTATTATATTACACCTTTAATTCCAATTTATTCAAACAAAAAAATAGTCTGGGACAAAATACTTCACTTTTCGTTTTAACGTTCGCAACGAAAAACTGGAACCGCGCCACAGCGCGATTCCAGTTTTTCTTATGCTCATATGGGATAGTGTTTTTACACTTATGTCCCAACCTGTCTTTTATACACTGATTATTCAGCTGCATCGTCTTCTACAACACGACCAATTGCTGCACGCTCAAAACGCATTTTTGTACCGTCTTCTAATACAACTACTGCTGTTTTATCGTCAATTGCATCAATCGTTGCATGTAGTCCCCCGATTGTAATAATCTTGTTCCCACGTGATAAAGCTGCTTGCATTTCTGCTGTTTTTTTACGCTGCTTTGACGCTGGACGGATTAACATGAAGTACATTAACGCAATGATAATGATCAATGGTAAGAAATTACCTAAAGCTCCAAAATCCATTCTTCTATTCCCCCTTTCTCTTTCTCATTCATTATTATACAAGAATCAGAAATTTTTTGCATTCGGTTTATTAAATCCGTATTGCTCAAAGAATTCTTCGCGGAAGTCGCCTAAACGGTCTTCACGAATCGCTTGGCGCACTTGACGCATTAAGTTTTGCAAGAAGTGCAAGTTATGTGTCGAAGTTAAACGGATACCGAATGTTTCATCTGCCTTAATTAAGTGACGAATATATGCCTTCGTATAGTTTTTACATGTGTAGCAATCGCATTCCGGATCAAGCGGTGTAAAGTCTTTTGCATATTTTGCATTTTTCACGACAACACGTCCTTGGCTTGTCATGCACGTACCGTTACGTGCAATACGTGTTGGTAATACACAGTCAAACATATCGATACCACGAATCGCACCATCGATTAATGAGTCTGGTGAGCCAACACCCATTAAATAACGTGGCTTATGCGAAGGTAGTAATGGCGTAGTATATTCTAACATGCGGTTCATAATTGGTTTTGGTTCGCCAACTGATAAACCACCAATTGCATACCCTGGGAAGTCCATAGAGACTAAATCTTTTGCAGATTGTTTACGTAGTTCTTCGAATTCTCCACCTTGTACAATACCGAATAGTCCTTGATCTTGCGGACGTTCATGTGCTTCTAAACAACGTTCTGCCCAACGAGAAGTACGTTCAACAGAAGCTTTCATGTATTCGTATGTTGCTGGGAATGGAGGACATTCATCAAAAGCCATCATAATATCTGAGCCAAGTGCATTTTGAATCTCCATTGCTTTTTCTGGACTAAGGAACATTTTGCTACCATTTAAGTGATTGCGGAAATGTACTCCTTCTTCTGTGATTTTGCGCATATCGCTTAATGAGAATACTTGGAAACCACCTGAGTCCGTTAAAATTGCACGGTCCCAGTTCATAAATTTGTGAAGTCCGCCTGCTTCCTTAATAATCTCATGCCCTGGGCGTAGCCACAAATGATAAGTGTTACTTAAAATAATTCCTGCGCCCATTTCTTTAATTTCTTCTGGTGCCATCGTTTTTACCGTTGCTTGTGTACCTACTGGCATGAAAGCTGGCGTTTCAAATGAACCATGTGGTGTATGCACAATTCCTAGACGTGCTCCCGTTTGTTTACATGTTTTAATCAGTTCGTAGCGAATTGGTTGTTCTGACATAAATTAATTTCCTTTCTTTTGTGGACGAATGAACATCGCATCACCAAAGCTGAAGAATCGGTATTTATTTTCAACAGCGATTTTATAAGCATTCAGTACGTTTTCACGACCTGCCAATGCACTAATCATCATTACTAATGATGATTTTGGTAAGTGGAAGTTTGTAACCATTCCGTCGATTGCTTTATATTCAAAACCAGGGTAGATAAAGATTTTTGACCAACCTGACTCTGCAATAATTTGACCATTATTATTTTGTGCGACTGTTTCAAGTGTACGTGTAGATGTTGTACCTACTGCGATGACACGTCCACCGTTCGCTTTTGTATCATTGATGATTTGAGCTGTTTCAGCTGGTAAGTTATAAAACTCCGCATGCATATCATGTTCTTCAATTGTTTCAACACTTACCGGGCGGAATGTACCAATCCCTACATGTAAGGTTACAAAAGCAACTTGTACACCTTTTGCACGAATAGCATCTAAAATTTCATCTGTAAAATGCAGACCGGCTGTCGGCGCTGCTGCTGAACCTAGTTCTTTTGAATAAACAGTTTGATAGCGCTCTTGGTTATCTAACTTCTCATGAATATAAGGCGGTAGAGGCATTGTACCTAACTTTTCTAAAATTTCGATGAAGATCCCTTCATAATTAAATTTAAAAAGTCGACCTCCATGCTCTAACTCACCTGTACATTCAGCTGTTAATAGTCCATCACCAAATGTGACAACTGTTCCCACTTTAATACGCTTAGCAGGTTTCACTAATGTTTCCCATTCGTCATCAGCTGTTTGCTTAATGAGTAGCACTTCAATATGTGCACCTGTCTCTTTCTTTTCACCGATTAAACGAGCAGGTAATACGCGCGTATCATTTAAAATCAAGCAGTCTCCTGCTTCTAATTCTTCAACAATATGTGGGAAGTGATGATGCTCTACTTCACCTGTTTCTTTATCTAATACCATCAATCGACTTGCAGCACGATTTTCAAGTGGTACTTGCGCAATTAATTCTTCTGGTAATACGTAATCAAAATCTTCTAGTTTCATCGTTACTTCCTTCTTTTCATTAAGTTTCTGCTGGATACGCGTATCCGAAATGTGTATAAGCAAGTGCTGTGGCCATACGACCTCTTGGTGTTCGTTGAATGAACCCGATTTGCATTAAATAAGGTTCATACATTTCTTCAATCGTCATCGATTCTTCACCAATACTTGCAGAGATCGTATCTAAGCCTACAGGACCTCCTCTAAAGCGTTCAATCATTCCCTCGATTAATTTGCGGTCAATATGATCTAAACCGAGTGGATCGACTTGTAGAAGCTCTAAAGCGGTCTGACAGAGTGATACCGTAATCTCTCCGTCTCCTAAAACTTGTGCATAATCACGCACACGCTTTAATAGACGGTTCGCAATACGTGGTGTTCCTCTAGAGCGTCTTGCTAGTTCATTCGCTGCTTGGTCATGAACTGCAACACCAAATAAGTCCGCACTTCTTTTTACAATTTCGGCAAGTGAGGGTTCATCATAATAGTCCAATCTTAATAATACACCAAAACGATCGCGAAGTGGTGCAGATAATGCGCCTGAACGTGTTGTTGCACCAACTAATGTAAATGGTGGTAAATCAAGGCGGATAGAGCGTGCTGTCGGACCTTTACCAACTACGATATCGAGGCAAAAATCTTCCATCGCTGGATAGAGCACTTCTTCAATCGCACGCGGTAGGCGGTGAATCTCATCAATGAATAACACGTCTCCCGGTTCTAATGAACTTAAAATAGCTGCAAGATCTCCTGGTCGTTCAATTGCCGGCCCACTCGTCATACGAATATTAACACCCATCTCATGTGCAATAACTGCCGCAAGCGTCGTTTTCCCGAGTCCAGGAGGTCCAAATAATAGTGCGTGGTCGAGCGATTCTTCACGCATTTTTGCCGCTTCAATAAAGATGCGTAAATTCTCTTTTACTTTTTGTTGTCCAATATAACTATCAAGCGTTTGAGGTCTTAATGAAAGTTCTAATTGTTCATCTAATTCTGTAGACTCACCTGATACAATCCGTTCCTCCATCAATCTGCACCTCCTATTTTTGTTTTAATAATATTTTGAGCGCTTCTTTCATATAAGCTTCTGTCGTATGTAATTGCTCATTTTCATCTAGTTGTGGCTTCACTTTTGCAAGTTCACGCTCTGAGTAACCAAGTGCTGTTAAAGCAAGCATCGCTTCCTCAAGTTCATGTTTATTCGGATTCACACCGAATAACGGTAATTCGTCCTCTGCACTCGGTAAGTCTACATGTTCAAGTAATGCATCTAACTTCCCTTTTAAGTCAAGAATCATTTGACGTGCTGTCTTCTTACCGACACCTGGGAACTTAATTAAGAAAGCTTCATCTTCTTGTTCAATCGCCGTGATTACTTGTGATGGATGTCCACTTGCAAGAATCGCAAGCGCTCCTTTTGGTCCAATCCCTGATACTTGAATCAGCTTACGAAATAGCTCACGTTGTTCAAGTGACGTGAAGGCAAATAGTTGCTGTGCATCTTCTCTTACACTTAGATGTGTAAATACTTGAATTTCCTCATTTGATACATGAAAAGCATAAGGGTTTGGTGTATTCAATTGCCAGCCTACACCTGTCACCTCCACTACAATGTATTCGGGTGTCACACGCGTAACAGGTCCCTTTATATAATCATACATACACGAATTCTCCTTTTCATAGCCTTTTGCATTATAGCATAATCCGTCGTGCGCTAAAAACAAACACACATTCCCATAGTAGCTATCATACCACAATTCACGAATGCTTTCGAACGATTATAAGGTGATTCATTTTTAAAAATATATGATATGATTAACAGCGTAAAAGCATTCAATCGAGGTGTTAATCATATGAAAAAATTATTAGGTGAAGAACGTCGTGAAGCCATTATTACGATTCTGAAAAATGAACAACGCCCTGTCACAGGGACAGCACTTGCGAAACGAACAAATGTGTCGCGTCAAGTGATTGTGAATGACATGGCGCTCTTAAAAGCAAAAAACGAGCCAATCATGGCGACAAGTCAAGGTTACATCTATTTGTCCGAACATCCAAATCATCGTGTGTTTGAACGCGAGATTGCGAGCTTCCATACACCGGAACAAGCAGAAGATGAACTAAATACACTTGTTGATGCAGGGGTAACGGTTAAAAACGTAACGGTAGAGCATCCCGTATATGGTGAAATTACAGCGTCCATCATGGTATCAAGTCGTTATGATGTACAACAATTTATTGAAAAAGTGACCGCAACTGAAGCAAGCCTTCTAATGAATTTAACAGAGGGTGCTCATCTACACGTAATTTCAGCTGATGATGAGAAAAAGTTAGATGCAGCAATCGAACAATTACGTCTAAAGGGTTATCTATTACCTGAAGCATAATAAAAAACGAGGCGAGTGTTTCCACTCTAACCTCGTTTTTTATTTTTGCTGATACGTATAGTAACTACCTAATGATTTGACCGAACAGCCAAGCGCTCTCAATTCTTCCATCGCACCCATCATTAAAGGTGCATGCTCGTCTTCTAGTAAGTCAACGATGAAGAAATAATCACCAAGTCCTGTTTTTAGTGGGCGAGATTCAATCTTACTTAAATTGATTTGACGCCATGCAAACACAGATAACACTTGATGCAATGCGCCTGAACGATCATTTGGTAACTTGATCATCAACGTTGTTTTAATCGGTCCTTGATCCGCTTCACGTTCAATACGGTCATTACGCTTCGATAATACAAAGAAACGTGTATGATTAAAATGGAAATCATGAATATTCTGTTCTACAATTGCCAAATCATACTGTTTCGCCGCTGCAATATTCGCAATTGCTGCGATATTATTCTCTGGATGTTCTGACACATATTGTGCCGCTGCTGCTGTTGAAGTCGTTTGACTTAGTGGTACAGAACGATAATGGTAATGCAAAAATTTATGACACTGCGCAAGGGCATGGGGATGCGAATATACGCGCTCCATCTCACTATAATGCGCTGCATGGTCTTTATGTACCATTAAATGCTGCTCAATCGGCGACAATACCTCTGCCGCAATATACAAATCTGCCTCATGGAATAAATAATCAATCGTCAGTGGTACTGTACCTTCTAAAGCATTTTCTACGGGTACCACTGCACGATCGACTTGTCCTGAGTCAACTGCTTCAATACATTCTGGAATTGTCTTAAAAGGGATTGTCCAATCGTTTGGAAACAATTCTTTTGTCGCCAACTCCGTAAATGTACCTTCTGGGCCTAGATAAGCCACGCGATTCTCCCACTCTTTTGATTCCAACACAAAAGCCCCCTCTTATAACGCGCCTGAACTAATCACTTCTGCTGATTCAACAAAATCAAGTTTTTTCAGACTTTGTAATAAGTCGTCTAAATCAACATCCATTGCAGTCACGTCTAAGGACAATGTTACATTGGCTCTACCTTGAATCGGAATTGTTTGATGAATTGTCAATACATTACAATGTGTATCGGTAACTGTAGAAAGAAGTCTAGCTAATGTACCTTTACGATCCTCTAATTGCAAGAACACTGTTAAGATGCGTTCTTGAACAATTGAGTGAAAGGGGAAAACAGCATCTCGATACTTATAAAAAGCACTCCTAGATAAATCAACCTGTTTCACAGCATCCCAGATAGATGAGACGCTTCCTGATTGTAGCAAATGTTTAGCTTGCAACGTTTTGTGCATCGCATCTGTTAAAACATCTTCACGAACTAAATAATATCTTTGATCCGCTACATTTTTCATCTTTTTCCCCCCTGAATCGTTTATTCTACAAATTCAAATTCAAATTTTAAGATACGAACGGTATCACCATTTTCAGCACCTTGTTGACGAAGCTCATCATCGACACCCATACCACGCATTTGGCGTGCAAAGCGACGAATTGATTCTTCACGACTAAAGTCTGTCATTTTGAATAGACGTTCGATTGTGTCACCACTTAATACAAAAGCACCGTCATCGTCACGTGTTACAACGAAATCTGGTCCTTTAATTTCATGTTTGTAAAGTACTGTAGCATCTGTTTCTTCCTCTTCATCATCGTGTAGTAGGAACTCAGGTGTTACTTCTAGTAATTCATACACTGCATAAAGTAGTTCTTGTAAACCTTGACGTGAAACAGCTGAGATTGGGAAGATTTGAATATCTTCTCCTACTTTCTTTCTGAACTCAGCTAAATTTTCTTCTGCATCTGGCATGTCCATTTTGTTGGCTACAACAATTTGTGGACGTTCAGTTAAGCGTAAATTATATTGCTCTAACTCGCGATTAATCGTTAGGTAATCTTCGTATGGGTCACGACCTTCCATGGCTGACATATCAACTACGTGTACAATAACACGGGTACGTTCGATATGACGTAAGAATTGGTGTCCTAAGCCCACACCTTCAGAAGCGCCTTCAATTAATCCTGGTAAGTCAGCCATTGCAAATGATTTGCCATCCCCGACTTGAACCATTCCTAAGTTTGGTACAATCGTTGTAAAATGATATGCACCAATTTTTGGTTTTGCTGAAGATACGACTGATAGTAGAGTAGATTTACCTACACTTGGGAAACCGACTAAACCAACATCAGCTAATACCTTTAACTCTAATATAACATTAAGTTCCTGTCCTGGCTCTCCTTTTTCAGAAAGTTCTGGCGCAGGATTTGCAGGTGTTGCAAAACGTGAGTTACCACGCCCGCCGCGTCCACCGCGTGCAATAATCGCTTCTTGTCCATGCTCTACCAAATCCGCAATAACGCGACCTGTTTCTTCTTCTGTTACGACTGTACCTGGTGGCACGCTAACAACCATTGGTTTTGCACCGCGACCATGTGCGTTCTTACTCATACCGTTCTCACCTGGTTCAGCTTTGAAGTGACGTTTGAATCGGAAATCCATTAACGTACGAAGTCCTTCATCTACTTTGAAGATAACGGCACCACCGTTACCACCATCGCCACCTGCTGGCCCACCATTTGGAACAAATTTTTCTCTACGGAACGCGACCATACCATCGCCACCGTCGCCACCTTTAACATAAATCTTTACGTGATCGACAAACATTATTTACTTTCCCTCCTTACTTCCTATGACACGATAACGCCACACTGTATCTGAATACTCCTCATGGATTACACTTAAATCTTCTGATTGAATCGGGATTGAAAAATCGCTTTTTTCAAAATGTCCCTTCATCTCGACTGCAACCTCCACTTTTTGTTTCGTAGACATCACATAGATATGACAATTTTGTTCAACAAACGGGTCGATTGTTTCATGTACAGACTGTAGCGAGCTCTCTAAATAATTACGCAGAGGAACGTCCCACTCTGCTGGAGCGCTATCGGAAATATCGCTCTCCATTGTAATCGTTATAGAAGGAAAACGCCACTGACATGTCTGAAGCCATTCGATTAAATGCGCACATTTCAGTCCATTTATAATTGAAAATCGTTGATATTTTGTTGAGAGTTGGTCAACAAGTTGATTGGCTTCTTCGACATGGTCTAGAGCCAGATTCATTTTGATTAATTGTAATTGATTTAAAAAATCATGTTGAATGTGCCGAAGCACTTCATTTACGGATAGTGGCTGATCTATCACAAGTAAACACTCCTTTAGCGAGATGTTCTTGTTGTTAGTATAACAATTTTTTATGAAAATTTCTCTATTGAGCGAAAAAAATTCGGTATTTGCACCTGAAGCAAACACCGTTTTTTCACCACAAAAAAGGACTGCATTACTGCAGTCCTTAACTTTTAAATTAAGCTTCTTGTGCTACAGGATACACGCTAACTTTCTTCTTATCGCGACCGTAACGTTCGAATTTAACAATGCCGTCTACTTTAGCGAATAAAGTATCATCGCCACCACGACCAACGTTTTCACCTGGGTAAATTTTTGTACCGCGTTGACGGTATAAAATTGAACCAGCAGAAGCGAATTGACCGTCAGCACGTTTAGCGCCTAAACGTTTTGACTCTGAATCACGACCGTTTTTTGTAGAACCTACACCTTTTTTAGATGCGAAGAACTGTAAGTCTAATTTCAATAACATAATGTTCCACCTCCTACAGCATTTTATATTTTAATTCGATATAATCTCCGTAACTAGCAACCATCGTATAAAACTGGGTTACCATTGTTTGAAGAATTGTTTGCAGTTTTGCGTCTTGTTCAGGACTTAAATCGGCAGGATCCACAACGACTGATAAATAGCCGCCTTCTTCACCTTGCTCGATTCCCGGCGTAATTTGAAGTAGTTGTCCAATCGCATTTGCACTACCAAAGGCAATAGCAGATGCGCCTGCACAAACTAAATCATGACCAGGTTCACCTGAATAGGCATGTCCTGAAATTTCAAAGCCATATGATTCTCGATTTTCATTACTATGAATCTCTACTGTAATCATAACTTTTTCACCTCACTAATAATTAAGCGTTGATAGCTTCAACTACTAGTTTAGTGTAAGGTTGTCTATGACCTTGCTTACGACGGTAGTTCTTTTTAGCTTTAAGTTTGAAAACAGTAATTTTCTTTTGACGACCTTGTTTTTCAACTTTAGCTGTAACTGTTGCACCAGCTACGAATGGAGCTCCAACTTTAACGTCTTCACCACCAACGAAAAGAACCTTGTCAAAAGTCACCACTTCACCAGCTTCAGCGTTGATTTTTTCAACGTAGATTTCTTGGCCCGCTTCAACTTTGATTTGTTTACCACCTGTTTCGATAATTGCGTACATAACTGCACCTCCTCAATAGACTCAGACTCGCCTTCAAAGGTGATCTAAAAGATACTTGAACCTCGTCAGTGCGGTTGTAGCACGGGTGCTACATAACATATGAAATAATACCATACGGTTTTAAAGTCGTCAAGTTACTTTCGTATAATAACGTATATTCTTTTATTTACAACAACCAAAATATTTTTTATTGTATGAAAAAAGCGAATTTCTGG
>NZ_BJOB01000008.1 GCF_006539985.1 Kurthia gibsonii | reverse complement strand
GGGACAAATATAAACCGATTACACTAAATAAAACAACAGCTAAAATATTTAAATCCTGAAGTTGTAATGTATGATCGAAGGGAATTGGTAAAAGGAATGAAAGCCATAAAATAATCAATGTAATACTAATAAAACCGATGAAAAAACGGTCTTTTTTTGCACGGTAAACCAAGTGATACACCCCATTTTTGAAATATTCTACCCAATATTGTCTCCTTTATGAAACCGGGTTCTATGTAGTGATTGAAAGGAGGTGGTACACATGGCCGCAACATTCAAAAGTGCAAGCTTAAAAGTTCAGTATGCAGTAGGAATGGACGGGGATAAGCAATTAAAACAAACCCGTACATTCGGCAACATTCATGAAAATGCGACGACTACAGAAATTGAAGCTGTAAAAAATGCGATTACATCATTATCAGCGTATGCAGTAGTTCAAGCAGAAATCGTCACAACTAAAACAATCTAATTAAAAGGAGGAAAACACAATGAGTAAAGTATTGAAAATGACGTTTAATTTACTACCCAAAGGAACATTCGTTGTTGCGGTAGATGGCGTAAAAGCAGACGTAACAGAGACAGAAGTCCGCACAGTGATGGAGTCGATTAAAGCAGGCGGTGTATTTAAGCCAAAAGCAGGTGAAATTGATTCTATTGCATCTGCAGAGATTGTGGAGCAAACAACTACACCAGTGATCGTATAAAATAAAAAGGGCTGTGTCTTTTGGACATGGCTCTTTTTTTATAGAAAGAGGTGAAAAATATGCAAGAATGGATGACATTTATACAGAGTATCGGTTTTCCAGCAGTTGTTGCTTTCTACCTCTTACACCGAGTAGAAGCGCGTCTACAAGCGATTCATGATGTTCTTGTTGAATTAATCAAACATTCCTCTTAAGATGATTGCCAGTTGTTGTATGAAATTGTAAGATAGTGAGGGATAAGGGAGTGACATGATGCAAAAATGGAAGATATTAATCGGAATTAGTTGTTTGTGTATATTGCTTGCAGCTTGTGGTAAAACAACAAACTTTAAAGCAGAAAAAGATATTGAAGTGCAGAATTTCCAGTACACAAATCATAAAAATAAGACGGTTACATTAGATGATTTACAAGGGAAACCATGGCTAGCACTATTTATTTTTACGAGTTGCACAACAGTTTGTCAGCCGATGATGGCGAATATGGCAGATATTCAAGACGCCTTAAAAGAAAAAGGAATTGAAGATTATCGTATTGTCGGTTTTAGTGTTGATCCAGAGGTCGATACACCGAAAAAACTAGCGAATTATTTAAAAAATTATAAAGTAGCAGATGAATCGAAGTGGGATTTACTAACAGGCTATACACAACAGGATATCGAAAAGTTAGCGGTGAAGTCTTTTCAAACACTTGTGAAAAAAACAGCGGGCGAGGATCAAGTGACACATGGTACAACCTTTGCCCTTGTGAATCAACAAGGTCATGTCGTTAAAACATATAGCGGCTTTACAGATGTACCAAAAGATGAAATTGTAGTAGATGTCGAAAGTATCATTCAAGATAGTAAATAGTATCTAAAAAAAGAATGAATAACGTCAAAAATACCATTTTTATTTTAAAAGATGGTATTTTTCGACTTTTAAAACATCATTTTTGATTCCATATAGACAGTAGAACCGTATTTCTATATAATGACAAATTAATTAAAGGAGGGAGTTTTTATGATTAATTTAAAGCCACATCACGTGAATTACGCTGTTAGAATTCATGAACTTGCATCCGATCCACTTGTAGCAGATGCGCTTGGTTTAGTAAACCAAACATTAGAAAATCGTTTAGAATTTATCCAAAAGATGCAACAAAGTGAAAAGGAAGGTACGACCTGTTCACGACTTGTATTTCATAATTATCAAATGATTGGTGTTACAACGTTAATGTACATCGATCAACAGAAAAAATCATGTCATTTAGGAAGTTGGTTAGGTGTACCATATTGGGGGAGGGGCTATAATGAACGTGCAAAATGTGAGATTTTAAAACTCGCTTTTGATACATATGGTTTAGAACGTGTATTTTTAGGGGCACGTACACAAAATCGCCGTTCACAAGCAGCACAGCAAAAACTTCCGTACCTACGTCAACACGTTATGCATGACTATCCAGAGGAACACCAATTTTTAGAAGAAAAAGAACAACAACCATGTATTTTAAATGTTGTAGAAAAAGATGACTTTTATGCATTTTTAAATATAGCTCGCTAGTCTATAAGAATAAAAACATATATAAAGCATATCTAAATAGAAAAAATCCGAAATCGTTTAACCTTACGATTTCGGATTTTTATTGTGAATGTTAAAAAGATAGATTGAATATTTTATAGTTTACATCCACACTTATTTAAATGAGAACCAAGATCGAACATTAATCGAAATAATTGTTAAGACAATTCCCTGAATTAAGAAATAAGCTCCTGTTAAAATTGTAAAGCTCATTGCCGAGTAGAACGGACGGATAAACATTAATACACTTAAAGCAAGCGCAATAATTGTAAAGGCTAAAATGATATAAAAAGCTGGGCTGCTTTTTACACGGAAATATTTTAACGTAATTAATGTCATAATTGATTCAATTGCAAACCAAAGTGCAAATAAGAAACCAGTAAATAGAATACCAAAATCGGTATTAAAAAATAGCAAGATACCTAAAGCTAAAATAAATAAACCAGAAATTAGACTAGAGGTTTCAGGTTTATTTGATTTTTTACGTGAGAATAGATAATTGAAAATATCAAAAATCCCTTTAATAACTGCAAGTGCAGCAGCGATTAGGACCATAGACTTCAATGCGATTTCAGGTTTTACTAAAAAGAAAATCCCAAATGCAATAAAAATAATTCCTGTAATTAAAGTAAATGTTGTGATTTTTTTCATTTCATAGACCTCCCTTAAAATAGATTACTAATAATAGCGAATAATAGAAGAAACGACACAATTAAGATATTTGTTCTTTTCTTCAATACTATATACCCTATAAACTCACGAATAAAAGCAGTAGGAATATAATAAAGTTTTGTTTTACCGCCAATACCAAAAGCTCGAATTCCGAGTTGTTGTGCTAATTTTCCAGCACGTAAAAGGTGGTACGTACTTGTGGCAATAGCAACATTTGCCTTTTTTAAATCTCGCTGATCTTGTTCTTGTACGACTTTTTCAGCGAATTGAATATTTTCTTCAGTCGTTGTAGACTGATTTTCTAAATAAATAGGTAGATCTGATTCATAATTCTCCACAATGTATTTTTTCATCGCTTCGGCTTCCGAGATGTTTTCGTCTGCACCTTTTCCCCCACAAACAATAATCGTAGGTTTTACTTTTTGCTTTTTAAAAAATTGCATGCCTGCATCAATACGTCCTGCAAGTAGAGGCGTTACCTGATCTTTAATTAAACCTGAACCTAATATGAGAATATAGTCGATTTTTTTAAAAGTAGGTATCCATTTATAATAAACAGCTGTAAATGTATAAAGAGAAAAAAGCAAAATAATATAACCAATCGTTGAATGAATAAAAACAAGCATCATTTTTACAACTCGAACATCACCGTAATAATGTTGTAACAAGAATAAAATAAATTCTAATACAACAAAGCCAATGAGTGAAAATAAAGGAAGTAGATTGCCGATTGAAAAACGTTCTCTTTTTAAAACAGCACGTGTATTCACAAATACCATAATAACTAAAATAAAAAGCCAAAATACAGCTATTATAAGAAAGAAAATAGCGATAGGAACAATTAGCCAAAAAGTAAAACGTTCAAAATGGTTTAATAGAGTAGCGAAGAAAATTAGTCCAACTGATAAAATGAATAGTAAAATAGCTAAACCTGTAAAAAGGCTCGTTGGATTTACGTGGTGAAGAACAAAGCTACAAAAAAATAGCACAAGGGATATGGCTATTAAAAACAGATAAACATCCATAAACAAACATCCTTTCCAAAACAACTTATCCTATATTATGTATAGAGATATTATTCACGCAAAATGAATTTACTAAACAATGAAGGGATAGGTTAGAGTAAATTATAGAATAAAAAGGGGAAGTTGTATATTTATGTTTAATAATAAATATTTCTCGGGACGAAGATATACTAAAAAAGCACCTTCAAGAAGAAGTGTGCTTTTGATAACGCGGGTTGTGTAAAGCGAACATGAGCCAAATAAGAAAGAGGACTAAAATAAGTGAATCACTTTTTTCGAACCGATGATGGAATAGCAGTGTTGCTAAGTCATGACCAACTAACGCGAGGAAGTTCATGAGAACAAGTACAAGAAATGAGTGAATCAAAAGTTTGGGGAAACGAATGGTTGTATATAACATCGTGAATTACTCCTTTTTTTATTTTTCTAAAATAACTTTAGAATGCTTTGTATCTGCCCATGTAAAGACTTTCACTTCATTTGGTGCATCTGTTGTTTCAACATAGACGATATAGTCGTATGGTTCGGGTGCTTTCCCTTTTAGTAAAAAATCATCATGTTCAGTTGTAATGGACTGAATTTCTTTTTCATCGTAACCTAGTCGCTGCAATTCAAAGACTGTGGCAGTGAGGATTTCTTCGCGGGCTGCAAGGTCGCCTAAACGCTTTTGATCATACAGTAATGTCGCATTTAATCCGATTGAGAGAATGAATAGAATGAGTCCAATCCATAAAAATGTTTTTTTCAAAGTGAGAACACCTCCAAGTATGTAGTATACCATTTTATCCATTTACTAGAATAGAAAGGAAAAAGTCCTGTTTCTTTTAAAATGAAGTGTATTTTACGCCCAAAAAGAAGAAATAAAACATTCTATAAACAGACGACAATCGACTTAATGGTATAATGAATGCATACATAGTAGATTAAAGGAGTTGAGCCTCGAACGTGGGACAAGTTGTTATTTTTGCTGAAAAACCATCGCAAGCGAAAGCGTATGCGGAGGCTTTTCCGGTGGCAAGAAAGACGAAACATTTTATTGAATTACAACCATGTGAGACGTTTCCAAATGGTGCGACGATTACATGGGGTGTTGGGCATCTTGTCGAACTGAAGCAGCCTGCTGAATACCATGCAGAATGGAAGCGTTGGAGTTTAAAAGTATTACCGATGATTCCTGAAAACTACGAGTTCAAAGTAGCGAAGGGGAAGTGGGATCAATTCCAAGCAGTGAAGGCGTTATTTAAAGAGGCAAGTATGTTAATTAATGCTTGTGATGTGGACAGAGAAGGATCGAATATTTTCTATTCAATTTTAAAACAAACCAAAGTGAAGTCAAAACCAATTCAAAGACTTTGGATCAATTCACTTGAAGTCGAAGAAATTCGCAAAGGATTTCAAGCATTGCGTGATAATCAACAAGATTATCAAATGTATATCGAAGCACAGACGCGTCAAATTAGTGACTGGCTTGTCGGGATGAATGCAAGTCGTCTATATACAATGCTGTTAAAAGAAAAAGGTTTGAATGAAACGATTTCGGTTGGTCGTGTACAATCCCCAACAGTCTACATGATTTACGAACGTCATGTTGAAATTGAGCAGTTTCAACCAGAAAATTTTTATGAATTAAAAGGTGAATTTCATTCGCGCATGGGTTCTTATACGGGGAAGGCAGATTTTAAGTCGAAGAAATATGAAGAAGCTTTAGCTGCATTAGAAAAAGCGCATATTCAAGAGAAAAAACGTCTCCCTGCGACAATTCAAAGTGTTGAAAAAAAGCCGAAAAAGGTATTGCCTCCAAAGCTACATTCACTCTCAACATTGCAGCAAAAAGCGAATCGTATATGGAAGTATAGCCCTGCAAAAGTGTTGGAAGTAGCACAATCTCTATATGAGAAAAAGCTCATTTCATACCCAAGAAGTGATTGTCAGTTTATTACGGACGCTGAGTTTGCTTACTTAAAACAGAAACTACCACAGTACCAAGAAATGATGAAAAAACCATTTGAACCAGCGCGCCTATCTGCCTCAAAAAGATATGTAGACGGCTCAAAAGTGGAAGAACACTATGCGATTATCCCAACAAAATCGATTCCATCTGCCGATAAACTAGCAGGTCTTTCGCTCATGGAAAAAAGTATTTATGCGGAAATCGTACGTTCAGCGCTAGCAATGTTCCACCGAGACTATATGTACGAGGAAACAAAAATTGTGACAGACGTTCAAGGACTGTTATTCAAAACAGTTGGAAAAGTGGAATTAGATCGCGGTTTTCAAGAGTTATGGCCTGCACCAAAAGAACAAAAAAAAGAAGCACCTCCACTACCGCTTGTGGAAAAGGGAGAAGATGTAGATGCGATGGTGCAAATTCATCAAGGTACGACGCAACCGCCTAAACCTTTTACAGAAGGGCAACTTGTACAGATGATGAAAACATGTGGAAGGCTTATTGAAGACGATGCAGAGAGCGATATTTTGAAGGAAGTTGAAGGAATTGGTACGGAAGCCACGCGCGCAAGTATTATCGAAACAATTAAGCGCCATGGGTATATTGATGTACAAAAAAATATCGTTTCCATTACTGAAAAAGGAAAGGTATTATGCCAAGCGATTGCAGGATCGCTATTGGCTAGTCCAATTATGACAGCGAAGTGGGAAAGTTATTTAAGAAAAATATCTGCAGGCACAGGCACACAACAAGCTTTCCTTCAAAATATTGAAAAGTTTTTGCGTCACTTAATTGAGACAGCACCGCAAATCGTTCAAACAACAGATATTACAGCTGCCGCAGAACTAGCAGAACCAGCAGTGAAAGGGCCAATTGCGAAGTGTCCGTCTTGTCATCAAGGAGAGTTATTAGAGAAAAAAAGTTTTTATGGCTGTTCTCGCTATCAAGAAGGTTGTAAATTTACAATTTCAAAACGTATTGCGAGTAAAAAAATTACAGCAAGCCAAGTACGTGATTTGTGTGAAAAAGGATTAACGAAACCAATTAAAGGTTTTAAATCAAAAAAAGGTTCGAGTTTTTCAGCACGACTAAAATTAACACAAGAAAAAATTGAATTTGATTTTTCAATTTAGAGATTGGCATGATTGCCAGTCTCTTTTTTTATTGAATTAAATTACTCTGTTTGTAGTAAAAAAACGACATATAAGACCGAAAAAAGAAGTGAAATTATATTCTGAATTTTAGAACTTTTTAAATGTTCGATGAAAAATGCGCTGTTTTTTAATGTGAAAGACATCAGAAAACGAGTAAAAAAGATACAAAAAAAGTGAAAAAAATACAGTGTTTTTTTCTAATATAAATATAAAAAAGATAGAGTTGTATAAAAAATGTTTAAAGTGAATATTTATACATACGATGGACGAAAGGAATGTATACATGCGAAAAAGCATATCAAAAAACTTTTTGGATTTTTTATTGACTTGTAAAAATAATTCTTTTAGTATTGAACTCAGCATAAAGAATATAGCTCTTATTAATAACCGTTGAGACGAGGGGTCAAAGATACGGTGGCCAAACAATTTTATTCATGCAGGGTAAAATCCTGTGGGCCGAACCTGAGCACAAATGGACATTTGTGAACAATAAGAGGAACAGCAGATGATACTTTTCGAAGCTTTCCTTAACATTGGGTGAGCTTTTTTTTGTGCCTAAATTTGCAAAAGTTAGGAGAATTAACAAGAAATTGGAAAAAGTATTATTTACATCAGAGTCCGTTTCAGAGGGACATCCAGACAAGATTGCCGATCAAATTTCAGACGCTGTACTTGATGCAGCACTAAGAGAGGATCCGTTTGCACGTGTAGCATGTGAAGTTTTCACTACGACGAATACGGTCATTGTTGGCGGAGAAATTACGACAACAGCTGTACTTGATTATGAAAAAATTGCGCGTGATACATTGGTGAACATTGGTTACACAGATGATGCATGGGGCATTGATGGACATACATGTGATGTTCAAGTGCTAGTGCACACACAATCACCTGATATTGCGATGGGCGTAGATGCCTCAAGCGATACACAAGATGTTGGCGCAGGAGACCAAGGAATTATGTTTGGTTATGCGACTTCTGAAACAGAGAACTATATGCCACTTGCCATTGAAATGGCACATGAATTAGTAAAACGTGCTTCGATGTTACGTAAAAATGGCGACTTCAAATGGGCTCGTCCTGATATGAAGTCACAAGTAACAATTGATTATTCAAACCGCGAGCATCCTCAAGTGGATACCGTATTAATGTCAATTCAACACGACGAAGAATATGATGAACAAGCGTTTAAAAACTATGTTAAAGAGCAAATCATTGGTTATGTAGCAGCAAAATTCAATATGAACATGAACTTCCGTATTTTAATTAATCCAACAGGTCGCTTTGTTGTAGGTGGGCCACATGGAGATGCTGGACTGACAGGTCGTAAAATTATCGTCGATACATATGGCGGTGCAGCGCGTCACGGTGGCGGTGCTTTTTCAGGAAAAGACTGTACAAAAGTAGACCGCTCAGCAGCATATGCAGCACGTTATGTCGCTAAAAATATCGTAGCAGCTGAATTAGCAGAACGCTGTGAAATTCAGTTATCGTATGCAATTGGTGTAAGTGAACCCATCAGTATTGCAGTCGAGACATTTGGAACAGAACGTGTAGCACAACAAGATATCATTCACGCGATTCGTCAAACATTCGACTTAACACCGAATGGCATTATCGACATGCTTGATTTACGCAAACCACAATACAATCAAGTTGCAGCTTATGGACATTTTGGTCGTCAAGAACTTGATTTACCATGGGAGCGATTAAATAAAGTTGATGCCTTACAGCAACTTTTAGCAGTTGCTGCGGAGCAATAATGGTCATTGTAGCAAGTGCGGAACAAACACGTTTCGCACAGGCTCAAGCCCAAACACCACTGTATGATGCGCTTGTCAATTATGCGAAAAGTGATGTCACGCCATTTGATGTGCCAGGTCATAAACGAGGTGTATTACACCCGATGACAGCGACATTAGGTGAGATGACACTGAAGATGGATGCAAACTCGATGCAAGAACTCGATTTATTAAGCCATCCTGTATCAGTGATTAAAGAGGCGCAACAACTAGCAGCTGAAGCTTTTCATGCAGATGCAGCATACTTTTTAGTAAATGGCACAACTGTCGGGATTTTAGCGATGATTTTAGCTACTTGTAAACCGAATGATGCGATACTTGTACCGCGTAATTGCCATAAATCTGTGATGAATGGCATTATGCTAAGCGGGGCAATGCCCGTCTTTATACAGCCAACTGTCGATCAACATTTTGGTATCGCACATAATATTACATTGGAACAAGTAAAAAAAGCGCTGGATGAACATCCAGAAGCAAAAGTCTTACTGATTACGTATCCAACATATTTCGGTGCGATGAATGAACTCGAAGCAATTTGCACATGGGCGCATGAAAGAGGCATGCTCGTTCTTGTTGACAGTGCACACGGGGCGCATCTTTCAGCAATTCAACAAGTTGATGCGATGCAAGCTGGTGCAGATTTAGCCACAATTAGCATGCATAAAACAGGTGGGAGTTTGACACAAAGTTCAATTTTATTACAAAATACAACACGCCTTTCACAAGGGAAGGTGCAAAAAGTATTGAATATGCTACAAACAACAAGTGCAAGTTATTTATTAATGAGCTCACTTGATGTAGCAAGACGTGATTTTGCGCTTTACGGAGCGGAGCAGCTTGAAAAATTGAAGCCACTCTTCATGACAGCAATCCAACGAATTGATGCTATGACTCATTATGAAGTTTTAAAGGAGTCTTATATGCACAAGCAGTTTGGACAAGCATATGATTGGACGAAATTAGTTGTTCGTGTAAATGATTTAGGATTAACAGGTTTTGAAGTGTATAGCCTATTGAAAAAAGAATATGGTATTCAAGCGGAATTAGCAGAAGGATATGTCGTGATGTTCGTCATCACGTACGCTGATACGGCGGAGTCGCTTAATCGCCTAGTTTATGCCTTACAAGATTTGGAGATGCGCTATGCAAAAACGCAGTCGCTTCAACTCGAAATGGTTGTGAATGATGAGATTAATCCCATCATTATGACACCGCAACAGGCAAATTATGCAGCACAGGAAATTATACCGATTGAGCAATCAATTGGTCGCACGAGTGCAGAGACGATTATGATTTATCCACCAGGTATCCCTTTAATTATTCCAGGAGAAAAAATTACACAAAAAGTCGTGACATTATATAACTATTATAATCGGAAAATTGGTAATATTCTTTCAGAAAATGAATTTCCGGAAAAAATAACGGTCGTAAAGGATGAGGATCAATGAGTATTGAATTATCAACATTAGGTAGACATGTATTAATCGAATTTTATGGTTGTCCAGCAGAAATTATTGAGCAAAATAAATTAATTGAGCAATTTATGAATGAAGCAGCCGACTACTCAGGCGCTACAATCGTAGAATCTTGTTTCCACCACTTTAATCCATATGGCGTATCAGGTGCTGTAATCATTGCAGAATCGCACTTAACAATCCATACGTGGCCAGAATATGGTTTTGCATCAGTGGATGTCTACACATGTGGTGACTCTGTTAGCCCTTGGAAAGCAGCAGAATATTTAGAGCAAAAGCTGCAAGCGAAAAAGACAGAATCATTCGAAGTACCACGTGGTATGGCGGATAAAATTCGTCAGTTCGCCCAACAAGAGATTGCAGAGATTACAGTGAAACAAGAGCAGTATGTGGAGGCGACAGTATAATGAAGAAATACTATACAGAACAATGGAGCGAAGATTGCCAATTTTCAATCGCTTACGAAGAAAAGCTGCATAGTGAAGCCTCTCCATTCCAACAAATTGATTTTTATAAAGGCGAAGAATTTGGTACATTCTTTACGCTTGATGGCTTAATGATGGTCAACGAAAAAGACGAATTTGTCTATCATGATATGATTACACATCCCGCTTTTGCGACAAATCCGAATATCAAAAAAGTATTAATTATTGGTGGAGGCGATGGCGGTACAGCACGTGAAGTACTACGCTATAAATCCGTTGAAAAAGTCGTAATGGTAGAAATTGATGAGCTTGTTTTCCGACTAAGCCAAAAATATTTACCGATTACAGCAGCTGGTGTAGAAGAAGATTCACGTATGGAAATGATTTTTGACGATGGTTTAGCATATGTTCAAAACGCACCTGACGCATCTTTTGATTTAATTTTAGTGGACTCAACAGACCCGATTTCAGTAGGGGAAGGGCTATTCACTACTGCTTTCTACCAAGAATGTCACCGCGTTCTTTCAGCAGAAGGTATTCTAATTAATCAACATGAGTCACCATATTTTGCGGAATACGCAGAAAATATGCGTAAAGCACATACGAAAATTAAGAAGATTTTTGATATTGCAAAAGTATATCAATTCCATATGCCGACGTATCCATCAGGACATTGGTTATTCGGATTCGCTTCGAAAAAATTTGATCCAATTCAAGATGTACAAGCAGAAGCATGGTCAAATTTCGGTTTACACACAAAATATTACAATACAGATTTGCATGTAGGAGCATTCATGCTGCCAACATTTGTGAAGGAGAAGTTAGCACGTGAAGAATAAAAATATTAGTACTTTTATTGCATGTGAAGCTGCATACGATGAAGCCGATATCGTGTTATTCGGTATTCCTTTTGATGGTACAACAAGCTTCCGTCCGGGTACACGATTTGCGATGCAAGCGATTCGTCCTGATTCATATGGTTTAGAAACATATTCTCCTTATTTACAACGTGATTTAGAAGATACGCGTGTATTTGATGGTGGTGAAGTAGAACTTCCATTTGGTAATACAGAAAAAGCGATGCGAGAGATTTTAGACTATACGCGTCAAGTAGTAGCAGATGGTAAAAAGTTTATGATGGTTGGAGGAGAACATTTAGTTAGTTTGCCAACGATTCAAGCAGCCTATGAAAAATATCCGAATTTACATGTGATTCATTTGGATGCACATACAGATTTACGCCAAGAATTTTTAGGTGAAGAATTATCACATGCGACAGTGATTCGTCGCTGTCATGATTTTTTAGGTGATGGACGAATCTTCCAATTTGGCATTCGTTCTGGTACGAAAGAAGAGTTTGACTGGGCGAAAGAACACACACATTTAGAACCTTTCACAGCTACAACTTTACAAGAGACAATTGAAAAGTTACGTGATGTACCCGTTTATATTACAATTGATTTAGATGTATTAGATCCAAGTATCTTTCCTGGAACAGGTACACCAGAACCGGGTGGCTGGACATATCGTGAATTAATGGAAGCGATTCAATCATTCCAATCACTCAATCACATTGTGGCAGCAGATATTGTGGAATTATCACCACAATATGACGTTTCGGGTGGTTCAACAGCAGTCGCATGTAAAACAATTCGAGAAATGCTTTTAACATTAGCGAAATAATTTCAATCTATAATAGAAGAAAAAAACAGGCTAGGGTTTACGTATAAAAAACGTCAAACTCTAGCCTGTTTATTTTATTCAGTCTTATCTTTTTCAGCTTGTGCGCGTAGCAAGTCGCGAATTTCCTTTAATACATCATCTGTTGTTTCTTTTGGAGCTTCTTCGACTTCTTCTTCCTTCTTTTTAGCAAATTGTAGTTTATTTAACGTACGTACAAAGAAGAAGATTGCAGCAGCGATAATAAAGAAGTCAAATACACTTTGTATAAATGCACCGTATTGAATGCCAAAAGCAGTTAAGTCTTCAAATTGTTTTTCTGAACCCAAAATCTTAGCGAGTAAGGGCATAATAATATTGTTTACAAGCGAACTAACAATTTTACCGAAAGCACCCCCAATGACAACCCCGATTGCTAAATCGATTACGTTACCTTTGAAGGCAAACTGTTTAAATTCGTTCCACATAGGATAAAACCACCTTTTATAAAATAATCTTCTTAACGATACCGTAACTGTACGATTGTATTCAAGAAAAAATTAAAAATAAAATAGATAATCTAACAAAAATAGGGATTTTTGAACGGGATTTGTATTAAGAATAGAAAATATCGTGCTATAATATATATTTATATATAAGCTGGAACATGAAAGGATTTAAAAAATGAATAAAGTATTTTTAGCAGTATTACTCGCTACAGCACTCGCAGCGATTGAAGGAACGATTGTTGCAACTGCAATCCCGAGTATCACAGCAGATTTATCGGGTGTTGAGCTGATTAGTTGGATTTATTCAGCTTACTTATTAGCATCTGCCATTGCCACGATTCTATTCGGTAAATTAGCCGATATTTTTGGACGTAAAAAGATGATTATTATCGGTATTGGCATCTTCGTTACAGGTTCCTTACTAGCAGGAGTATCACAATCGATGGTACAGCTCATTATTTTCCGAGCAATTCAAGGGATTGGTGCGGGTTCAATTCTTCCGATTACATTAACAATTGTTGGTGAACTATTCCCAACAGAAAAAGCACGAGCAAAAGGTCAAGGATATATTTCGATGATTTGGGGTGTCGCAGGTGTTATAGGTCCATTATTAGGTGGCTATTTAGTCGATCAACTATCTTGGCACTATATCTTCCTATTAAATGTACCATTCGGTTTAAGTGCATTATTCTTAATTGCACGTTACTACGATGAAAAAGTGCATAAAAAGAAACACCATATTGACTACTTAGGAGCAGTTATCTTTTCAATTACTGTTGTCACCTTCTTACTATCCATTATTAAAGGAAGTAACACAGGCATTTGGGGTTCAAACGAACAAATTACGTATTATGCCATTTCACTGATTGGACTATTCCTATTCATTCGTGTCGAGTTACGCGCAAAAGAACCGATTATTCCATTAACACTTTTTAAAAACCGTCGTTTAATGACTGTAAATGGGCTGACATTTATGATGATGTCGATTACAATTAGTGTTTCTGTCTACATTCCTATCTATGGTCAATCCATTTTAGGCAATAGCGCTACACAAGCAGGTTTACTTATTGCGCCGCTTACCGTTATGTGGACAGTCAGCTCTGTATTAGTTGGTACATTAGTCGGACGTTTCCCAAACAAAGTGATTATTCAAACTGGTACACTGTTACTTGTCATAGGTACAACAATGTTAGCCTTTTTAACAACTGATTCATCGTATGTATATGTGGGTATAAGTACAGCAGTACTCGGTGCAGGAATGGGGTTAATTGCGCCACTGATTATTTTAACGGTTCAAGCAGCAGCAAAACCAGATGAAGTAGGCATTTCAATTGGTTTAAATTCATTTACGAATACCTTTAGTCAATCACTTGGCGCAGCCTTTTTCGGTGTGTTATTTAACATCATGACAAGCCAGCCTTTACGCGATTTAGATAAAGGTGAGATTCAATTGAATGGCTCGTTCGATCATCAATTATTTACAAAAGCTGAAATGAATGACTTACTTCATATTATTACGAGCGGTGTACAAGTGGTTTATATCGGTGCAACTGTCTTTGCACTAATCGCTTTTCTACTAGCGACAATGTTACAAAAAAATAAAGTTCGCCATTAATGGTTTTTATTTAGTAGAACGGTGTTTTTTGGTATAATAAGATTAATCACAGGCGGAAGGGTGAAGGTTCTTGAGAATAGTAGAATTTCACGACTTTGATATATTCAATATTAAATTCGATTTATTAGAAGAAAAAGAATTACTTGAGTTATTAGAAGAAAAACAAGTGGACGTTGACGATGATGATGAGTATCATCTTGTAAAAGACGTTAAAGTGGGTTTCTCAGAAGACTTAGAAGGCGCACAAATTATTGGTCAAATTGATTTAATCGATTTACAATTCCGTCGTCATATCGAAGCAACGATTAGTGGTTATTTCACAATTGACATGGAAGGTCAAATTGATATGGAAGCTGCTTCACAAAAGATGTATGAAGACGGTTGGTATGTATTAAAACAACAATTACGCCCAATCGTAAACTTTTTAACAACGATGGATTCGCGTAAAGCGGTTCATCTACCGTTAGACTTCTAAGAATCAACAAGTATAGAATCAAAAAAAGGAGCTACATTTCGTTGTTCCTTTTTTTGTTGCGACAAAGTAGATATGGAGAGAGATGGAAAGTATGAGCTTCAAACATAGCGTGCATCGAATTTCATGGGTACCGATTATAGCCTGTATAGCTGCTGGTTTATTCATGATAGCACTCTTTTTTATTGTTGGATTTCATGTGTTTTTTGAAAAGATGCCCCTTTTCTTAATTGAATGTGGGTTAGCTGGGTTGTTTATTTATTTTGGATTGTTTTTATGGTATCAGCGATTGAAAAAACAAATGAGACAACATAAACTTCAAAAGATATATGCATTTTATTGGGTTTATTTAGAGAGACCAAGACAACTGCACGACTAAATTATTCAACAGTGATACCATGCACACGACAATAATACAAATCATCAATTAAAATAAATACAGGAGACGACATAATTTTTCATGTCATCTTCTGTATTTTTTATTTTAAAATTAATCATGTTCAATCGTGAAACCAAGACTCGATTGAAAATGTTGCAATGCCCATTCATGTCCTGTCTTATTAAAACTTGCGACACCCTTTGTATAAATAGTGCAATCGTAGCCGAGATTATAAGCGTCGACTGCTGTATGCAAAATGCAAATATCCGTGCAAACTCCAACAAGCGTTAGTTCGCGAATACCTCTTTCATTTAATAAAAGAGCAAGTGGAGTACCTGCAAAAGCACTATAACGCGTTTTATCAATCGAAAAAACATTCGGTTGACTTTTTATTTTTTCGTAAATTGTTTGAATGGAGCCATACAAGAGTCGTCCATCTGTTCCTTCTATATTATGTGGTGGGAATAGAGAAGATTCTGGATGATGTGGATCCTGCTCTTGATGTAAATCATTCAAGAAAAAAATACATTCTCCTTGCGTATGAAAAGTTTGAATCAAGCTCGAAATACATTGTTCAATCAATTGACCAGGAATCCCACACGTTAAAGCGCCATCTGTCGCGACAAAGTCACGTGTGTAATCAATAACAAGTAATGCTTTTTTCATAAAATTAATCCACTCCTTTTCAATCATTATAAGGGAGTAGACAAACGAAGACAAAAGATTGAAAAAAAGTTGTCACAAAATAGACAAAATGTTTTACTTTTTATTTTTCAAGATTTATAATAAGAACAATTCAAAAACAAGGGAGGTTTTTACAATGGAATTTTTAGAAACAAAAAAATTAAATCGTCAGGCTTTACTTTTCTTAGCAATCAATACATTAGTGATTCTCAACTTTGCGATTGATTTCTATGAATTTCATTGATGTATAATATGAACATACACATACACATAATTTACTCCTTTATTTGAAATCTGAACGAATTCGTTTGATTCTCAAATAAAGGAGTATTTTTTTTTCTTGAATGGGTATTTAATGAAATGGAGGTGTTTTTTACATTGAAGAAATATAAAAAAGTTTTTGAAACACTTGAGCGCCCATTTGCGTGGCTCGATTTAGATGCACTGGATGCAAATATTACAACTCTCTCTCTCCAAGCAAAAGAAAAGCACGTCCGTATTGCGACTAAAAGTGTACGGTCAGTGGAAGTACTTCGTTATTTAGAAGAACATGTACCGTATATGTGTGGATATATGACATATTCAGCAGCAGAAACAGACTATTTAGCACAACAGGGACTCAATCATTTTTTAATTGGCTATCCTGTTTATGAAACAGAAGCTGTTCGAAATTTATGCAAATGGATTAAAAAAGGGAAGGATATCACCTTTATGATTGATGCACTTGCGCAAGCAGGCTGGCTCCACCAAATTGCAAAAGAACAAGAAGTCAAAGTGAATGTGTGTATTGATTTAAATCTATCGATTAAAACACCTATTGTTTATTTTGGCACGCGTCGTTCATCGATTACGACAGTTGATGATGCTTCGTTATTAATCGATCAACTTCAAGCGATGTCCTCACTTGAAATTGTTGGGGTTATGGGGTACGAAGCGCAATTAGCTGGTGTTCAAAATCAGCTGAAAAATAAAGCGAAAGGCTTAATGATCCAACAATTACAGCAACAAACAAAAGAGAAGGTAACGAAGTTAAGGCAACAAATGGTGGCACTCGTAAAGCAAAAAGTAGGAGATTTACAATTTGTAAATGGTGGTGGCACAGGTAGTTTGGCGTTCACAGCGAATAGTAAAGAAGTAACGGAAGTAACAATTGGTTCTGGATTCTATGCACCGTCTATTTTTGATTTTCATAAATCAGTAAAGTTGGAATTGGCTGCTGGCTTCGCATTACGTGTTACGCGAAAGCCGACATCAGATACGATTGTTTGTCATGGTGGGGGTTATATCGCTTCAGGTATTTCAGAACAAAGAGAGCCGACAATTTTAAGTGCAGGTCTCACTTATTATCCAACTGAAGGGGCTGGGGAAGTACAAACACCTTTAAAAGTGAGTACGAAAGAGCATTATGAAATTGGAGATACAGTTTATTTTCGACATGCAAAGGCTGGTGAATTATGCGAACATTTTAAAGCACTTCACCTCGTACGCAGTGAAAAATATAAAGGAGCGTTTAACACATACAGGGGGGATGGACAATGCTTTCTATAAAAAAGATGTGACAAGGACGTTTTGAAAACTGGGCAGGGAGTGTAAAAAAAGAAGGCTGCACACCACATGAACCACAGACGATTGAAGAAATATGTACATTCGTTTCACAGGTGTATGAAAAAAAGGGGGTGGTTCGCTCGGTTGGCGCGGCACATTCTTTCAGTCCGGTAGCAAAACCAGAGCAACATCTAGTATCACTTCATCATATGCGTGGTTTATTAGATGTAGATGCGGTAACACAACAAGCGACTTTTTGGGGTGGCACTTACTTACATGAAGTAGGACCGATTTTAGCACGTTATAATTTGGCACTTGAGAATATGGGCGACATTGCAGAGCAAACGATTGCCGGAGCCATCTCAACAGGTACACATGGTACAGGTTTAAAGCTCACCTCGCTTTCTAATCAAGTAGTGAAATGGGGATTTATAGATGGACAGGGAAGCTACAGGAAGTGACGCGCAGTTCAGATGCACTCTCACAATCCCTCCATCTTTCGCTCGGTCTACTTGGCGTGATTGTCTACGTGACATTCCAAGCTGTTCCACTCTATGCACTGCAATACGTTTCACGTCATGTCGATGTAGCAGATACTTTAAAAAACGCCCATTTAATTACGCAGGCACATCGTCATGCGGAATGGTTCTACTTTCCCGGACAAATGAAAATGCAGTTGAAGACGATGCGACAAGTCGAGCCATCCAATCAAAGCAAACCCTATATTCAGCACCAAATTGATCAAATTTATCGAAAATACATTATTTCAAGCGCTCTCTACGACTTGTAAGTGGTATCCGAAAGCGACGAAATGGGTTAGTGAACTGGCAGCGAATGCTTTTCCAAATGGTTGGAAAAGAGGACTTAGTTATGAAATTTTTCCGTCTAAACGTCAAGTACGATTCGTCGAGATGGAATATGCAGTTACCATTGAACAAATGACAGCTGTTTTAGAAGAAATACATTTTGTACTTAAATCGCATCCGTTTACTGTTCATTTTCCGATTGAGATTCGTGTTGCAAAAGGAGAACGTGGCTTTCTTAGTCCAACGCAAGAACAAGATACAGCCTATTTTGCATTTCATATGTATCAAGGTATGGACGAAGAACCTTACTTTAAGTGGGTGCATACACTCATGAAAAAATATAAAGGGCGCCCGCATTTTGGTAAGATGAATGAACTAGATTATGAGCAGTTACAACAAGCCTATCCACAACTTCTACTCTTTTTAGAAGAACGTCAAAAAGTAGAACCACAAGGTGTTTTTTTAACGCCATATTTCAAGGGATTATTCCAGCTTACGTAGTAGATGCGTCTTATTTGTCTTTTGATTTAGAATTATTAAAGTTTTCTAAAAAATATTGTTTTTTAAGGAATTATGACAATTTCGAGCAGATATAAGGATGAAAACGTATTCAATGAAGATTCATTTTTTAGAATTGTTTAATAATTTAAAATATAGTATTGACGTAACTGGAAAAACGCACTATGATAATAACAATTTAAAAAACGTATTTGAAACGACCAAATAAAATTTTCAAAGGGAAAGCGATGTGAACGAAATGACAGAACAAAAGATATTTTTAGATGGAGAGTTTGTTGCAAAAGAAGATGCAAAAATTTCAGTCTATGATCATGGTCTTCTATATGGAGATGGTATTTTTGAAGGCATTCGCGTTTACAACGGAAATATCTTTCGTTTAAAACAGCATTTAGTTCGTTTATATGAATCAGCAAAATCGATTCTACTCACAATCCCTTACACAATTGAAGAAATGACAGAGATTGTAGTTGAATCTGTTCGCGTAAATGAATTGAAAAGTGCGTATATCCGTTTAGTTGTTACGAGAGGCGTCGGCAACTTAGGGATTGATCCATCAAGTTGTAAAAAAGCGAGTGTCATTGTTATTGTAGAACCACTCGCTCTATTTAAAGAAGAATTATATGAGACGGGCATTAAGATTGTGTCAGCATCAAGTCGTCGTAATCGTTCAGATGTATTGAGTCCAAAAACAAAGTCACTCAACTACTTAAATAATGTACTCGTCAAGATTGAAGCGAATTTAGCAGGCGTTCCAGAAGCGCTCATGATGAATTCAGAAGGATATGTAGCAGAAGGCTCAGCAGATAATATTTTCATCGTGCGAGGCAAAGAGCTGATTACACCTCCTGGCTATGTAGGTGCCTTAGAGGGAATTACACGTAATGCGATTCTTGAAATTGCACGTGAGCAAGGTTATGAGGCGAAGGAAGAAATCTTTACTCGACATGATGTATACGTGGCTGACGAAGTGTTTTTAACAGGAACAGCAGCGGAAGTTATCGCTGTTATTGAAGTGGACGGACGTGTCATTGGTACAGGAAAGCCTGGAAAAGTCACAAACGACCTACTCAAGACGTTCCGAAAAATCGTCGAGCAAGACGGTACAAAAGTATAAACTAACAACTTAAGAAAAATAGGCGGTGTCAGCATGCGTAGTGATATGATCAAATTAGGTGTGGACAGAGCGCCACATCGTAGCTTACTTTATGCTACAGGGATTAAGACAAAAGATTTAGAAAAGCCATTTATCGGTGTATGTAACTCATATATCGACATCATTCCAGGACACAAGCACTTACAAGAGTTCGGTGCGATGGTGAAAAAGGCGATTATTGAAGCTGGTGGTGTACCATTCGAATTCAATACAATCGGTGTAGATGATGGAATTGCGATGGGACATATCGGTATGCGTTATTCATTACCAAGTCGTGAGTTAATTGCAGATTCAGCAGAAACCGTAATTAATGCACACTGGTTTGACGGTGTATTCTATATTCCAAACTGCGATAAAATCACGCCAGGTATGCTTATGGCAGCTGTTCGTACGAATGTACCGTCGATTTTTGTTACAGGCGGTCCAATGGAAGCGGGCGTATCAGCTGATGGTGAAGCACTGTCACTTACATCTGTATTTGAGGGTGTTGGCGCATACAAATCAGGCAAAATGTCAGCAGAACAATTACTAGATATTGAGGAAAATGCTTGTCCAACATGTGGTTCGTGCTCGGGTATGTTTACTGCAAACTCGATGAACTCGTTGATGGAGATGCTAGGAATGACTGTTCCAGGAAATGCAACGATTGTCGCAACTTCTGAAGAACGTTATGAGCTAATTAAGCAAGCCGCGATTCATTTAGTCGAGATGGTTAAAAAAGACATTAAACCACGCGACATTGTGACAAAAGAAGCGATTGATGATGCGTTTGCATTAGATATGGCAATGGGCGGTTCAACGAATACCGTTTTACATACGCTTGCGATTGCGCATGAAGCAGGAATTGACTACAACATTGAAGATATTAATGAAGTAGCGAAGCGAATTCCTTATTTAGCTAAAATTATGCCAGCTTCAGACGTATCCATGCACGATGTCCATTTAGCAGGTGGTATTTCTGCTATTATTAACGAATTAGTATCCATTCCAGGAGCGATTACAGCCGACCGTATAACGGTTACAGGAAAAACATTGCGCGACAATGTAAAAGATGCTAACATTACAAACACTCAAGTGATTCGCACAAAAGACAATCCGTACAGTAAAGTTGGTGGCTTATCGATTTTATTCGGTAACATTGCACCGAATGGAGCTGTAATCAAAGTAGGAGCTGTTGATCCATCGATTACAACATTCCGTGGAGAAGCGATTGTGTTCAACTCACAAGAAGAAGCACAAGAAAAAATTGATGATGGTACAGTTCAAAAAGGACATGTTGTCGTCATTCGATATGAAGGTCCAAAAGGCGGTCCAGGTATGCCGGAAATGTTAGCTCCAACATCTGCGATTCAAGGTCGCGGACTTGGAAAAGACGTCGCACTTATTACAGACGGACGTTTTTCAGGCGCATCACGCGGTATTTCAATCGGACATATTTCGCCAGAAGCTGCTGAAGGTGGTCCACTAGCTCTTGTACAAAACGGTGATATCATCTCAATTGATTTACCAAACCGTACGATGAATGTGGAACTATCAGAAGAAGAAATGGAAGAGCGTCGTCAAAACTTACCTACATTTGAACCAAAGATTAAAAAAGGTTGGTTAGCACGTTATTCACATCTTGTCACATCTGCTTCTACAGGTGGCGTTATGAAATTCTAAAAATTCAAAATAATTAAATAATATAAAACGTTGATGAGGTTAAAGGTTTTGACCATCTATATTTTCAGAGAGCCGGGTTGCTGTGAGCCGGTAGTATAGCCAAAACTGACATCCCCTCGGAGTGGGTTATTAAACGCTACATTAGTTATTAGATAACCTCGGGCGCATACTTTTGTGCTCGTTAAGTAAAGAGATTGTTCATTCAATCTCAAGAGGCAGATTTTTCTGCAAATAAGGGTGGTACCATGAAAAGCTTTTTTCATCCCTACGTGAAGGTTTTCTTTTGCGTGGATGAAAAAGCTTTTTTCTTTATACATGTGATAATAACAAGGGAGGATCCATAAATGAATGCTCAAACTCAAGTTGAAACAACAAATCAAATCGATACGGGTGTTTCGAAAGAAGTCACACCTCGAACTAAAATGACAGGTGCAGATGTATTTATTGATGCGCTGCATAAGCAACAAGTTGAAATTATCTTCGGTTATCCAGGTGGTGCAGTATTACCGCTTTACGACGCATTATATCGTAACCCATTAAAACATATTTTAGCGCGACATGAGCAAGGTGCGATTCACTCTGCTGAAGGTTATGCACGAGTTACTGGTAAACCAGGAGTAGTTATTGCGACCTCTGGACCAGGTGCTACAAATCTCGTAACAGGTATTACAGATGCGATGATGGATTCACTACCTCTTGTCGTTTTTACCGGGCAAGTTGCTACGACAGTTGTCGGAACTGACGCTTTCCAAGAGGCAGATATTGTAGGGATTACGCAACCGATTACAAAGCATAATTATCAAGTGAAAGATGTTCAAGATTTACCGCGAATTATTAAAGAAGCATTCCATATCGCCAATACAGGTCGTAAAGGTCCAGTATTAGTAGATATTCCAAAAGATATCGCGAATACAGTATTCGATGCAGAACAATTTGATGACGATGCACCGATTCATTTACCAGGCTATCAGCCGACCACACAACCGAACTTCTTACAAATTAAAAAGGCGATTGCGCTATTAGAAGAAGCAGAACAGCCTTTAGTATTAGCAGGTGCAGGTGTTTTAGCTGCTGATGCTTCTTCTGAATTAACTGAATTTATAGAAAAATACAATCTTCCTGTAGTAAATACACTTTTAGGATTAGGTTCAATTGATGGAGAACATCCTCAATTTTTAGGAATGGCAGGAATGCATGGCACTTTTGCTGCAAATATGGCGATTACGGAAAGTGATTTACTCATCAATATCGGCGCAAGATTCGATGACCGCTTAACAGGGGAGTTAGATAAATTTGCTCAAAATGCCAAAATTGTTCATATCGACATCGATCCTGCTGAAATCGGCAAAAATGTTCCGACGGATGTACCGATCGTGGCCGATGCGAAACTAGCACTTCAGGCGTTACTATCAAAAGAAATTCATGTCCAAGATACTTCAAAATGGCAGGAATACTTAGCGCAATGTGTGGAACAATATCCACTTTGGTATGACAAGGAAGCTGCAAACGGAGAAATCCTGCCACAGCAACCACTAGAAATCATCAGTCGAGTAACAGAAGGTAAGGCGATTATTACGACTGATGTTGGTCAACATCAAATGTGGACAGCGCAATACTATAAATTCAAGCAAGATCAGCAATGGGTAACATCCGGTGGACTTGGTACGATGGGATTTGGTTTCCCAGCTGCCATCGGAGCACAATTTGCTTTCCCTGAAAAGAAAGTAGTTTCAGTTGTAGGAGATGCTGGTTTCCAAATGACTTTACAAGAACTTGCATTATTAAAAGAATTTGATTTACCAGTGAAAATTGTTATTTTGAACAATTCATGTTTAGGGATGGTTCGACAATGGCAAGAAACATTTTATGAAGAGCGTTATTCTTCTTCATTAATTCCAGTTCAACCTGATTTCGTGAGATTAGCGGAAGCATATGGTATTAAAGGTTGTCTAATTGATGACCCAGAACAATTAGAATCGCAATTATCAGCAGCAATTTTATCTGATGAAGCCATGTTAATTGATATCCGAGTGAAGCAGTTAGAGCTAGTAACACCAATGGTTGCTCCTGGAAAAGGAATTTCAGAAATGATTGGAGTGACAAAGGGATGAAAAGAGTAATTACCGTGACAGTAATCAATCAAAGTGGTGTACTCAATCGAGTGACAGGTCTCTTGATGAAACGTCAATTCAACATTGAGAGCATTACGGTGGGCCACACCGAACAAGAGGGCATTTCGAAAATGACATTCATCGTCAATGTAGATGATGAGCAGAAAATTGAACAGCTTGTCAAACAAGTTTCAAAACAAATTGATGTCCTAAAAGTGAATGATATTACGGATAAATCAATTGTTATGCGGGAACTAGCAGTCGTTAAAGTTGTTGCTCCACCGAATTTGCGCGCAGAAATTAATGCAATTGTCGAACCGTTTAGAGGAACGATTATCGATATAGGTAAAAGTGTTGTTACGTATCAAATTGTCGGTAATCCTGAAAAAATCGATGCATTTATTGAACTTATGAAAACATATGGTATTAAAGAGTTAACAAGAACGGGTGTTACAGCATTTGTTCGAGAGGCTCAAGTAAAACCTGCACCGCATCTTTCGATTTTATAATAAAACAAACAATATTAGGGGGAATTTACAATGGTAAAAATGTATTATAACCAAGATATCAACGAGGCAATCTTAAAGGACAAAAAAATCGCAGTAATCGGATACGGTTCACAAGGTCATGCACATGCATTAAACCTTAAAGAATCAGGTTTCGACGTACGCGTAGGTATTCGCCCAGGTGGATCAGCAGAGCGCGCTAAAAATGATGGTTTAGTTGTAAAAACAGTTGCAGAAGCAGCGAAAGAAGCAGACGTAATCATGATCTTACTTCCAGATGAGCGTCAAAAAGAAGTATATGAAGCAGAAATCAAAGACGGTTTAGAAGCAGGTAACGCACTTGTATTCGCACATGGTTTCAACGTTCATTATCAACAAATCGTACCACCAGCAGACGTGGATGTATTCTTAATCGCACCAAAAGGTCCAGGACACTTAGTTCGTCGTACGTACCAAAACGGTGCAGGTGTACCAGCATTAATCGGTATTTACCAAGATGCAACAGGTACAGCGAAAGATTTAGCTCTAGCTTGGGCTAAAGGAATTGGTTCAGCTCGCGCAGGCGTTCTTGAAACAACATTCAAAGAAGAAACAGAAACAGACTTATTCGGTGAGCAAGCTGTACTTTGCGGTGGCGCAGTTGAATTAGTAAAAGCTGGTTTCGAAACATTAGTTGAAGCAGGTTACCAACCAGAAATCGCTTACTTCGAATGTTTCCACGAATTAAAATTAATCGTTGATTTAATGTACGAAGGTGGAATCGACAACATGAATTATTCAATCTCTGATACAGCAGAGTGGGGCGAGTATGTTTCAGGTCCACGCGTTGTAACAGCAGCTTCTAAAGCAGCAATGAAAGACGTATTAACAGATATCCAAACAGGTAAATTTGCGAAAGAATGGATTGCTGAAAACGAAAATGATCGTCCACAGTACTCAGTGAAAAAACAAGCAGTACGCAATCACCAAATCGAAGAAGTAGGCGCTAAATTACGTGAAATGATGCCATTCGTTGGACAAAAAGTAAACAAAGAAGTTGTAACAAAATAATAAAATATGGGGTGTGGGAAGTATATGCTTCCCACATAGCACTCCATACTTGTTATTTTCGCACGATTTGATTTAAGGGGGAAATTATAATGGAAAAGAAAATTACAGTGTTACCAGGAGACGGTATTGGCCCAGAAGTAGTAACTGCGGCTGTTGAAGTATTAGGTGCAATCGCGCAAAAGTATGATCATCAATTTCATTTTGCATATGGTGCAATTGGCGGTGTAGCCATTGACCAATATCAAGATCCACTACCACAAAATACGATTTCACTATGTGAAGAAAGCGACGCTATTTTATTAGGCGCAGTTGGTGGACCGAAATGGGATCATAACCCATCAGATTTACGCCCAGAAAAAGGACTACTCCGCATCCGTAAACACTTCGACTTATTTTCTAATTTACGACCTGTGCAAGCGATTCCGTCGATGCTCAAATCATCTCCTTTAAAAGAAGATATTGTGAAAGATGTTGATCTTCTAATCGTTCGAGAATTAACAGGCGGTTTATATTTTGGAGAACGTCATCGTACCGAGAACGAAGCACTTGATTCATTAACTTATACAAGAGAAGAAATCGAACGAATCGTCGATAATGCTTTTACATTAGCACGATTACGTCGTAAAAAACTAACATCGGTTGATAAAGCCAATGTACTTGATACATCACGTTTATGGCGTGATATCGTAGATGAGAAAAAAGCACAATATCCAGATGTAGAGGTAGAGCATAGTTTAGTTGATTCAACAGCGATGAAGCTAATTACAGCACCTGCAGAATATGATGTCATTGTGACAGAGAATATGTTTGGTGACATCTTAAGTGACGAAGCATCGGTTATTACAGGTTCATTAGGTGTATTACCTTCTGCAAGTATGCGTGCAGATAACTTCGGTTTATACGAGCCAGTACATGGTTCAGCACCTGAAATTGCTGGTAAAGGGATTGCAAACCCAGCAGCAACAATTCTTTCGGCAGCGATGATGTTACAATATTCATTTGGCTTATTAGAAGAAGCAAAAGCAATTGAAGACGCAGTAGCAGCTGTTTACGAAAAAGGATTCTTTACAGGTGATATGGCGCCAAAAGGTGTAGAAACACTCTCTACAAATGACTGGACAGAAAAAGTATTACATGAAATCGAACCAGCTTATGTAAAAGAACAAACATTTATTTAATGATGATGAGGTGAAGAACATGGGAAAAAATATTATTGAAAAAGTATGGGATCAACATATTGTCTATCAAGAGGACGGAAAGCCGGATTTATTATATATTGATTTACATTTAGTACATGAAGTAACGTCACCACAAGCATTTGAAGGACTTCGTTTACATAATCGTGTATTACGTCGTCCCGATTTAACATTTGCGACAATGGATCACAACGTACCGACGAAGAATTTACCAACGATCAATGACCCAATTGCAAAAAAGCAAATTACAACACTTGCAGATAACTGTAAAGAATTCGGTGTGGAATTAGCTGATATGGGGCATCCAGATCAAGGGATTGTTCACGTTATTGGACCACAACTTGGTTTAACACAACCAGGTAAAACAATCGTATGTGGTGATTCACATACATCGACACATGGTGCATTCGGTGCGATTGCATTCGGGATTGGTACATCAGAAGTAGAACATGTCATGTCCACACAAACACTATGGCAAGCAAAGCCAAAAACATTAGAAATTCGTGTAACAGGCGAACTTGGTTTCGGTGTAACAGCAAAAGATGTCATTTTAGCAATCATCGCAAAATTCGGCATTGATGTTGGTACAGGATACATTGCAGAATTTACAGGTGATGCCATCCATCAATTATCAATGGAAGAACGTATGACGATTTGTAATATGTCGATTGAAGCAGGTGCAAAAGCAGGGTTAATTAGTCCAGATGAAACAACGGTTGAATATTTACGCGGACGTAAATACGCACCACAGGGCGAAGCATTTGAACAGGCTGCAAAAGAATGGTTAGCACTTGCAACAGACGCAGATGCAACGTATGATCGTACAGTCGTTATTGATGGTTCTGAAATTGAGCCATTCGTTACATGGGGAACAAACCCTTCAATGGGTACAGGGATTTCAAAAACAGTTCCATTTGCAAAAGATTTAGCAGATGAATCAGACCGTCAAGCGCTTGAAAAAGCACTAACATATATGGATTTAGAACAAGGAACACCAATCGAAGACATCGCAATTCAACATGTATTCATCGGTTCTTGTACAAACTCTCGTCTACACGATTTACGTGCCGCTGCAGAAGTTATTCAAGGTAAAAAAGTAGCAGATGGTGTACGTGCCATTGTCGTACCAGGTTCTTATTCTGTGAAGCAATTAGCAGAAGCAGAAGGTTTAGACAAAATCTTCTTAGATGCAGGATTTGAGTGGCGTGAATCAGGTTGTTCGATGTGCTTAGCAATGAATGAAGACGTTGTACCTGCAGGTGAGCGTTGTGCTTCTACATCGAATCGTAACTTTGAAGGTCGTCAAGGTGCAGGATCACGTACACACCTTGTAAGTCCACCAATGGCAGCCGCAGCCGCAATCGCAGGCCATTTTGTTGATGTACGAAAAGTAATGAACGTACCTGTATAGGAGGGGAATTGTATGGAACCAATTAATATCGTAAAAAGTATTGTGACACCGTTAAATCGTAAAAATGTCGATACAGATCAGATTATTTCAAAAGAGTTTTTAAAACGTATTGAACGTACAGGTTTTGGCCAATATGTATTCTATCATTGGCGTTTTGATGCAAATGATCAGCCAATCCAAGACTTCGTATTAAATCAGCCAAAATATGATGGCTCATCTATTTTAGTAGCACATGATAACTTCGGGTGTGGTTCATCGCGTGAACACGCACCATGGGCGATTTTAGACTACGGTTTCCGCGTTGTTATTGCACCAAGTTTTGCAGATATTTTCCATAATAACTGCTTCAAGAATGGAATTTTGCCGATTGAGTTACCTGTTGAACAAGTAGAGGTGATTTTAGCAAAAGCAGAGGCAGAAGATTTACAAGCCGTTGTAAATTTAGAGGAGCAAACCGTAACAGCGGGTGAAGATGTTTATCGTTTTGACATCGATCCTTACTATAAAAAAATGTTAATCAACGGTTGGGATGAAATTTCGTTGACGTTCCAATACGAAGAATACATTTCAAAATTCGAGCAACGTAAAGCACAAACTGTATAAATTACGATAAGCTATCTATGGACGTTAGGGATTCCCAATCATTCAATAGATAGCTTTTTTATTTTTAAAAATATTTTCAAAAAAATGAAACCTTTTATAAAAAGTATGCGACGATAGAGGTGAAGGGGTGAAAATATGACGATGGAAGAACTGATTGAGGCATATGCAGATTATTGTTATCGTGTCGCTTTTATTTATGTAAAAGACTGCGGAGCAGCAGAAGAAATTGTACAAGATGTTCTACTCGCACATTATCGAAATGAACATGCTTTTGAACAACGCGCCTCTTTAAAGACCTATTTAGCCAAAATAACGGTACATAAAAGTCAAGATTATTTACGAAAAAAGAAAGGGAAGTGGCGCATCTTTTTTACAAAAGAGAAGGAAGTCGACATAGGCGATTCGACGATTAACCCAGCGAATCTTTATGGAAGAAAAGAAAGAAATGGAGAAGTAGTAGATGCTGTTTTACAACTAGATGAAAAGTATCGTGCCATTATTTTATTTCATTATTTTGAGGAATATACGCTTGCAGAAATTAGTGAGATTTTATCGATTCCACTGAACACTGTAAAAACGCGTCACCAGCGTGCGAAACAGCAACTCAAACAATCGTTAAAGGAGGTTTATTTTGATGAAGAATTTTAAACAATCATTTCAACGAGAGATGAATCAATATAAAATGTCAGAACAGGCAAAAGAGCGAATGATTCAAAAAGGAAAAAAAGAGAGAAGAAAAGTCATCTATAAACCACTCCTATTAACTGCTTGTATGATGGTCGTATTCGCTGGCATTCTTCTTATGATTTTCCAACAACAAACGACACGTGTTGGACAAGCTGAAGATGGAATTCAGTCGATTCGAATTGATACAGAAGCACGTTATGAAGAAGACGGAACAACATTAACGAATCGATGGTTTTCAAGCGAGCGGGAACTATCTTCTTCTAAATTTGAAGCATTTCAAAAAAAATTAAAGGCGAGTCCTGTTATAAAAAAAGAAATAGAACCACCTTCTTTATACTATGTTGTCGAAGTAACGAAAGAGAACAACGAAGTCGAAACCTTTTTACTATTTTCGAATGACGAGGATACACAGTATTATGTAAAAGAACTTGATACAGATAAGATTTATAAATGGGCTGACAGTGTAGAGGAAACGGAACTCTTTTTCAAATTAAAACCAAGTGTTATGGAGATAGCACTCATCGCATTTATTTTCTGTATGACCACTTTATTTTCAACATTATTCATTGAAAAAGAGAAGAAAGAATCCTATGAATATCAAAATAAAGTGAAAAATATCTTCGGGAAAATAATCCTCTTTTTGAACTTGTTATTAGCAGGGTATATCTATTTGAAAACCCAAAATATTTTTTATTGTGTATTAATCGGTATATTTGTATCAATTATTGGTACATTCAATAAAAACCATATTCGAATGAGCCGTCCAAATGCCATGAAGTTATTAGAAGGAACGAAAGATATACTGGGGTACACATATGCCTTTACAATATTTATTTTTATACTGTACCGTAATCAAAACGCTCTATACGTAGGAATTGCTTTTATTGTTTTAAGCTTTATTTTATGGCTTGTCATGAAAAATCGTGAGGAGGTAACTTGTCCACATTGCGACGAAGTGCTCGACTATCGGACGGCGTGGAAACTTCAGTGGGGTATGAAGAAATATCAAACATGTGAATATTGTGCACAACCGATTTATTTAAATAAAAGGCGCATTGATCTACAAAGCTTCCTGCTAAGTCTTGTGTTAGGCGCATTGTCAATCGGAGCGAATCTATACGGAATTCACATAGCGTATATTATTGGTGTCATCATCGTTTATATGATTTACTTTATTTTATTTTCACCGCTCTTTATTCGTGTCGACAAAGAGGACAAACCACTTTGGTAATGAAAATAAAACCAACTATTGCATAAATTACTAGGGAGTGCTATACTCACCTTAACAAAATCATAGTGTGCTAGGAGTGCTGGTGTTGCCAGCTGAGATGGAGCCGTAAGCTCTGGATTCTTTCAACCTGATCTAGTTCATACTAGCGTAGGGAAGCCGTTTCGACCGAAAAAACAATTTCAGGTCCCTGTTTCGATACGTGTATGGAGACAGGGGCTTTTTCTAATTTCATAATGCTTCACCACTAGGGGTGCCGTTTTTACGTGCTGAGAGAGGTTTCGACACCTTAACCCTTATTACCTGATCTAGTTCGGACTAGCGTAGGGAAGTGGCATGCGATGATTCTGTCATTTGCAGCCATTTCGATTCTTTGTCGAGATGGCTTTTTTTATAGAGGAGGAAGATCATTGGAGAGTTTAGCTTTACAAGATGTCTGTTTTCGTTACGAAGAACAACCCATTTTAGACCATGTTCATTTTTCCATTCAAGAAGGTGAATTCGTTTCGTTAATTGGTCCGAGTGGTTGCGGAAAAAGTACGATTTTTCGTCTCATTACAGGTCTATCTCAGGCACAGTCGGGACAAGTGACCGTAGCGAAACAACCTGTAGGCTATATGCCACAGCAAGATTTACTGCTCCCTTGGCGAACCGTATTACAAAATACATTGTTGCCATTAGAATGTCAGCGAATACCGAAAAAGAGAGCAGAAGAACAGAGTAAGGCGTTACTCGAGGAATTTGGTCTAGGAGCTTACATGCATAAAAAACCAAAAGACTTATCGGGTGGCATGCGTCAACGTGTTGCATTCATTCGTGCATTGAATGCTTCACAAGATGTACTGTTACTCGATGAACCATTTAGTGCGCTCGATGCACTGACGAAGATGGAGTTACAAGATTGGTTATACATACAAGCGAAGAAATGGCGTAAAACCATTTTATTTATTACGCATGATGTGGATGAAGCGCTCTATTTATCAGATCGTATTCTAACTGTACAGCAGACACCAATTCATACGCTACACGAAACGATTGTCCCAATGGAACATAAAAGACAGCGTTCAGATTTAGCAAGTAAGGAGGTGCAAGACGTGAAGCAACAACTGATTCAAATGTTGCAACAAGGACGTCAGCAATTATGAGAAAAAATGCACCTGCGATTTATGTGAGTGTTGGACTGCTACTCATTTGGGAAGTATTTGCGCGCTGGCTAAATGAGATGTACATCTTACCGTCTCCAACGGCCATCTTACAAAAGATGTGGGATTTTAGAGAAGCTCTATTTACCGTCCATTTACCTGCAACACTACAAGTACTTTGGATTGGTTTACTAATTTCAATTATTTTAGGCATTGGTCTCGCGATTATGATGCACCTCAGTCATTGGTCGGAGCGCGCATTCTATCCGCTACTCGTCGCGTCACAGACGATTCCCATTACAGCACTCGCGCCCATTTTTGTTTTATGGTTCGGTTACACGATTTGGAGTAAGGTGCTTGTGACCGTCCTCATTGCGTTTTTCCCGATTGCGATGAGTATGTTTGATGGACTGCGTAGCACAAAGCGTGAACTAGAAGAACTCATGCGAACGTACGGGGCGACAAAATGGCAAATTTTTTGGAAGCTACAACTTCCGTCAGCGCTACCACAGCTATTCTCTGCTTTTAAAATCGCTGTACCGCTCAGTATTATCGGCGCAGCTGTTGGGGAGTGGCTCGGAGCACAGGCAGGTCTCGGTTACTTCAGTAAACGAATGATGACACAGTTAGACGGAGCAGGTGTATTTGCGCCCATCGTTCTATTATCTACGATGGCGATCATCGCTGTCTTCATCATTCGAATCATTGAAAAAAATATATCGTTTGGAGGAAAGATTAATGCGTTTGATGAAATTTTTCGTACTATGTAGTTTGTTAGTTGTCGTATTAGCAGGTTGTTCAAGTAAAGCAAAAGATGGTAAAGAATTAAAAGAAGTGACGGTTATGCTCGATTGGTATCCGAATGCGATTCATAGCTTTCTCTATGTAGCGATGGAAAAAGGTTATTTTAAAGAAAAAGGGTTAGATGTCAAACTACAATATCCATCGAATCCAACGGACCCACTGACTTTAACAGCTGCTGGAAAATCAACCATTGGTATTTACTATCAGCAAGATGTCATTATGGCACGTGCGAATGAAGGAGTTCCGATTCAGTCGATTGGTACGATTGTCCAATCACCACTTAGTCAATTGATGTCACTAAAAGAATCGAATATTCAGCGCCCACGCGATTTAGAAGGAAAAACAGTTGGTTATGGCGGTACACCATTAAGTGAAGCGACAATTAAAGCGATGGTAAAAGAAGATGGGGGCGACCCGAATCAAGTGAAGTTAGTCGACGTCGGCTTTGAATTAGTATCCGCACTCATTACGAAAAAAGTGGATGTTTTAGCAGGTGGTCTAATTAACCATGAGCTACCTGTCATGGAGGAAAAGGGCTATCCGATTTCAACAATGGACCCATCGGAATTCGGTGTACCAAAGAGTCATGAAATCGTCTTCGTAGCAAGTGACCGTACGATTGCGAAAGACGAAGCAACATTAAAAGCATTTTTAGAAGCAGCGAAACAAGGATTTGATTATACGAAGAAGAATCCAGATGAATCGCTTGCTATTCTATTAGATCATCAAGAGAAAGACCAATTCCCACTGACGAAAAGTATCGAGGAAAAAAGCTTGAAGATTGTAACAGATAAGATGGAGACGAAGGAAGAGCCGTTCTTATCGGATAATCCAGCCAGCTGGGAAAAGCAAAATGAGTGGCTCGTTCAACAAAAAATTGCCGACAAAATGGTGCCAACAGACGAGCTATATAAAGAACTGGTGAAGTAGATGAAGATTCATGTTCTTTCAGATGGCAAGCAGACGAATGAACAGTTTGTAAAACGTGTCATGCAGGCAGAAACCGAAATAGACGCGCTACATTTTCGTGAATATGAGCGCACAGCAAAGGAGTTATACCAGCTTATAGATCAGTGTCTACAAGCTGGTTTTCCCCTTCATAAAATGGTCGTCCATGATCGGTTAGATGTTGCCCATGCACATCAAATTCAAACCGTTCAAGTTGGTTACAGAAGTCTACCTATTCCCGTAATTCGCGTGCGCTTTTCAGAATTTTCAATTATCGAATCAGTTCATTCTATTGAAGAATTACATAAGAGTGAGGCGGATCAATGTATGTTATCACCGATTTTTCATACAAGTTGTAAAAAAGATGCGATTCCTTTAGCAGCAGATATTCTCCAAACAGCGAAGCGTCCGTATATTGCATTAGGAGGGATTACGCCCCACAACGTACATCTTGTGAAAAGTGAAAGAATAGCGATTCGCTCGGGTTTTTGGGAGGCAGAAAATGGTTGTGACATATTAAAAATTTATCGTGAAATGAGGGAGAACTATGAAGAATTATGATGTCATCATCATTGGCGGCGGTGCAATCGGCAGTTCAATCGCCTATTCGCTTTCTAAACGAAACAAGCGAGTAGCCATCATCGAAAAACAGATGATTGGCAGTGGTGCTTCATCTGCGGCTGCTGGTTTACTCGGTGTACAAGCAGAGTGGGATGCGGAAGATCCACTCTTTCATCTCGCGCAAAAAAGCCGCCGCTTATTTCCGAAACTTCAAGAAGAAATTCGTACACTCTCAGGCATTGATATTGGTTATGAGCAAAAAGGGATCTTGCGCATCGCTCATACAGAACAAGAACTCGCGCGCATTCATGACATTATGAACTGGCAAAGTGCGTGTGGTGAAGTGTGTGAAGCGATGACGATGGCACAAGTACAGCAGATAGAACCAGCAGTGTCATCTAAATTATATGGTGGTGTATTTTGCCGAGATGATGGGCATGTACTTGCAAAGGACTTAACAAAAGGCTATGCCGCGAGTGCCGCAGCACTTGGTTGTGCCATTTACGAACATACGGAAGTGACCCAGATTATAGAACAGCAAGGAGAAGTATGTGGTGTGCAAACAACAGCAGGCATGTTGGAAACGAAACAAATCATACTAGCAACGGGCGCATCAAACCAGCCGCTGCAACAACATTTTGAAATTGAAGCGATTCCTGTGAAGGGGGAAGTCGTTTGCTTGCATAGTTATGAACCGATTTTACAAGTGCCACTATTTCGAGAACGATTTTATATTGCACCAAAACGAGGCGGTCATTACGTCATTGGAGCAACGATGAAGCGAGGTGACGTAACAAAGCACGTGGAAGCAGCGAGTGTGCAACATCTATTAAATCAAGCTTTTGAACTTGTACCAGCACTTCAACAGGCGACCTTTAAAACGAGCTGGGCAGGTTTGCGTCCAGACTGTTCTTTAGAACGACCACTTATGGCACAACATGCGACAACAAAAGGATTATGGTGTGCGGTTGGACATTACAGAAATGGTATTTTACTCAGTGCCATTACAGGTGAATATATGGCAAATCAATTAGAGGAGGTGACAAATACGTGCAATTACGTGTAAACGGTCATTTTATCGATGTACCAGAGGAAGTACAGACAGTCGCAGCACTTGTCGATTTTTTAGCACTTCAATCGAAAGTCATCATCGTGGAACAAAACGGTGTCATTTTACAGGCAGATGAGCATGAACGAGCAATTCAACCAAGCGATTCATTCGAAATCGTAACATTCGTAGGAGGCGGTTAATATGTTAACTATTGGAGAAAAACAATTCACATCACGTTTATTATTAGGAACAGGGAAATTTACAGATTTTGATGTACAACAACAGGCGATTGCAGCGTCGGAAACAGAAATCCTTACATTCGCAGTTCGTCGTATGAATATTTTTGAACCGACACAACCGAATTTATTAGAAAAAATTGATGTATCAAAATATACACTATTACCGAATACAGCAGGTGCAAAAACGGCAGAAGAAGCTGTTCGAATTGCACAACTCGCAAAAGCATCTGGGTTATGTGACATGATTAAAGTCGAAGTGATTGGTTGTGACCGTAGTTTATTACCAGATCCAATTGAAACATTGAAGGCAACAGAGAAATTATTAGAACTTGGCTTTATCGTATTACCTTATACGTCAGATGACGTGGTACTCGCACGCCATTTACAAGAGCTTGGTGCACATGCCATCATGCCAGGTGCTTCACCAATCGGTTCAGGTCAAGGTGTTATTAATCCGCTGAACTTACAATTCATTATGGAACAATCAACAGTGCCTGTCATTGTCGATGCAGGGATTGGCACACCAGCAGATGCGGCTTATGCGATGCAGTTAGGTGCAGACGGTGTCTTATTAAATACAGCAGTAAGTGGCGCACAAAATCCAATTCAAATGGCACGCGCAATGAAGTATGCGATTGAAGCAGGGCGCATGGGCTATGAAGCAGGAGCCATTCCGAAAAAAGAATATGGTATTGCGAGTAGTCCGCAAAAAGGAATGAGTCCGATTGGATAGTGTACGTTATTCACGTCAAATTCTGTTTGAACCGATTGGCACAACAGGGCAGCAAGCATTACAAGATGCACATATCCTTGTGATAGGTCTTGGTGCATTAGGCAGTCAAATAACAGAACAATGTGTGCGAGCAGGTGTTGGACATCTGTCGATTGTTGACCGAGATTATGTCGACTACTCTAATTTACAACGTCAAACACTCTATCATGAACAAGATGCTGAACAAGGTTTGCCAAAGGCGGTTGCCGCACATCAACATCTACGCGCCATCAATCAATCCGTTCAAATTGATGCGTACATAGAAGATGTCAGTCCTGCTTTTTTAACACAATTTAAACAAGTCGACGTCATCATTGATGCGACAGATAATTTTGATATTCGTTTTATAGTCAATGACTTCGCCTATCAGCAACAGATTCCATGGATTTACGGTGCATGTGTCGGTTCATACGGTCTTTCCTATACTTTTTTACCGAATGAGACACCCTGTTTGCATTGTTTAATGCAAAAGATTCCACTTGGCAGTGCGACGTGTGACACAGCGGGAATTATCGCACCTGCTGTATCACAAGTTGTCGTCTGGCAAATGACGGAACTATTAAAAATTCTAGCAAAACAATATGATGCACTACGCGGTACACTTATTTCAACAGATTTATGGAAGAATGAAATAGCCGAAGTGCGTGTACAAAGCTTAAAAGACCCAGCTTGTCCTTGTTGCTCATCTCATGCAACACATCCCTATTTACAAGCAGACAATCAACTGAAAACAGCGATATTGTGTGGACGTGATACGGTTCAACTGCGTATGAATCAACGAGAAAATTGGTCTTTAGCTCAGTTTGCAGAAACATTACAAGGGCAAAATTATACACAAAACGACTATCTCATTCGCATTGATGCAAAGCCTTATACACTCGTCGTATTTCAAGACGGACGTGTGTTTGTTCATGGCACAAAAGATGTTCTCACTGCAAAAAAATTATATTACAAATATTTTTAACCAGAATACTTTAGCTTGGGTATAATAAGTATGGGGTGAAGAACATGGTTGAATATATAAAACCAACAGTAGAAGATGCGGCAGAGATTGTTGCATTTTATAATCGTGTTGGTGGTGAAACATCATATTTAAGTTTTGAACAAGATGAATATCCATTAACAGTGGAAGAACAGCGTGAAGCGATTGAACATGACGCACAAGATGATAGTCAGTATATGCTACTTGTGAAAGATGAAGGACGTATTATTGCGATTGGTACGATGACAACATCCCACAAAATAAAAGCACGTCATGTAACAGAACTTGGTATTGTCGTTGAAAAAGCACAACACAGTAAGGGAATTGGTACAATTCTTATGAAGAAGCTCGTTCAATGGGCGAGAGAGCAGCCATTCATTACGAAGATTCGTTTAGATACGCGTGCAGATAATTTAAAGGCTGTAGCACTTTACATTAAGCTTGGCTTTGTTATTGAAGGTACATTGAAGAATGAAACGTATTGGAATGACCAATACTTTGACCTGTATATGATGGGGAAAGACGTCTAGTCCAAAAGAATTATTTTTTCTGTAATAGGAAAAGATGAAAAAGAAAAGAATTTTTCCAAAAGGAAAGAATGAGTAAGCTAAACGCTTTTATATGAAGTGTTTAGCTTAGTTTTTTTATAAAAGCTTCTTTTTTGCCGATAAGAAACTTTTTTTCTTTATTTAAAAAATACGTAATAACGGAAAAAATTTTTGTATAGACTAAGAGCGATTTTGTTTGATATGATACGAAAGCACTTTCGACATCAGATGTCATTATTTGGAGGGGTTCTTTTGGACAAACAACAATCATTATTCGCCGCTTGGGTGAGTGTCATTAGCAATATTTGTTTAACGATTTTAAAAATCATTTCAGGCGTCGTATTCAAGAGCCAAGTTCTCCTCGCTGATGGAATACATAACGCAGCAGACGTTGTTGCTTCTGCGGTATCATTAGGCTCCATGAAAATCTCAAATCAACCAGCAGATGAAGACCATCCTTATGGACATGGAAAAGCAGAAGTTGTATCTTCCGCCTTTGTGTCCATTATTTTAATGATGGCAGCAGTTTATATTGGGTATGAATCCATTCTTGCTTTATTTGAACCAGCGACAGAAGCACATATTCTTGCCTTTGTTGCAGCCGTTATTTCACTTTTATGGAAAGCATGGCTCTATGTCTATACGATTCGCATTGGACGAAAAGAACGTAGCAAGGGATTAATTGCGACAGCTTATGACCATTTAGCCGATGTCTATGCCTCATTAGCAGCAGTTGTCGGTATCGGCATCGCGCTCATTAATCAATACATTATCGCAATTCCCTACGCTGCATATGGTGATCCTGTTGCAGGTATCATTGTCGCACTACTGATTTTAAAATTAGCGATTGGTATGATGAAAGAATCGATTGATATTTTAATGGAAGCAAGTATTCCGTTAGAGAGAAGTCATCAATATTTTGAAACAATAAAGCAAATTACGTATGTCAAACGAATTGATAGTATTCGTGCGCGTAATCATGGACATTATGTACTAGTCGATGTACGTGTGGGCATTCAAGCAGACTTAACGATTCAACAAGGACATGATGTCTGTCGTGAAATTAAAAAACAAATTATGGCGCGCGATGAAGAAGTAACAGAAGTGTTAGTCCACCTTAATCCGTGGTACGCTGAAACAGAAGTAGTACAGACACCAGCGGAATTATAATGAAAAAGGAACTTCTACACAGTATAGATTGTGTGGAAGTTCCTTTTTTTAATCATCAGAAAGTTCAGGTGTTTTTGTACCGAGTGCCAGCAGTAAAATCATGAATAGAATACAAGCTGTTCCAATCCATTGCCAAAAACCGAAATGTTCTTGTAGCCAGAACACGGTGGTTAAAACAGCAGCAAGCGGTTCTAGACTACTTAATAAACTCGTCTCTTTCGGTGATAAACTGTGTAAGCTCTCGATATAAAACCAAAATGCTAACATCGTACCGAAAATGATGACGAAAATAAGATAGATATAACCATCTACATCGAATTGTGATAAATCAACTGCCCATGGTGGATGAATGAAACTAAGCATGAAGCCACCGATGACCATTGCCCAACCAACAACGACGAGTGAATCGAAATGAGCGAGTAGACGAACGGCATACAATGTATAAAAGGCAAGTGCGACGCCCGATAAAATTCCCCAAATAATAGCAGGTGTTGGGACGGATAGATTCGAAATGGAACCGTTCGTTAAGAGGAAAAAGCAACCGAGCAGAGCAAGCGTTACGGTAATCACGTCTTTTTTTGTTAAGACGGATTGTCGACGTAAGACAAGATAGAGAATAATCATGACAGGCGCTAAATATTGTAATAATGTCGCAACTGCCGCATTCCCATAATTGATGGATATCATATACGTGTACTGTACAGCAAGCATACCAATGATGCCGAAAATAATGAGTTGTAATGCTGTATGTTTATGTTGCCATATTTGAAAGATTTGTTTTCGGTCTTTTAAGAAAAATTGTACAGTTAACAATAAAATACCAGCGATGAGCAATCTTGTTGTAACAAGCCAGTTGACGTCAACTGCATAGTTTTGAAATAGTTTTTGTGCAACTGTTCCTCCGACACCCCAAAAGAGAGCGCCCACTGTTACGAGGATGAGGCCGATTTTTCGAGCAGTTCGTTTCATCTCGATTCTCCTTTTTTATACGTTCTTCATGTTATAATAATGGATAATCTACTTAGAAAATACTGAATTTAATGAAAAAAGTATAACAAGATTGAGGTGAGACAGTGCAAATTACCGATTTTCAACTCAATGCACAACTACAAGAACTAACCAAGCATCATACGGTAACATTACCTGTTGCTTGTTATGAAACAACGATTCAAGCGAATGTACATGGTTATATTCCACTTCACTGGCATGAAGAATTGCAATGGATTGTCGTGTTGCAAGGAGAAGCTCAATTTCAAGTGAATGAAGAATATATGACGGTTTCAAAAGGAGAAGGGCTTTTTATTAATCAAGCACAACTACATGGTGCAAAAGATGATGCAAAAAATCCATGTATTTACCGCTGTTTGAATGTTTCGCCGCTATTTATAATGTCGAATGAATTGTACGCAGCATATGTTCAACCTTATTTGCAAGCCAATAGTTACATGCGATTAACGAAGTCAACAAGTTGGTCGAATCAAGTGTTGGCGCATTTACAAGCAATCTATACATTACTTGAAACGAAACATCCGTTATTTGAATTTGATTTAACCATTCATCTAACACAGCTTTGGAAAGAGATGATTATAGGATTTCAACAAGGTATTGTACTTAGACAGCCTATTCAAAATGAGCGTATGAAGCAGATGCTCCAATGGATTCACACACATTATGCTGAAACGATTATTTTAGAAAATATTGCACAAGCAGGGCAGCTAAGCCGCTCGGAATGTTGTCGTTATTTCAAACGAATTTTACATACAACACCATTACAATATGTGATGGACTATAGAATTCGAAAAAGCCTTACTTATCTGCAACAATATAATGTTACAGAAGTAGCTTATGAAGTGGGATTTAATAGTACAAGCTATTATATTGAGAAGTTTAAAGAACGTATGGGACAAACCCCGCTTGCTTATAAAAAAAGTATAGCGAGTAAAGATGAGATGGAAGCTTGACTTTGCTTCCATTTACTTATAATATGTGTATATGATTATATGTTCATATAAAGGGGTGTTGAAAATGGAAGAGCAAAATAATAATCGGAAAATACTATGGTATTCACTCATTATTATTACAGTGTACATGATTATTGAGATGGTTGGTGGTTTTTTAACCAATAGTTTAGCATTACTATCCGACGCAGGGCATATGTTAAGTGATTCGATATCATTAGCCATAGCGCTTATCGCTTTTACAATTGCACAAAAAGTTTCGAATAACGGTAAAACATATGGCTATAAACGTTTTGAAATTTTAGCGGCTGTTGTGAATGGTGTTACACTTATGTTAGTAGCTTTATACATTTTTTATGAAGCATTTGATCGCTTTAAAAATCCGCCTGAAGTTTCAACGACAGGTATGTTAATTATCAGTACGATTGGATTACTTGTAAACATCTTAGTTGCATATATTATGATGCGCGGTGCCGATACGAAAGAGAACTTAAATATGCGTGGTGCGTATTTACATGTTATTTCAGATATGCTTGGTTCAATCGGTGCAATTGTTGCAGGTCTTTGTATTTTATTCTTTGACTGGCGAATAGCTGATCCAATCGCAAGTATTATTGTCGCAATATTAATTTTACGAAGTGGTTTTAAAGTGACGATGGATTCAGTTCATGTGTTAATGGAAGGAACACCAAAAGATATCGAGATTGACCACTTAGTAGATATTCTAAAATCTAAAAAAGAAGTACAAGGTATTCACGATTTACATGTATGGACAATTACATCTCGTTTAAATGCGTTAACATGTCACTTAGTAGTTCCAGATAATTTAACCGTAATTGAAAGTTCACAATTACTCGCAGATTTAGAACATCAACTAGCCCATGAGAATATTCAACATGTAACAATTCAATTAGAAGCAGCCTCACTTGCACATCAACCTGATTTATTCTGTACGATGAAAGTAGAGCTAGATCCACATGCAGGGCATAATCATTAGGAGTGATATGTATGAAACATATATGTGAACGACAATTAGATGAAGAAACATTATTCGTTGTATCGCAAACATTTAAAGCATTGAGTGATCCAACTCGTATTCGTATTTTAAATTATTTATGTGGTACAGAACGTTCAGTGAATGATATCGCAGAAGCACTCAATCTTGGACAATCTACGGTATCACACCAACTTCGTTTTTTAAAAAATTTACGTCTCGTGAAGTTTAGACGAGAAGGCACGACGATGTACTATTCACATGACGACGAACATGTCATTGATTTACTACACCAAGCGATTGATCATGCGATGCATGAGTAAGAGGAGAAATGACGTGAAATATCCGTCGTTCCTCCTTTTCTTTCTTGCTTTGAAAAAAGTAGGGTTAGACTGCATGGAAATGAGGAAAAAACATGGATAATAGGCATTATACGATTGGACAAATGGCGAAACTAACGAATTTACCAAGCCAAACATTACGATATTACGATCAAATTGATTTATTTAAGCCCATTTATACAGATCCAGCCACAAATTACCGCTACTATGCGGAATCACAACTATATTTAATCGATTTGATTAAAAGCTTGCGTTTCGTCGGTACACCTCTTGAGAAAATTAAAGAAATTCAGCATTTCTCAATAGAAGAGATGATTGATTACTTAAATAAACAAGAAGAAACATTAGCTAATAAATTAGCGCAGCTACAAGAAACACAATACACACTTCGAAAAACGCGTAAACAAATGGAAGAACAACTTGCGATTCCCGTTTTAAATGAAGTGTTTACAAAGCACGAAGAATCCGCTCGCCTTCTTTGTTTAACAGCACCAAATGCAACGCCCGAACATGTCTCAAATGATGAAATGCGTAAGTTAACAGAGACAATTGAAAATGAGGGAAGCGTACAGACCATTCGTTATGGTAGTTATTATCCACTCAAACGATACAAACAAATAGAAGATATTCAATACACCCAAATTTTCATTCCGATTTTGACATCAAAATTATTCCATGTGCAAAATGAGGCGATGAATATTGTGACGATGCCAGAAGGCAAATATATTGAAATTGCCTTTATTTATACGTCGGCACAATATATTCAAATGTATGAAAAATTATGGCAATATATTCAAATAAATGACTTGCACGTAGAAGAGGTCGTTTGGGAATCTATAATGCCGATGAGTTTTTCAACAAATGTAGAAGAAAAAATTTTAGTAGAGTTAAAAGTGCGACTGCTAGATTAATCGCTTGACATTATAGTTACTGTAAGGTTTAAGTTTAGTAGTAGAAATTGAACAGAATCGAGGTTATTTAACATGAAAAATAAGTTAACATTATTTATTTTACTTGGAAATCTGTTCATTGCTTTCTTAGGCATCGGTTTGGTTATTCCGATTTTGCCAACGATTATGAATGAGTTTGGTATTAGTGGAACAACGGTCGGTTATTTAACCGCCGCGTTTGCTTTATCGCAGTTAATCGTGTCACCTTTTGCGGGGAAAGCAACGGACCGATTTGGTAGAAAAATTATGATTGTCCTTGGACTTTTCATTTTTGCCTTTTCTGAATTATTATTTGGATTAGGAAAAAGTGTGGAAGTTCTATTTATTTCGCGTATTTTAGGCGGCGTCAGTGGTGCATTCATCATGCCTGCTGTAACAGCTTTTATTGCTGATATTACATCAAATGAAGAACGACCTAAAGCACTTGGTTTTATGTCGGCAGCTATTAATTTAGGATTTATTATTGGACCTGGGATAGGAGGGTTCTTAGCGGAAATCGGTACACGCGTGCCTTTCTTTGCGGCAGCCATACTCGGCACAGTCGCGGCGATTTTATCACAAATTTTATTAAAAGAGCCTGAAAAGAAAGCAGCCATCGCAGATGCTGGAGAGCATACGACACCGAAGAAGAAGGCAGGACTTGGTCGTCTATTGACACCGCTCTACTTGTTACCATTTGTCTTGATTTTTACATCGTCATTTGGTTTAGCGGCCGTTGAATCATTCTTCAGCCTGTTCGTTGACCATAAATTTAATTTCACACCAAAAGATGTCGCGATTGCGATTATGGGTGGTGGAATTTTAGGGGCAATCTTCCAGTTATTGATTTTTGATCGTATGGTGAAGCAACTAGGGGAAATTAATGTCATTCGTCTTAGTTTAATCTATTCGGTCGTGTTCGTTTTAGCGATTGCACTAGCACCGAATTATTGGACAGTTATGATCGTCTGCTTCCTTGTATTTGTTGGTTTTGATTTAATTCGTCCAGCATTAACGACGTATTTATCAAAGATTGCAGGAGATGAACAAGGTTTTGTTGGTGGCATGAACTCGATGTTCACATCATTAGCGAATGTGATGGGTCCGATTATTGGTGGTATGCTATTCGATCAAAATATGAACTATCCATATTATTTTGCAACGATTCTACTATTAATTAGTTTTATCCTGGCACTATTTTGGAAACAGAAAAAAGCATTGTCATAAGCAGGAGGCATCACTTTATAAAGTGATGCCTTTTTCTTTATTCTTTAAAAGGTTGAAACATATAATCTTTATTCCATTTAGTTATAGTGATTATTCCGTCTAGAAGGGTAGTATAATAAATAAAATAAGTTTTTAAATTTTCTAATTTCTTTGGATTCAATTGAGGGGGATGACCAATGAAAGTATCATTGTTCGCGACATGTCTTGTCGATACATTTCAAACCAATGTAGGGAAGGCAACTGTCGAATTATTAGAAAGACTCGGGTGTGAGATTGAGTTTCCGCGTTCGCAAGTGTGTTGCGGTCAACCGGCTTATAACTCAGGTTATGTTGAAAAAGCAAAAGAACCGATGCGTAAAATGATTGATACATTTTTAGATGCAGAAGTGATTGTTACACCATCTGGTTCATGTGCTACGATGTTTAAAGAATATCCACATGTTTTTAAAGACGATCCAGCTTATGCTGAAAAAGCACAAATTGTAGCAGATAAAACATATGAATTAACCGATTTTATTGTGAATGTTTTAAAAGTAGAAGACGTTGGCGCAACATTCAACCATAAAATCACATACCATCCATCATGTCATATGACACGTTTACTTGGTGTGAAAGATGCACCGTTTACATTATTAAATAATGTGAAGGGGTTAGAATTCATTCCACTACCATATAGCTATAATTGCTGTGGATTTGGCGGAACATTCTCAGTGAAAATGGGGAATATTTCAGAGCAAATGGTAGATGAAAAAGTCGACTCAGCGATTGAAACAGAAGCAGAATATTTAGTTGGCGCAGATGGCGGTTGTTTAATGAATATTGGCGGACGTATGCATCGCCGCGGCGAAAAAATTAAGACGATTCACATTGCTGAAATCTTAAATCAACAAGCATAAGGGGGGATTTTCATGGCAATTAAATATAATGATAACGCATTCAAAGATAATGTGAATACAAATTTAGAACGTGACTTCATGCGCGGTGCAGTTACATCGGCACAAAACCGTCTACATGGTGGACGTTTAAAAGCAGTAGACGAGCTAGGCGACTGGGAAGAGTGGCGTAAACATGGCGAAGAAATACGTCAACACGTTCTCGACAATCTCGACTACTACTTATATGAACTCTCTGAAAATGTTGAAAAAGCAGGAGGTCATGTCTTCTTTGCGCAAACACCAGAAGAAGCGAATGCTTACATCCAATCGGTTGTTCAAAAACAACAAGCAACACGCGTTTTAAAATCAAAGTCGATGGTAACAGAAGAGATTAGCTTAAATGAAGCGTTAGAAGAAATCGGATGTACCGTACTCGAAACAGATTTAGGGGAATATATCTTACAATTAGACGATCACGACAAGCCATCTCATATTGTCGCGCCATCTGTTCATAAAAATCGTTTCCAAATTAAAGAAGTATTCGTTAAAAAGCTCGGTTATCCAGAAGACGGTTCAGCTGATGCCAAAGATTTAGCGCGATTTGTACGTACGATTTTACGTGATGATTATATGCAAGCAGAAGTCGGTATTACAGGCTGTAACTTTGCGATTGCTGATTCTGGTTCTATCTCACTCGTTACAAATGAAGGGAATGCGGGACTTGTGACAACCATTCCAAAAACGCAAATTGCTGTGATGGGTATGGAGCGTATTGTACCGAGTTTAGAGGAGATGGAAGTACTCGTTAATATGCTGACACGTAGCGCAGTAGGGCAAAAATTAACATCCTATGTGAATGTTATTACAGGTCCAAAACGTGCAGAGGATGTTGACGGTCCAGAAGAATTCCATTTAGTCATTTTAGATAATGGGCGTTCAGATATTTTAGCTGGCGAATTCAAGTCGGTTTTACAATGTATTCGCTGTGCAGCTTGTGTCAATGTTTGTCCTGTGTATCGTCATATTGGAGGTCACTCGTATAACTCGATTTATTCAGGTCCAATTGGAGCAGTGTTAACGCCACTTCTTGCGGGATATGATGACTTTAAAGAATTACCATATGCCTCATCTCTATGCGGTGCATGTACAGATGCTTGTCCTGTGAAAATCCCACTACATGAATTATTACTAAAACATCGTCAAGTCATCGTCGAAAAAGAAGGACGCGCCCCTGTTTCAGAAGGTCTTATGATGAAAGGCTTTAGTGTGGGTGCTTCAAACAGCACATTATTTAATGTAGGTACGAAAATCGCAGCAGCAGTGATGAAACCATTATCAAAAGATCAAATGATTTCAAAAGGTGTCGGTCCACTGAAAGATTGGACGGATATTCGGGATTTCCCTATTGTGGAACGTGAAAAGTTACGTGATTGGTTTGATAAGCGTGAAAAGAAAGGCGGAAAATAAATGATTCAAAATCGTGAGAAATTTTTAGAAAAGATTGCTACATCCTTAAACCGACCTTTTTCGCCTACACAAAAGCCTGTGCGTAACTGGCAACATAAGCCAGAAGAAAAAAAGCTGTCGCATTTATCAATTGATGAGCTGATGTCGGCATTTGTGGAACAATGTGGTCGTTTAAATAATACAAATGTTGTAGAAGTGTCATCAGGTGATGTGAAGAAAGCAGTGGATGAAGCGGTTAAACAACATGGTGGCGAATCCGTTGCTCTATGGAATGATGAACGCTTCCGAGCACTTGGTTTAGATGAGTTATACGAAAATGAGTGGGCGGACGAAGGATTGCGTGTTCACGTCTGGGATTCAAATCTTAGCCGTACAGAAAACTTCGAACGCACAAACGATTCGAATATTGGGATTGTGTTCGCTGAATATGCACTTGCCGAATCAGGAACGGTTGTTTTATATTCAGCAGAAGGACAAGGAAAGGCAGTTGGGTTATTACCGAACGCTTTTATTGCGATTGTTAAAAAGAGTACACTTCGTCCTCGTATTACACAAGCTGTAAAGGAAATGGAACGTGAATTCGTGGAAGCGGGCAAAACATTACCTGCAGCTGTTGATTTCGTATCAGGTCCAAGTAACTCAGCTGATATCGAAATGGACTTAGTCGTAGGTGTACATGGTCCGATTTACGCAACGTACATTGTCGTATCAGATCAGTAAAAATTAAAAAATCTCTCTATTTATAATGGAGGGATTTTTCTTTTTGCGTTACGATAATAAAGACGAAAAGGAGGTGCTTGTTAGATGATTTCTTCATCGGTTATTTCAAAAACTCATGCAAAGCCTTTCTTAAAAGTGCGATTCTTTGCATGGGGTGAATAATTCCACATCGCAAGCTTTGTGTTTTTAATGAATGGTTTTGCCCTTAGAGATGACAATATAAGGAGCAAAAAGCATGAGTTATCAAAACGCAAAAGAAATTTTACCAGAGAAATTAATAAAAGAAATTCAACAATATGTACAAGGGCAAACACTCTATATTCCGAGAAAAGATGAGCCAAAGCGCTGGGGAGAAAAGAGTGGTAGCCGAAAAGCGTTATATGAGCGAAATGAAGCCATTTGTAAAGCGTATGCGCAAGGTGCTACAAAGGAACAATTGGCGCAACAGTACTATCTATCGGTTGAAACAATTCGAAAAATTATTTATCAAAAAGGGAAAAAATCATTCAAATGATTTTACCCACTCGTCATTACGTTGGTTACGTTTTATACTTTGACTATAGAAATGAGGGAGTCAAAATGGAACCATTTATTCGACATGATCAAGTGATCTTCATTGAAAAACAGATGAAACAGATTATAGACGGTCAGCAAAAACATTTACCGAAAAGTGTAATGCGTGCATTGACGGAAGAAGCTCACTTTAAAATTGAAGCACAATTTATACAATTAACAGAAGAACAGCGCCAACTAATTGATTTTACACGTTATGAAAATAAAGAGATGTACCTCGAACAAATCAAAGCGTGTGAACTTGATTTTCCGGTTGTGACACTTGCTGAACTAAAAAAATTATTACCAAAGTATAAGAAGTTAAAAGTGCCAGAAGAACTAGCTGCGAATACAAAGCGTAGTTATTTAGGTTTTGATGATGTACGTTCACATCAAAAAGTTATTGTGGCAGAAATAGCGGGTGAATTATGTGCGATTGCAGGACATTTTATCGATAAGCATCAAAAGAATATTTGTGCGTTTTGTGGATGTACGAATGAGGTGGTCTATTTCACAGCGAAGACGCACGCACGCGATCCGAAAAACCCTGACTATTATAAAACGATTAGTCACTTAATCTGTAAAGATAGTGAAGTATGTAATGCACATCTAACAGATTTGACGAAATTGCATGATTATATGGAAGAAGTTTTAAAAAAATAAGCCACTTTTAATTTCCAAACGGTGTATAATATAGTGTGATTCGTAAGTTAATGGAGGATGTAATAGAAGATGTTGAAAATTACTTTTGGCAAAACACGCTATAATGCGGATAAGTTATTATTAAATGAAGCAGATAACATACTTGAGCTTGGAAATGGTTATCGCATGAAAAATTTAGCTCCGAACGTTAAATTAGCTGACTTTTTAGATTATATTAACCGCCAATACATGCTAGGTGATAATATTATTAATGCAGAAATTTGGTTTTTACGTAATGGTGGTAGTGAAACAGAACCGAATTATATGGTGGAAAAAATCGTAGCAGATGACCAAGAAGAGAAAGAAGATTTTCGTCGTAGCATTTTAGTTGATGGCGATGGCATGCATCACTATGGGTTTAAAATCATTCATGTTCATAGAGATACGATTTTATTTGAAACACCACGTGCATTAATTCAAGTTTATATACAAGGACAACTGATTCCATTTACAGCGACAGCTTTAGAAGAGAGTTTAACAGCTTTTGAAAAGATTACATTGCATACGATTGCTACATGCGTAAATCATTCAACAGCAAACATATCGAGCGAGACGTTCTTGCGCTCATAATACTTAAAATAGAAGAAAATGAAATCTCAGCGATGAGGTTTCTTTTTTATATGGATAAAAATTGACAACAGCATATAAAGAATTCCATAATAAGAATAGTGAGGCAAATCTGTCTCCAACCAGAAAAGAGGCTTTGATATAATGAATCAACCCATTCTTTTTTACGACGGAACCTGTGGTTTTTGTCAGTGGTCGGTACAGCTCGTTTTAGAACATGAAAAACTACCTACCTTTTATTTTGCTTCCTTGCAAAGCGATTTCGCTAAAAAACATTTGCCAGAAGCGCTGACAAAAGATTTAAATTCAGTGGTTGTTTTAGACAATCAACGCATTTTTACACAATCAGATGCTGTGATTAAAGTAGCGTCAACACTTTCTTTTCCTTATTCTTTGGCGAAAATAGGGCAATTTATACCGAAAAGTGTCCGCAATACACTTTATCAACTTGTTGCACAAAATAGACAAAAATTATCACCAGTAAGCAAAAAATGTCGAATCCTAACAAAAGAGGAACGAATGCGCTTTATTGAATAACAAGGTCATAACTTTTGCTTATCATAAAGTATAATTTTAATGTTATTTACTTATGTGCAGGCATCTTATATCATTGGTGTTGGAGAAAAGTGGCTCATGAAAAGCCTTTTTATATTAGTTAAATTAGAGGGGGAACCGAACAAATGGCAAACACTAACTTGCATAACAGTCGCTCTTCATTCGAGGTAAACGGCAAGACTTACAACTTCTACCGTTTAGGTGCAATTGAAGAAGCTGGCGTAGCAAACATCAAACGCCTTCCTTATTCAATCAGAATTTTATTAGAATCAGTTTTACGTCAATATGACGGATACGTAATCAAAGAAGATCACGTAGATAACTTAGCAAAATGGGGTAAAGGATCAGATGCAAACGCTGAAGTACCTTTCAAACCATCTCGCGTAGTATTACAAGATTTCACTGGTGTACCAGTAGTAGTTGACTTAACTTCTTTACGTACAGCAATGAACGACATGGGTGGCGACGGTAACGAAATCAACCCAGAAATCCCAGTTGACCTTGTAATTGACCACTCAGTACAAGTAGACAAATACGGTAATGCGCAAGCATTACAAGCGAACATGGAACTAGAATTCGAACGTAACGCAGAACGTTACAACTTCCTAAAATGGGCTCAAACTGCATACGATAACTTCCGTGCTGTACCACCAGCAACAGGTATCGTACACCAAGTTAACTTAGAGTACTTAGCACCAATTGTACACGTGAACAAGAACGAAGACGGTACATTCGAAGCATTCCCAGATTCAGTAGTAGGTACTGACTCTCATACTACAATGATCAACGGTATCGGCGTACTTGGGTGGGGCGTTGGTGGTATCGAAGCAGAAGCAGGTATGCTTGGACAACCTTCTTACTTCCCAATTCCTGAAGTTATCGGTGTAAAACTTACTGGTACACTTCCATCGGGTACAACAGCTACAGACTTAGCGCTTAAAGTAACGCAAGAGTTACGTAAAAAAGGCGTTGTTGGTAAATTCGTTGAGTTCTTCGGACCTGGCGTACCAGCACTTCCATTAGCTGACCGTGCTACAATTTCAAACATGGCTCCTGAATACGGTGCTACTTGTGGTTTCTTCGCAATTGATGAAGAATCTCTTAACTACATGCGCTTAACAGGCCGTGAAGAAGAGCACATTTCAGTAGTTGAAGCTTACTTAAAAGCGAACGATATGTTCTTCGATGCAAACTTAGAGCCAGATTACACTGACGTAGTGGAAATCGATCTTGCACAAATTGAACCAAACCTTGCTGGTCCAAAACGTCCACAAGATTTAATTCCATTAACTGAAATGAAATCTCGTTACCGTGAAGCAGTAGTTGCTCCATCTGGCGTACAAGGCTTCGGTTTAACTGAAGATGAGTTCTCTAAAACAGCAACAGCTAAATTTGCTGAAGGCGATGTAGAAATTCCAGCAGGCGCTGTAGGAATCGCTGCAATCACTTCATGTACAAATACATCTAACCCATACGTTTTAATCGCTGCAGGTCTTGTTGCGAAAAAAGCGGTTGAAAAAGGCTTAACTGTTCCTAAATGGGTTAAAACTTCTTTAGCACCAGGTTCAAAAGTTGTAACTGGTTACTTAGAAGATTCAGGTTTACAATCATATCTTGACCAAATCGGTTTCAACACTGTAGGTTACGGTTGTACAACATGTATCGGTAACTCAGGTCCTTTACTTCCAGAAATCGAAGAAGCAATCCAATCAAACGATTTATTCGTAACTTCTGTACTTTCTGGTAACCGTAACTTCGAAGGCCGTGTTCACCCGCTTGTAAAAGCGAACTACTTAGCATCACCACCACTTGTTGTTGCTTACGCATTAGCAGGTACTGTAGATGTTGACCTTCGTAAAGATTCATTCGGTAAAGATAAAGATGGCAACGACGTATTCTTCGATGACATCTGGCCATCAACTGATGAAATCAACGATGTATTATCTAAAGTTGTTACACGTGAATTATTCCAAAAAGAATATGAAACTGTATTCAATGCAAACGAAACTTGGAATGCAATTGAAACTTCTACATCAACTCTTTACACATTTGATGAGAAATCAACTTACATCCAAAACCCACCATTCTTCCAAAACTTATCAGCTTCTCCAGAGGATATCTCTGCTCTTGAAGGCTTACGCGTTTTAGCTAAGTTTGGTGACTCAATTACAACTGACCACATTTCACCAGCAGGTGCAATTGGTAAAGAAACACCAGCAGGTCAATACTTACGTGCAAATGGTGTAGAACCTCGTAACTTCAACTCTTACGGTTCTCGTCGTGGTAACCACGAAGTAATGATGCGTGGTACATTCGCTAACATCCGTATCCGTAACCAAATCGCTCCAGGTACAGAAGGTGGTTTCACTACTTACTGGCCAACAGGTGAAGTTGAGTACATTTACGATGCAGCAATGAAATATGCTGAAAACAACACTGGCTTAGTAGTATTAGCTGGTAAAGATTACGGTATGGGTTCTTCACGTGACTGGGCAGCTAAAGGTACAAACCTTTTAGGTGTTAAAACAGTTATCGCTGAATCATATGAACGTATTCACCGTTCTAACCTAGTTATGATGGGTGTTCTTCCGCTTCAATTCGCTCCAGGCGAATCAGCTGAAACACTTGGCTTAACTGGTGAAGAAATCTTCTCAGTAAACATCGCTGAAGGTGTAAAACCAAAAGATATGTTAACTGTAACTGCTACTGCAGCTGACGGTACTGTGAAAGAATTCCAAGCTCTAGCTCGCTTCGATTCAGAAGTTGAAGTAGATTACTACCGTAACGGTGGTATCCTACAAATGGTATTACGTAACAAACTTGCAAAATAATGTTGCGTAACCGAGAAAAGACCTACCTTAACCGGTAGGTCTTTTTTTATGCCGACAACGTAACCATTTTTTTGATATACTATTACATGAGGTGAAGAAAGCATGTATATAAGTGAAAAAGAGATTGAAATTCGTTACGCAGAAACGGATCAAATGGGTGTTGTCTACCACGCAAACTATGTCATTTGGCTAGAGATAGGTAGAACACAGCTGATTAAAGACCTAGGCTTCTCTGTAACAGAGTTAGAGGATGCGGGCTATGTTTCACCTGTTATGAACGTAAACATTTCCTACAAGGCTGCACTGCGCTATGGTAAGCCTGCTAAAATTCGCACATGGGTAAAAACACAGGACCGTTTACGTACAGTCTACGGTTACGAGATACTCCATGAAGACGGAACAGTTGCTGCAACAGCAACAACTGAACATATCGTTGTTAAAAAAGACTCTTTCCGCCCAGTTTCTATGATGAAAATCGACCCAGCATGGTACGAACGCTATTTAGAAATTGCAGAAGAAAAACCAGAATGAGCGCATTCTGGTTTTTTTTATGAAGTACGTGTAGTAGGCGAGTGACCCGATTTTAGGTGTGAATGACCCATTTTCGCCCTCGAATGTCCCGAATCAAGTTGCGAGTGCCCCAAACACTTCGACGAATGTCCCAAAACGCGGGTCGAATGTTCGAATTCACACCATTCTAGTCAACTGAAGTCTTTTTGAATTACTCAAAAGCCTTGAAGAAAGTACAAAAAGGGGGCAATTTAGGTTGTTTGCTTGCTGTTCGATGATCCATCGCTTTGCTCGTTCAACACAAAAAGGGGGCAATTTAGGTTGTTTGGGCGAGTGACCCATTTTCGCTCTCGAATGCCCCGTTTAGACGAGTGAATGTCCCATTTTCGTCCTCGAGTGCCCCAAATCAACCCCCGAATGTCCCAATCCACCGCCCGAGTGCCCCATTTTCGCCCTCGAATGTCTCGTTTGGACGGTCGAATGTCCCAAACCCACCTTCCACACATCCCACTCCAAATAAAAAAGAATGGGCATGCACCCATTCTTCTAGTCAACATATTCGTATAAAAGTTCGTCTAAGTCATTGTCGACTTTTACTTTAAAATCATGTCCGTCAAAGAACCAGAGATCGTCTGTTTCGATGAAGAAGCGGTAACCGCCTTGTTCAGTGACAACAGCAGCGTCAATCGGTGTATCTGTATTCATGCCGATGGAATAACCTTCGTGGAAGGGATTTGAGCCACCATAGCGAGCAAAGAAGCGAATATGTGCGCCAGGCTCTAAGTCCATCTCTTTTTGAAACCACTTGATTGCTTCATCTGTAATCAAAATTTCCATATACATGCACACTCCTTTTGATTTTAAATCCACGTTACTTTAGGTTCTGTACCCTCTTTGATTCGTTTTATGTTTGCGCGGTGGCGATAAATAACGAATGTTGCAAGAGCTGTGACAACAGCGAATAGTAAATATTCTTGGTCAAGTACAGCATACGTTAATCCATAAATGAATGCAACGACTGCGGCGAACATCGAAGCAAGACTCACCATTTTAAATGCTTTTAAACAAAGTAAGAAAGCAATTAATAAAATGACGAAGATGGGCCAGTGATAACCAAATAGCACACCCGCAGATGTTGCGACAGCTTTACCTCCACGGAATTTCGCGAAGATTGGGAACATATGCCCGACAACAGCGATGACACCAGCTACAAGCGGATGAACATGACTGTTTGAAAGAATCGCAAACGTGGGTAATAACGTAGCGAGCGTTCCTTTTAAGATATCCATCACTGTGACAACAGCACCGGCTTTTTTACCAAGTACGCGAAATGTGTTTGTAGCACCTAGATTCCCACTACCATGCTTTCGAATGTCTGTTTTATAGAACAGTTGACCAATCCATAGACCAGATGGGATGGAGCCAATTAAATAGGCTAGAATAATGACGATTGCGGTATTCATATATGAATGCTCCTTCTTTTTCTCTTAGTTACAGGTACTAATATATTGTCATAATATTTTATCATGCTTACGCTTTTGGAACAATAAGACAATGTAGGTGTTTTCAGTTTATGCTGAAATCGTCTATTTCGCAATAAAAATACAGTAACTGTTTGCCACAAAGTAAAATTTACTCTTATAATAAGAAGGCTATGTAAAAAACGTTGAACAGTAGCTAGCTATATTTGTAAATTCAATGATTTAGTGTATAATCAAGCCTTATATATAGCCTGTATGCTGTTGACAGAAACGCTAAGTTCATACTAGACTTAAATAAAGCGAAACAGATGTTCGTGTTAGGAGAGGATTTTTTTGACGAAAAATAATACACTATCGTCTTATAATGAAGATGATATTCAAGTACTTGAAGGTCTTGAAGCAGTAAGAAAAAGACCAGGGATGTACATAGGGTCGACGGATAGTAGAGGTTTACATCATCTCGTTTACGAAATCGTCGATAACGCAGTTGATGAAGCGCTAGCAGGCTTCGGTAACCACATTATCGTCACATTACATGAAGATCAATCCATTAGCGTACGCGACTTCGGTCGAGGTATGCCTACAGGTATGCACAAAACAGGGAAGCCTACACCAGAGGTTATCTTTACTGTACTTCATGCAGGTGGTAAATTCGGTCAAGGTGGCTACAAAACTTCAGGAGGACTACATGGTGTAGGTTCATCCGTTGTAAACGCGCTGTCGTCGTTTTTAGAAGTAACAATTTACCGAGAAGGTACTAAGTATCAAATGCGTTTTGAAAACGGTGGAACGCCTGTAACGACGCTAGAACAGCTAGGTAAAACGAAAGAGACAGGAACACTGGTTCATTTTAAACCAGATCCAACGATTTTCTCCGTTACAAAATATAATTTCGATACATTAGCAGAACGATTACGTGAATCGGCTTTCTTATTAAAAGGGTTAAAAATCGAGTTAATTGATGAAAATACAGAAAAACATGAGGTGTATCATTATGAGAACGGGATTGAAGCATTCGTAGCCTATTTAAATGATGAAAAAGATGTGCTACACCCAGTCAAATATGTAGAAGGTACACAAGACCAAATTGAAGTGGAGTTTGCGTTCCAATACAATGACGGTTATTCAGAAACCATTCTATCTTTCGTAAATAATGTGCGTACACGTGATGGTGGTACACACGAAACAGGTGCGAAAGCTGCTTTAACGCGCGCTTTTAACGAATATGCACGTAAAGTAGGCTTATTAAAAGAAAAAGATAAAAACTTAGAGGGCTCAGATATTCGTGAAGGATTGGCTGCGATTGTTTCGGTTCGAATCCCAGAAGGCTTACTACAGTTTGAAGGACAAACAAAAGGAAAACTAGGTACAAGCGAAGCGCGTAGTGCAGTTGACCAAGTCGTCTCGACACAATTAATGTACATGCTAGAAGAAAATGCAGAGCTTAGTACATCGCTTGTGCGTAAAGCGATTCGCGCACAACAAGTACGTGAAGCAGCACGTAAGGCGAGAGAAGATGCACGTAATGGTAAAAAGAATAAAAAGCAATCGACGCTATTATCAGGTAAGTTAACGCCAGCACAATCAAAAAATGCGGCGAAAAATGAACTGTATTTAGTCGAAGGAGATTCAGCAGGTGGCTCAGCAAAACAAGGTCGTGACCGTTCATTCCAAGCGATTTTGCCACTTCGCGGTAAAGTCATTAATACTGAAAAAGCAAAATTACAAGACATTATGAAAAACGAAGAAATTGCGACAATCATTCATGCTGTTGGTGCGGGTGTCGGTGCAGACTTTAATGTAGAAGATGCAGCGTATGATAAAGTGATCATTATGACCGATGCCGATACAGATGGTGCGCACATTCAAGTATTATTATTAACATTCTTCTTCCGTTACATGCGACCACTTGTGGAAGCAGGGAAGGTCTATATTGCTCTACCACCGCTTTATAAAGTATCTAAAGGTACAGGACGTAAAGAAGTCATTGAATATGCATGGACAGAACGTGAATTAAATCAGGCAATTCAAAAAGTCGGAAAAGGCTATGTTTTACAACGCTATAAAGGTCTTGGTGAGATGAATGCTGACCAGTTATGGGATACGACGATGAATCCTGAAACACGTACATTAATTCGTGTGAAAATTAACGATTTAGAACGTGCAGAGCGCGGTGTTGCGACATTAATGGGCGATAAAGTAGAGCCACGTCGTAATTGGATTGAAACACATGTTGACTTCGGATTAGAAGAAGATGACAACATTTTAGAAAGTGAATTTATCGAGAAAAATGAAGAGCAGGGGGATCTGTAAATGACAGAGAAAGAGCAATTTCAAGATCTGCCTTTAGAAGAGGTTATTGGTGACCGATTTGGTCGTTATAGTAAATATATTATTCAAGATCGTGCATTACCAGATGCTCGTGACGGATTGAAGCCTGTACAACGTCGTATTTTATATGCGATGTTTATGGATCATAATACGCATGATAAGCCATTCCGTAAATCTGCTAAAACAGTAGGGAATGTAATTGCGAATTATCACCCACATGGCGATAGTTCAGTGTATGAAGCGATGGTTCGTCTATCACAAGATTGGAAATCACGTCATCCACTCGTTGAGATGCACGGGAATAACGGTTCGTTAGACGGTGACTCACCTGCTGCGATGCGTTATACAGAAGCACGTTTATCAAGTATTGCAGGTGAAATGTTACGCGATCTTCAAAAAGAGACGGTTGATTTCATTCCAAACTTTGATGACCAGGATATGGAGCCAACTGTATTACCTGCACGCTTCCCAAACTTATTAGTAAACGGTTCGACAGGAATTTCTGCAGGTTATGCGACAGATATTCCACCGCACGCACTGCATGAAGTCATCGATGCAGTACTCATGCGATTGAAAAATCAAAATGCCACAGTGGATGAACTGATGAAAGTCATTTCAGGTCCTGACTTCCCAACAGGTGGGATTATTCAAGGTGTGGCAGGAATTAAAAAAGCGTATGAAACGGGTCGCGGTAAAATTGTTGTACGTGCCAAAACACGCATTGAAACATTAAAAGGTTCAAAAGAGCAAATTGTCGTTGATGAAATTCCATACGACGTAAATAAAGCCAATCTTGTGAAAAAAATAGATGAGTTACGTGTCGATAAGCGCTTAGAAGGTATTGCAGAAGTACGTGATGAATCGGATCGTCAAGGTTTGCGAATCGTTATCGAGATGCGTCGTGACATTCCAGCAGAACCGATTTTACAATATCTCTTTAAAAATACGGATTTACAAGTAGCCTATAACTTTAACATGATTGCAATTCATGACCGTCGTCCAACGATGATGACATTACCGATGATGTTAGATGCGTATATCAAGCACCAAAAAGAGATTATTACGAAACGTAGCCAATTTGATTTACGAAAAGCACATGCGCGTCTACATATCGTAGAAGGTCTGATGAAGGCACTATCGATTTTAGACGAAGTTATTCAAGCGATTCGTGCATCAAAAGATAAAAAAGATGCAAAAAATAATTTAGAGACGAAATTCGACTTTACAGAAGTACAAGCAGAAGCGATTGTATCGCTGCAACTGTATCGTTTAACGAATACCGATATTACGGAATTACGTGAAGAAGAAGCGACATTGAATGCGACCATTGCGGAATTAGAAGGCATTTTACAAGATGAAAAAATACTTGTGGCTGTCTTGAAAAAAGAATTACTTGATATTCGTAAACGTTTTAAAGAAGATCGTCGTTCACTTATTCAAGAAGAAATTGCAGAGATTAAACTGAACATGGATGTATTAATTCCATCAGAAGATGTCATCGTTTCGGTGACGAAAGATGGCTATGTGAAGCGTACGAGTCTACGTTCATATAAATCTTCAAATGGCGAAGGTTTTGCGATGAAGGAATCGGATGAAATTGTCTTTAAACAACAATTGAATACGCAACAACATGTGCTTCTTTTCACAAACAAAGGACATTATATTTTCCAACCGATTCACGAGTTACCAGATATTCGTTGGAAAGACTTAGGGCAACATATTTCAAGCTTGGTCAATGTGACAGATGCAGAAGAACGTATTATCCGAGTAGTGGGTGTCGAAGATTTCGAAGCACCATTATATGTTGTGACGGTTTCAAAATATGGTCAAATTAAGCGAACACTTTTAAAAGAGTACTTTGTCACACGTTATAATAAGCCATTCAAAGCAGTAAATCTGAAAAAAGATGATGAATTACAATTTGCAGATATCGTAGCAGAGGACCAAGATGTCATCTTAACAACGTATATGAGTTTTGCCGTACGCTTCCCACTGGAGGAAGTACCACCAACAAGTGTACGAACAGCAGGTATTAAAGCAATTAATCTAAAAGACGATGATTATATTGCCGCAACAACGATTGTATCGCCAGAAGATGCAGGTGATGTTCTCATCATTACAACACGTGGTTCAGTGAAGAAGATGTCGATTAAGGAATACGAACCGACAGGACGTGCAAAACGCGGTCTTCAAACACTACGAGAACTAAAAACAAATCCACATCGTATTGAAGCCGTGCTACGTGTCGCACGTGGTACAACGGTAGAAATTGCGACAGAAAAAGAGATTGTCGAAGTCATCTCAACCGATCAATATCGCCATGCGGATCGTCTATCAAACGGTTCACCCGCAGTGAATACCGCAACAGACGGTGCGATTGTGCGTATTACAGTACAACCACCTGAAGAAGCAGAATAGAAATCAAAAGGAACCGTAGAATAAATTACGGTTCCTTTTTGTCGATTATGTGAAGAAGTAAGTCGTTCATTTAAAAGCGTAGTATACTGAACAAATAGAGGAGTGGAGTTTATGAATAGAATAGAGCAAGCGATGCAAGCGAAAAAGAAAAAGCAATTTGATGAGGCATTACAGTATTATCAACTCCATCAGCGAGAACAGGGCATTAGTGCAGGGCTATTACATTCGATTGCGAAAATTTATTATTTAAAAGGTGACGGAGAGATTGCACTTCGTTTTCATCTTGCAGCGACACACTTAACGCTACATATGGATCAAATCTTATTACAAAATGAAAATGAACAAGCGCTACAAGTATTAAAACGTTTACCAAGTGAAGTTCGTAAAACGTTGCCACATGATGTTGCAGGTATGCTTTATGTACATCTAAATGCAATCAATCATATCGCACATAGTTTACTAGATCGTCCTGCTACATGGCAGGAGAAGCCAGAGCTACAGCCGATTGCCAAGTTATATGCTGCGCGTGTATTAGGCGATGGTTCAGAGCATGCACTATATGAACAATACAATCAAACACCTGAAAGTATGCAACAAGTCGAACAGAAGAATTACTTGCCTGCTGGCTTCCAATATGCCTTCCAACAAATTAAGTGGCAGTCACTTGGAAATACAGATGTGAGAGCGTTATATTTCACATAAATAAAGATTTTTTGTAAAAGCCATTATATTTTCAGAAAATAAAGACTTATCGTATAATAAGCTATAGGTATTACCTTCAAATATGACGGTGTTGTCCGTTCGATTGATCGCTCGCTGAAAAAGATGAATCTCGATTATATCGATTTACTACTGGTTCATAGCCCACAACCATGGAAAGAGTTCCGCGAAGAAAATCGCTATTTTGAAGAAAATAAAGAAGTATGGCGTGCGATGGAAGATGCTTATAAAGAAGGAAAAGTGAAAGCGATTGGCTTATGTAACTTCCTGCAAGATGATATTGAAAACTTGCTAGAGAGTTGTGAAATTAAGCCGATGGTCAATCAAATTTTAGCGCATATTTCCAATACACCATTCGAATTAATCGAGTTTTGCCAAAAACACGCTATTCTCGTGGAAGCATATTCGCCAATTGGACATGGGGAAGTGTTACAACACCCTCGTCTTCAAGTAATGGCAGAACATTACGGTGTATCTGTAGCACAGCTTTGTTTATGCTATGATTTACAACTAGGTTTATCGGTTATTCCAAAATCAACTGATCGTACACATATAGAAGGAAATACAGCACTCGATTTTGAAATTAATGAAGCTGATATGGAAGCTTTAAAATAAATCGAAAAAATCGAAAGCTACGGAAAAGATAGCATCTATCCTGTTTTCGGTGGCAAAATCAAATAAAGTAAAAGTGAGGATGGGACAGAACATCTCATTTTCCTTTTTTAGAGTTCACAACGAAAAACTGGAACCGCACAATAGCGCGATTCCAGTTTTTCTTATGCTCATGATGTAGGATGGTGTTTTTACACTTATGTCCCATCCTCTTTTCTCTTTACATCCCACTTAAAAATCCGTATAATTCCATAAAATGAATAGAAAGGAATGATGATGTTGAATTGTACATTACGCTATATTATTTTATACGTCTCTGATTTTGACCAAGCCTATACGTTTTACAAAGATGTGCTGCAATTATCTGTTAAGATGCAGCAGGGTACATATGTGGAGTTTGATACAGGACAGACGACATTCGCGATCAATACACGAGACGCTGTAAGAGAAGAAATCGGCTTAATCGTTCCATACAAAACGGAAAAAACAGCAACATTTGAAGTTGCATTTACAGTGGAAGATGTTGCACAGACAATCGATGTCTTACGTTCAAAAGGCGTACAGATTATAAAAGAACCTGTAACGAAACCATGGGGACAAACAGTTGCCTATATAGCAGACCCAGACGGACATTATATTGAGATTTGTAGTGAGATAGGGGCGTAAACAATGTATAGTATTCGAAATATGACAGAACAAGATGTTTTAGCTGTGCAACAAGTGGCGACGGAGACATGGCACACAACATATGAGGGCATCATTCCACGTCCTATTCAAGATGCTTTTTTACAACAAGCCTATGAAGAATCTCGCTTATTCCAACGTTTACAGCATGGCTTTTTCTATGTAGTTGAAACAGAGGAAGCAGTAAGAGGTTTTGCCCATTTCTCACCTGTAGTAAATGGTATGGTTACGCTATACGCAATTTACATTCATCCGGCGCTACAAGGAAAAGGAGTAGGGACAGCTTTTTTACAAAAGCTTCATGAAGATGTAGCTGGTGTAGAAATGATTGAGGTAGAAGTAGAACAAGACAATCAAATTGGCATGCGTTTTTACGAAGCGAAGGGTTTTCAAGTACGTGAAATATATGAAGAAGACTTTGATGGTCACTTACTGAAAACAGTGAAAATGTATAAGGTTGTGTAAGATGATCCGATATAGACTTATTTTGATGATTGGTTTTTCGTTGACTTTTTTATTGCAAGATTCATTTTTTAAGCAATTTCATATATTTTCAATCTTCTTTTGAGAATGTTATTTGCTTGCTTTTTCTTATGTATGATTTGGTTAGTACAAAATAGAGGCTTTTCAAATAAACAATCTAAATAATTTAAAAAGAGCTTCAGCGGAAATACGCTGAAGCTCTCTTACATATTATGCGCTTTTTCGCATGATTCGTAAAAAATAAATGGTAGGTAAGATGAGTAGTGCAGATGCGAACAGTCCACCTTCAATAGACGTATAAAGTGCGATAAGTCCAACAAGTGGTCCACCTGCTACTTGACCAAAAGCATCAACTTGTCCATAGAAGGAGAGTGTTGTTGCGCGCCCTTTTGATTCTAGTTGTTTATTCATGAGAGGGTGGTTCACATTTCGTAGTGAAGCAACACATAAATAAAGTACAACAGCTACTATAAAATGTGTTGTAAAAGCGAAATAAATCATGAATAGTATGAGCACAGTATTCAACCACATGAGTAGACGCGCAAAATGCGAAGTAGCTATTTGTTCCATCCACTTGAGTAAACCAATATTGAGCAAGAATGTGAGCGCATAGAATAAGCCGAACCAATAGACGGTGTAATGCTCATTCAATTGGAAGTTTTCAATAAAGTGAGCGCCCCATAAACGATCAAATCCTTCACTAGCGAGACCCATAAATAATGTAATGCTTGCTAAAGAGAGGAGCGTTCGGTCAGATTGAATCACATTCCAACTCGATTGTAGTGCTATTTTCATGTGATGTAGGTGTGATGGCTTTCCTTGTGTGATAGGGACAAACTTTGTTTCAGGAATCCAAAAAATAGAGAGCAAAGCGATGAGTAATAATGCAGCACCAGCGAATAGGATGGCGATTTGTACTGTAAATAGACTGCCAATCGCTACACTTGTTAGAATACCGATAAAACTACCAATCGAACTAAATTTTGCACCATTTAAAAGTGTGTGATCCAGCTGTTCTGGTGTGATTTCATCTGCAATCCATGCAGTTTCAGCACCGCTAATAAATGTCCAACCAATTCCCCATAATGCAGCCGCAATCGCAATCGCTGTAAAAGAGGGGATGCTGCCTTCTAAAAGATGCGCACCTCCAATAATGATTGTCCCGATAATAATGGATTTTTTACGACCAAACAAATCAGCGACTAACCCCGTAGGAATCTCACATAGTAAAACGGCTAATTCCATAATTGTCCCGATTAAAACAAGCTCTAATGGATTCAGTTGTGCATCTGAAACGTAGTAAATGATATTTAAAGTGAAAACAATTTGTAAACAAAATGCGCGTGAACTTGTAAAAGCATAATAAATAGATGGTGTTGTCATGTGTAACCTCCGAATGAAATTCATTTCAATACGGAGAATACGTCATTCCTTAAATGTGCATACCCTCCGTTTTAGGTGATGCAATGCAAGTAATGACTGTCATATTCATTCGCTCCTTTTTCATAGATTGCTTCGATTGTAACATAATTTGTAAAATAAAAAACTTCCACATCATTTGTAGAAGTTTTTTATAGTTAGAAAGAAATGTTCATGCGGTTCAGTAGTTGTTGCATGATTTCAGCGCTACCATCTTGAAACATAAAAATGGAAAAAGCAATCATACAGACACCTGTTAAAGAAGCGAACCACTTCTTTGAAGGCATCCATTGTTTTCGAAAAGCCGTAATCAGTAATACAATACCCATCAATAAAATCAGAAAATACCAAAACCCCATATGTTCTCACTCCTTTCTATTTTGATTAAGAACGAAAATAGAAGGAAGAAGTTCCAAATAATGTTTTAGGATTTGCTTAATAGAAGATAACTAAAATAAATGATTGGTTATACAAATGTGAACCAAGCATAAAAAATACGCTGGATAATCGATTGATTACCTAGCGTATTTTATTTATTGTGAAGTTTATTCGCCTACAAGTCCGTCACCGTCGCGGTCATCCATATAAGGATATAACCAGTGATCTTTTGTAATTGGCATTTTGAATCCAGCTGCTTTTGCTTCTTTAATGGTGACTTGTCCGTTACCATCTGTATCTACAGCTGATACGTCACCTTTTGTTTGTGGTTTTGAAGAAGTTGTCGGTTGCTTTTTAGTTAAACCGAGTTCTTCATTTCGCTGATCTGGATTACCGTTTGCATATTCATCTACAACGCGATTACCTTTAATTGTGTATGTGTATTTATAACGGGAAGGAATTTGTGTTTTCGTATTTGGATACGTGATAATCGCTTCAAAATCTGTTGCGCCACCTGCTTTACGAATCGCGTCTTCCATATAGGCTTGGTCACCATGACGGTTTAGCGTACTATCTTGTGGTGTAATGTTATAAGCATTTGATACACCACCAAGTGAATCGGCAATGACATGTCCTTCGTCTAAATCTTTACGTTCGACACCTGGAACTTTCGCTTCGTCTCTACAGTATCTTCCTGATGATGTAACTTGTTCAGTACGATCATTTTGTAAGGTGATCTTTTTAGCAGTGACGCGAATTAATTGGCCATATTCGTTTGTAAATGCCCAATACTCACGATTTCCAAAGCCGATGTCTACTACAACATTTGCTTCACGACTCCCAGATAAATTACAAGCATTCGCTTTGATTAATTTGTAGCCTTTGAATTCATCTTTTGAAGATGTTGTGTTTTCTTCTTTTTGAGTAGGTTGTTTTTCTTGTGTGTTACTTTGATTGTCATTTGCTTGTTGTGTTGACTCGGTTGTTTGTTGTTCAACCGGTGCAGTTTTTTCTTCCGAGCATCCAACAAGTGCAAAACTAATGGATGCTAGTAAACCTAATTTAATCAGTGTTTTCATAGATGTCTTACTTCCTTTATTCATTAGCGTTCACACGCCCAGTTATCGTGGTCGCGGTCCATCTTTGCTTGGTAAGCAGGGTGACTTTTCGGTACACCATTTGGATAGACTTTGCGTAATTCAGTGCAGTTTTTAAATGTTTTTGATGTGTTGACCGTCACAGTAGAAGAAGGTTTTTTAGAAGCGAAACCGCTGTTCGTTACATAACCTTTCTTAGACCAAATACGTAACTTTTCTTTTTTTGCTTTAGACTGTGCAACGAAATATTTCGTTTTATATTTCGTGTTCGGTGCGTAAACATATGCAACGCGAGCATAGCCTTTACGTACAAGCTCTAAATTCAAGTCTTTACCGTCAACATACACATACGCTAATTTACGTCCGTATTTATCACCTTTATAGCCTGTACGGTCAAAATCCAGTTGAATTTTTTTTGCTTTTTTTAAGCGATTCTTCGTATAGTTACTAGCTTCTTTACCATAAGGTTGAACTCCCTTAGAAGGGTGGACCGTTTCAGGTGTATCAACAAGTAGGAAGCGCACTTTCATATTCTTTCCCTTATACTTAAATGTTGCTGTATCACCATCTGTCGCACGCACAAGTGATACGGTTTTAAGAGAAGCCGCTGTAACGGTTTTCGGTGTTGCGTCGATTGGGTTTAACATCGATCCGCCAACTAACGAGATGCCAAGTACACTCGCCAAAACTGTCTTTTTTAATAAAGCCCAATTCATGTTCAATTCACTCCAAGTCATTTACTTTGTTGGAATCGTTTAGATATTCCAACATGAATAAACTAACGATAGAAGAAAAGCATGTACTTGTCAATTAAAGTGAAAAAAGCATCTTTTTTGTGAATTCATGTTATTTTTAAAGTATAAAATATTCTGAAAATCGTTTATCATAGTAAATAGCATATAAAGAAAGAAGGTAATCATCATGAAGACAATTGAAGTACATGCAGCGCCAAGTGAATATATTTTAAAAGAAGGTGCTTTTGAATTATTAGAAGAAAAATTACAACAACGTGGCATCCAAAGTATCCTTGTTGTGACAGGCACGAAGTCATATGAAGCTGCAAAAGCGTATTGGCCAGAGATGCCGAGTATGACAGAAACTTTTTATACATATCAAGGTGAATGTTCTTTCGCTGAGATTGATAAAGTGGTAACAAAAGCGAAAAAAGTCGATGCGATTGTTGCTTTAGGCGGGGGAAAGGTAATTGATTTAGCGAAAGCAGCAGCGAATGAATTACATAAGCAAGTAATTGTTTTACCGACACTAGCATCTAACTGCGCACCGTGGACACCGCTAAGTGTTATTTATGATAATGAAGGGGCATTCCATCATTACGACATCTATCCAATTGCGACGAGTTTATTATTGATTGAGCCGAAGTTACTACTTCATGCGCCGCGTGATTTATTCGTTGCGGGTATTGGTGATACGTTAGCGAAGTGGTATGAAGCCGATGTACAATTACGTACAATCGAGCATTTACCTGTACCGCTCATGATTTCGTATGAAGCAGCGAAACAGTGTAAAGAGTTATTATTACGCGATTCAAAAGAGGCTTTACGTGCGATGGATGATAGAGTACTAAATGATGCCTTTATTCAAGTGGTAGAAGTGATGTTCATGTATGCAGGTATGGTTGGAGGTTATGGTGATCATTATGGGCGTACAGCAGGTGCACATGCAGTTCATAATGGATTAACGGCTTTAGAGGAGAGTCATGCGTTGTTACATGGTGTAAAAGTGGCTTATGGCATCTGTGTTCAACTCATGCTTGAAAATCGTCCAGAAGAAGTACAAGCGTTGCGCACATTTTATGAGGAATTACATCTTCCTCAAACATTAAAAGAGCTAGGTTTAACCGAAGTAACAGCTCAACGATTGCAAGAAGTAGCTAAAAAAACAACGATTCCAACAGAGTCAATTCATTTAATGCCAATTGGTGAAATAACGAGTGAACGCGTACTAGAAGCGATGCAAGCACTTGAACAACTCGTATAATTAAAAATAACTTGTAGGTCGTAAAAGACCTGCAAGTTATTTTTTAAAATAAACCTCTCTAGTCTATATAAAAAATAAAAAAACAAAAAACAGCTTCATAAAAAAGAGAGGCTTTAAAATAGTACTAGCCTCACTTTAGTGTATAGTTTTTATTATAGGCAGAGAGAACATCGTCTTTATCCTTTGGTTTAATCGCAATATAAAAGGTAGCACCAATGATAATAAATGCAATCATCCCAATTAATAAAAATAGTTTTGAACGATTTTCCATATACTTCGCCTCCTAGTCACTTCATTCATATAACCGTTCCCGTATTTTTAACTAGTAGACCATCCCATTAAAAAAACAGGGGAAACGGTATTCGTTTCCCCTGTTTTAATAGTTATTTTTGTAATGTTAGACGCAATTTATAAGGATCTACAAATGCATTTCCTTGACGGTCTTTTACTTTAATCGCATAGGTCGTATTTTTCTTGAACGTGTAAGAGCCGATTTCTTCATCACCTACACCGTATGCATCGAATGTTTTAAGTTTTTTACCATTTGCATATAACGTAATGACAGGGTCAAAATCTGCCGCGCCGCTTAACACTAAACGCACTTTTTTCGTTGTTTTATTTTTGAATGCATACCAGTCTTCATCACCTTGTAGATGGCCAGGATTTAGATAACCTGTTTTTTCATAAACCGAGGCACTTTTCTTCGTTAATGAAATAGGGTGAGAAGGGCGATTATTTTTTACTTTATTTTTTGCATCTTCATCTTTTGTTACAACTTGTTGAATTTTTAACTCATAAGGATAAATCGAGAATAAATCCGTTGTTAAAAAAGCAGTGGGTTGAGCTAATACGAAGAATGTATCGCCTTTTTTCGCTTCAATTGAACCGCTAATTGGCTCATCATTTAAGTCATTTCTAACAGGCTTAAATGTAGATAGATCATGTCCATCCATTTTACGATTATGGTTGATATCTTCATAAACTGTAATAGACTTCGTGTACAGGTTATGCCATTCTTGTGAATATTTCGTATCATCAAATGGACTTAAATCCATCTTCATTTGATAGATACCATCTTTTGGTGCTTTAAAGTAATAGAAGTCTACATCGTTTGGACGTGCAAAATTCGCTGTTACTTTTTGATTTACACGAATCGTTTTTGCTTGTTCAGGTACATTGTTTTGCTCGTATTTGTCTACTATATTTGATTGTAATTTTTTCGCTGTGACACGATAGCCATTTTTCGGAATCGAGCCAACTGAGCCAACACCAACTTCTACTAGATACGTCGTATTTGCTTGTAAACTCGCAATGGCTTTTTTCTTCATAATACCGTCTTCTGTACTATTGGAAGCTAAAAATTCTTCTGAACGCATACCTGTTTTTGGATCATTTTGTACTTCATAAATTGTGACAGAAGGTTGTTCAGCAGCGTGTGCGACAGCAGTATTAAATTCATAAAAACCAGAAGTAGTGGTTTTGAAGTAATAACCATCTAAGTCAGTTGAACCTTGTAAAAAGCCTTCTACACCATTCACTACATCAAATGGTCGGCCTTTTTTCTTAAATAATTGTTCGAGTGTGTACACTTTAGTCGGGTTTGTACGATCTATTTTTTGACTTGTTTCTGGATTAAATATGATTGAGTCTTCATCGGCTGGCATCGTACGACTTGATAATGTCAGTTGATAAGGCAGTAAAGATGCTTTTGGTGAGACAACACCTTCTTTTAATTGATTAAGGACATCTTCTTCAGGCATTGCTTCACTATTGCTACTGTTCGATACGATAACTTCATATTCTTCACCTGTTGTGGCAGGGAACGAAGCATATTCAGCTTTTCCAATACCATTTTTATTAATCGAAACAAGTGGTGCACTGCTTTCTTTATTTAATAAATCTTGTTTTTTGTAGACTTCAATCGAAAGGTCAACACCAGGGAGAGCAGATGTTTGAACTTGAACTAATTCATCTTTTGTTGCTTTTACATGAAAGACGTCTTGGTCCACCCCATCAGCTGTTTCGTTCATATATAGTCCATATACTTTTGTATTTGTACTTTTTAATACCATCGGTTTTTTAATCGAAGCTTCATCTTTTGGTTTACTAGACTGTTTTAAAATATCTAGTGTATAAGGTGTATTAGCGTGTCCATAGACATTTTTAATACCAATTGCGACTTTGCCGTCTTCTTTTGCCTGTACAAACCCGGCTTCTTTTTCACTAACGCCCGTATCTTGAATCGTTTTTGTTTGAACTTTTGTACCGAATGTTTTTAAAGTAAGTTTTAAATCCGTTACGTTGTTAGATGAGGCAGTAGCTTGGATTAGTTCACCTTTTTTTACAGGTATTTGATACCATTTTGTTTCATTCGGTTGTTTAAGTGTCCCTTTTTTCGTTTGTGTTCCCTTTATAACCGTAGCATCTTTTAAAATGGTTGCGTTCGTCCATTTTTTTGATGTAAATGTCGGGATGTTCCCTTTAAAATTTTGAGCTGCCAGTGGTTGAATGAAACCATAACCATATTTTAAGTCATAACCTTTTGTTCCAAGGTCTTTTGCTGTTTTTTCAAGTACATAGGCAAGTTGCTCTGGTGAATAAGCGTGATTGATAAGTAGGGAAGAAGCGATACCTGCAGCAGCAGGTGAAGCCATCGATGTGCCACTCATCGTTTCAAAAGTTGAGCCACGTGTTGCGTCATAAGAAGTGGAATAAATATCCTCACCAGGAGCCATTAAATCGAGTGAAGCTCCATAATTTGAAAAATCACTGCGTTTTTTCTCCGCATTCACTGAGCCAATACTGATGACATTCTCTAAAGAAGCAGGATAATCCGGGCGATCTGTATCGTCATTACCAGAAGCTGCAAATACTGCGACTCCTTTTGCATGTGCTTTTTGCACAGCTTGGTCGACAAGAGGTGAATATAATTCATTACCTAAACTCAAATTAATCACTTTTGCGCCATCTTTTATTGCCTGTAGAATCGCTTTTGCTACATCATAGTCAGCAGCATATTCAGAGCCATCGAAAACATCGTAAGATAGAATTTCAGCATTTGGATTAACACCATATCCACCAATACCATTATTCATTTTCGCTGCTATAATTCCTGCAACATGTGTACCATGTGATTTTTTGACTTGTGCTTTCATTGGATTCGCGATATTTAGTGCCTTTTTTACTTGGCCTTTTAATTCAACATGATTCGCATCGACACCAGTATCAATGACAGCAACTTTGATTTTTTTCTTTTTCGTTTGTTGCATTAGCTTTTTTGTTTGAAATAATTGATGCGTATATTGTAAAGATGCTTTTTCATCCGTTTGTCCAGAAGTTTCATACAATGGACTTAGAGAGAGGCGTTCAAATCGAGCGTCTTGTGAAAACCAATCAATCGCTTTTTTCATCGCTTCATCTGTTTTAAACTGAACAACCATTGTGTGCAGATCTGGAATTTGTTGTATAATCGTACCTTTCAGTTGCTGAATCTCTTGGTATGTATAGTCATTTGAAGACTGAATAACAAGTGTACGTTTTGCATAGGATTTTTTTGTAAGATTTTTTTGAATTGAAGAATTAGTTGCCTGTGCAACTGGTGCTGGCAATGCAGCTGTTAATAGTAGGGCAGAAGCTGCCACTGTCGATACCCATTTATAAATTGTTGGTTTCAAAGAATCACTCCCGTAAATAAATTGCTTTTGTATCATAACACAAAGCTTTTGTCTATGCAGTGATTTATATGACGTGAATTTGTATTAAAAAGATGCCTAAAATAGCCAATTTCTATAGAATGTTATGATATAAAGGATGCTTGAAAGGTGAAAGAATTAAAAATTAGGGAGGAATAAAATATGTGTGCGCGATATACATGCCCCATTTGTGGGTATGAGGGATTAGCAGAACCCCCGTATTACGATGACTTCGCTGGAAGTAATGAAATATGTGCCTGTTGTGGTTTTGAGTTTGGAGTAGATGATTTTGATTGTGATGCATTTGAACATGACGGTTTAACAGAGCGACAAATTGTAGAAAAGTCACATCATATTTGGCGAGAAAAATGGATAAATCGTCATTTTGAGTTATTTGATGCAAGCGCCTTTCCTAAAGAGAAGAAACATGGACGATTTTTAAAAGAAGCAGAAGTAATCAAGCAATTAAATCGTATAAAAAAAGAGGGGCTTTGACAATATGAATTGTCTAAGTCCCTCTTTTACTTCTTATTTTTTAACCGTTAGTGTATAAGGTTGAATCGACGCGCGTTTTAAACGGTCTGTTACTTTGAAATAGTATGTTCCTTTTGATGCGTTCAATGTCAGTTTTTCGGCATCGCCGTCACCGTAAAGATCCGTTTTGGATAGGCGTTTACCATCTTTATAGACTTCTAGTACACCGTCTAGGCTTGTTGGCACATCAAGCGTTACCGTTAATTTGCCTTTTTTCGTTGCTTTATAGACGAACCAATCGGCATCACCGTTTGTAAAGCCCGCATTCATGTAAGCAGAAGCTGAAACCGTAGAAGCTGATTTTTTCTTGAAAGCAATTGGTTTCGAAGGTTTGTTATTTTTAACGACACTTTTTGCATCTTCATCGACTGAAGGAGCTGCTTGAATCGCTAATTCATATGGACGAGCAGAGAACATAAATGCTTCAAATGCCGTTGGTTGAACTGCGACAAAGTAATGTTCACCTTTTTTCATTTCGACACCAGAATGTAAGGATAAATCATTTTGCATATCTTCTAAATAAATAGAAGATTCCATTTCATTGGCATCTAAACGTTTATTATGATTTTTGTCTAGTACTAATTGAACTGTTGAAATATAACGATTGCGCAATAAAGTAGGCAATGTTTGTAAATCATTCTTTGTTAAATTTTTCAACTGATAATCCACACTATAAATACCTGTTTTTGGTGCTTCATAGTAGTAGAAATCTACATCATTAAATGTTGAAACATTGGCAATTAATTTACCTGATTTCGGGAATGATGCAGCTTGTTCAGGCTGATTATTTGCTTCAAATGAATCAGCCACTTTCGTTTTAATTGTTTCCACGTTTAATGTATAGCCATCAAAAGGAATGGTTTGGTCATAATTTGCATTAACACGTAGGACATATTCTGTATTCGCTTTTAATCCCATCATCATGAAAGAACCATCCGCAGTATGGTCACTCGTATTATCATAAATGTCTTCTAAATCCACCATTTCTTGACCATCTACTGTTTCCGTCATCGCTTCAGCTAATACTACGTTCGGTAAATTACGCATATTTTTCGTTTGAATGTGTAGTTTATAAATACCGTCCGCATTCGTTTTAAAATGATACGCATCGTAGTCGCTCGAACCTTGTAAATGACCCGTTACTTCTTTTGATAAATCAAACGGACGACCTAATGCCTTGATCTGTTCTACTTCATTTTCAAAATTCAGTTCTTCTTCTCCAACATACGGAAGTTGATCTTCATCTGCTGGCATCGCTTTTGTCGCAAATGTTACTTCATAAGGGAATAGAGCACTCTCTGGCTTCATTTCAAAATTTGGTTCCTGACCAGACATCATCATTTGAAGCAGTTGTTCAAAATTAATCTCAGCATCAGCTGTATTTTTAAGAACAATATAGTAATCCTCTCCAGCTTTTGTCGCAAATGATAGTGTATTCTCCGTATTTGCTTTTAAACTATTGCCTTGTACAATCGGTGATACTTCTTCTGTTGCATCCTCAGGAGGATTAAAGCCTTGTTTGTCATATACAATCACGCTCGTCGTTACATTTGGAATATTTGACAGTGTAAGCGATACAAGTTCATCTTTTGTAGCTTTAAAATGGAAGACATCTTCATCTACCTCACCAAGTGGTTGGAAATATTGATTATCAATTGTTGTGTTTAAGTCTGTTAATTCAGCCACTTGCTCGCGACTTGATTCATCTTCAGGGAACATGCCTGTTTGTATATCAAGTGCATATGGTGATTGACTAATGCGACCATTCACGTCGCTCACACCTACAGTCATAACCCCGTCAAATGGTGCTTCGATATATTTAGATTCTACTTCGTTTTCACGGGCGCTGTTATAAACTGCTTTTTGAGAAGATTCATCACCATAAAAACGAACGTCTAGTTGTAAATCAGCTAACTTATCACCTTTTACTGTTAGTTGAATAGGTTGGCCTTTCGTAACGTTGACACGAACCCATTGCTGCTCGTAGCGTTGTTTTAGTGATTTTGTAACGGGTTTGTTCAATGTTGCATCTTCCGCACTATGTTTAATTTCCTCATCATTCCACTGTTTTGTTGTTTGAACAGGAATATTTTTCGGATTGAACTGCATCGCTTTTACGGGATTTACAAGCCCAAATCCATACTTTGCATCAAAACCCTTTTCACCTAAGTCAGTCGCTGTATGTTCTAAAATATATTCTACTTGATCAGGTGTTAAGTTTGGATTTTTCGATAAAATCAGTGATGCAATGCCTGCTACAACAGGAGAAGCCATCGACGTACCGCTCATTTTTTCAAATGAAGCACCACGTTTTTGATAACTTGTCGAATAAATATCTTCACCAGGTGCTACAATATCTGTCGATACACCGTAAGAAGAGAAGTCACTTAACTTTTTCGTATTACCAACAGAGCCAACACTAATGACATTTTTATAACTAGCGGGGTATTGCTTTTGATCTGTGCCTGTATTACCTGCTGCTGCGATGACTGTAACTCCTTTTTCGTGTGCATACGCAATCGCTTCATCCATTACAGGAGAAGGGGAAGCAGAACCAAGACTCATATTGATAACTTTTGCACCATCTTTTGTCGCTTGAATTATCGCTTTTGAGATGATGTAATCGTACGCACCATCTGAACCATTGAACACATCATATCCTAAAATTTGTGCGTTCGGATTCAGACCATATCCGCCAATACCATTATTTTTTACTGCGCCAATAATGCCCGCGACATGTGTACCGTGTGAACCTTTTTCTGCTACATGTAAAGGATTAACTGTATTCTTTGTTGCCACAATATTTTTTTGTAAATCAGGATGTGTAGCATCGACACCTTCATCAATGACTGCAACTTTGATTTTATTTTTCCCTTGTAACTTTTGAGCTGCAGGAGATTGCAGTAGCTTATGTAAAGCTTGTTTTGTTGCTTTTGGATCGACATTACCTAATTTTTTATAAATTGGACTTAGTGATATACGTTCAACTTGTTTCATTTTTGCTAATTTTGGGATTGCAGCTTTCCATGCTTTTTCAGACTTGAACGACAGTACCGTATACTGAATTGCTGAAATACGTTCTTGTTTCGTTGCATTTAACTGTTTTAATTCGCGTGCTGTAAATTCTTTTGTCGAGCGAATAATCAATTTATTTTTTTCGTATGCTGAATCATCAGATGTTGTTTGAACCATGTGTGTTAGATTCTGTTGTTTTTGTACAGCTTGTGTAGAGCTAATAGGTGTTGCGAGTAATAGTGCACCTAAACTTAGTGCGGCAATCGGACGTAAATGCTTTTTCAAATAACCACTCCTTTATAATAAAATACATGGACATCATACCATATTTTGAAATAATTTTATAATATTTGTAATAAATAAATTTGATAATCATTTTAAATTAATTATAAATATACCTCTCTAGTCTATATATAAAATAGTAAAAAGCCCATTATAAAAATAAATATGCACTTAAAAAATTAAAAACCCCATATAATTCCAAATATACAGGATTTTATATATTTAATATACTAGCATCTCAGGTTTCGTCAATTTAGCTTGTAACTGCTTTCCAAGCTTCCTTGCATAGGGATCATGGAACGCCTGTAACAAGTTGATTGCTTCTTGAAGTGAAGTTAAAGGCCAGCGCTCATGTGGATGAAGTTTTATTTGTTGAAGAAGACCAGCACCAATATACCATGCAAGCTGTGTATCCTGCTTTCTCTTTAATGTATAAATAGCCAATTGACTATACCATTCAAAGTCATTTGCTTCATAGGAGAATTGTTCGAAACAAGCAGCAATATGTGTTGCTGATTTTCCTTTTTTTACATAGCGTTCAAATTGAAGAGATGTATAAATGAAATCACTTATCTCTTCCATGTACGCTGTATCTAACTTCTTTATAAATGATTTAAAGTGGCGTGCGGCTTTTATGACTTCTTTCGTATGACGGTGAATGAAAACAATAGGTGGGTTACCTTTTCTATGCACTGTATAATCAAAAGCAATAAAAATATGATGACTGCATGCAAATACGATATAGCGTTCATCGATGTCAAGCTGTGTGGTAATCTGTTTTGATTCAATAACTCCTTCGTCTATAGAAAGAGGCAGAAATACATCGATTTCAATCGAATCTTCACGTAATTTACGAGAAGAAAAGGTAGAATAGGCTAACGAGCCCCCATTGTGCATCATCATCAGTTTTTTATAACTATTTGGTAATTCAATTGAGAAAAACGATTCAATAAATTCAATCGTTTGAGAAGTTACAGATTCAAAAGTTTGTTCGTCATCAAAAATATAGGCATACATAATTTAGCCTCCTTTTTATATTTTGATTGTATCGAATGATTTTGAAGTTAATATGAAAAAAATGTAAAATTTATGTTTGATTTGCGTTGTAATTGTTAATACAATAGAGTAAGGAGGTTGTTTATGAGCTTTTTAAAAATCAATACAATTGTCGGTTCATCTGTAGACCATGTTGCATCACTTACAGACAATGAAGAAACAACTTCATCTTTTTTGAATTTACTTCAAATCAAGCAACAAGATATATGGCTTTTTTCAGTAGCTGCTATGGGACTTATTGTATTAGCAATTGTAATCTTAGTCGTGATGAAGCGTACAAATAAAAATCAATAACATTTGCTTATACATAGACTACGAATGTCAATCGGGCATGAATCTTTTAAAGGTTCGTGCTTTTTTTATAAAAAGGGGATAAAAAAACGAGTACAAAAAAGAAAGGATGGATATTTTATGTGTCACAATACGACATCATTTTATATACAGCCAAATGGAAAACCAGCATTTTTACTCTGCGCAAAGTGTAATGAGAGTATGCCAATTGAAACATTGCAACTTACACCTGAATTACAACAAAAATGGCTCTTTTGGAAAAGAGATCATGAAAATTGGCTTGATTCTAAAACAGGAACCATGATACATGGAGGAGAACATCTCGAAAAACAGTATCATCAGAGAGGACAAGAATTGGCAAAACAATTGAATCAAGCAGCGAATGGCCACTATACATTAGAATTTAAGCAATCTTATAAATACATGGATTAATTTAGACCCTTACCAAGACTTAATTTATGTGATTTTCAGAAAAAACTATTAAATAATAAAACGAGTTTTGTTGTTTATAATAGATGGAAAGGGAATCAACATAAAGGGATGTAAGGGGAAAAGAAACATGAAAAATATGAAAAACATATGTATGATTATCATTGGTTCATCACTTGTCGGTTTTGCGTACAACTGGCTACTTATTCCACATCATATTTTAAGTAGTGGTCTAAGTGGTATCGCCATTATGCTTGGATTATTATATCCAATTGATACAGGGGTATTGAACTTAATTTTAAATTTACCATTACTCGTACTTGGTGTATGGAAATTAGGTAAACGATTTATTGGTTATACGATTCTTTCGGTGGTCGTTGTATCCGCTAGTCTATATATTATTCCACAAATGGAATTAACACATGAACCATTACTCGCTGCTTTATTCGGCGGGATTATAACGGGTGTCGGAATCGGCATTGTGTTCCGCGCATCAGGTTCATCTGGTGGTTTCGATATTTTAGCGATGTTGCTTGCGAAAAAGACGGATTTTCCAATCGGCGCTTTACTATCGGCTATGAACGCTGTGATTGTTATTGCTTCAGGCTTTATTTTTGGATGGGACGCAGCACTAATGACATTAGTAACGATTTATGCAACAGGTAAAGTCATCGACACAATTCATACAAACCATGTGAAATTAACATTAACAATTATTACAGCAAAAGGCGAAGAGATGAAGCAAATGTTGCTTCAAAACTTATATCGCGGTGTAACTATTTCAGATGGTGTAGGGGCATATTCTGGAGAACACCGTAAAGTTTTAATGACGGTTATTACAAAATATCAATTAGCCGAGTTAAAAGATTTAATCCAACAAACGGATCAACATGCATTTGTAAATATTACAGAAACAACAGAAGTTGTGGGGATGTTCCATAAAGGTTCTTAACTTCAAAGAAAAAATCGTGCAATTGCGCGATTTTTTTCTTTTTCTCAAATTATGTAATGCAACTACAACGAATTCTATAGTAAAAATTGTTTTTAATTTATTTCTTGTGACTTTCAGTACAATAAGAATATTCCGAATGTAGTCGAATCGTTCTACTTTTCATTTTTATTGAAAAAATTGTAAAATGAAGAAAGAAATACAAAAAAGATTTTCATTGTATTGTTTTTCTACTAGATAATTAGAAAGGCTTAGAATTCAATCGGAAGGAAGTATATCATGGTAGATATGAGTCAAGCTATTTTAGATTCACTAACGGATCAAGTAGCACTTATTGATCATAAAGGAACTATACTTTTTGTGAATAAAGCATGGATTCGTTTTTCAGATGAGAACTTTCAAGATGTATGCAGTAATTATATAGGACTGAATTATTTACACGTGTGTCAAGAGAACGTAAAAGCAAGTATTGTGAGCGTACTCGAAGGTAAATGTTCTATTTATACGTTTGAGTATCCATGTCATAGTCAGAAACATTTGAGATGGTTTTTATTAAGAGTAACACCACTAGTAGTAGAGGGGGAAGAATTATGTGGTGCGGTAATCTCGCACATTAATATAACGGATCGTAAATTAGCGGAATTATCACTTACACGTAAAGAAGAACATTATCGACTCATAACAGAACATTCAACTGATTTTATTTCGCTACATACACGTGATGGGCGTTTTACATTTGCATCACCAATCTGTAAGAATATATTGGGGTATGAAGTAGAAGAACTACTAGATCATTCAATTTATATTTTTTTGCATCCAGAAGACCAAGCAAAATTACAAGGCTTTTTAAAAGTAGCACAGTTTCAAACTGAAATCCAAACAATCACATACCGTATTTATCGTAAGGATGGTTCATATGTTTGGTTTGAAACAAAGTTAAAGTGTCTATTCACAACAGAATATCAACGAGATAAATTTATCTTTATTTCACGTGATATTACAGAACAAAAAAATAAGATGTTGGAACTCCAAGCTGAAACAAAAGCACTTAAACAAAAGATATATACGGATGAATTAACAGGTGTCTATAATCGTCGCTTACTTAATTTAATTGTTGAAAAACATATACAAGAATTTCATTTACATCACCAACCATTTTCACTTCTTATGCTAGATATCGACTATTTTAAACAGTTTAATGATACATATGGGCATGTTGCAGGTGATCGCTGTTTAAGACGTGTAGCAATGAGTATCAAAAATGATTTAGGTCATCAAGATTTTATTTTTCGAGTTGGTGGTGAGGAATTTTGTGTGTTACTACCAAATACAACGGAGCAAGAAGCAGCAGTGATTGCTAATCGCATTCGCCAAACAGTTGAAAGTCTAAATATTCCACATACCTTATCACAAGTATCACCCTATATCACAGTTAGTTTAGGTATTTATACACTCATGCAACACGAACAACAACTAACGATTGGGGTATTACTTGAACGAGCGGATCGTGCGTTATATAAAGCAAAGGAAGACGGTCGTAATCAAACAAGAAGTTATTCGTAAAATAAAAGGAAAAAGGGGAATATGATATGCCTTGCAGAAGTTGTTTAGTTTTAGAGTTAGAATTTGAAATTCAATTAATGAGTAAAGAAAACTAAACAGTCATACCATCCATTCAACAGTTTTTTAAACGTCGTCAATTAGAACTAACAGTAGAAAAAAATAGTCTCTATATGAATGAGCAAGGAGCAAAAGAGTTTTTAGACTTCAGTACAGGACATATGGATTTAGCAGAGATGCAATTCCGAGTAGAAAATCAAGATTGGAAACCGATGATGGAGTTAGAAAGTATTTTAGAAACAAAATGGTTAGATGAGGTCATTCGTGAAAAACGTATAATCAGTTATTCCCAACCGATTGTTACGCGCGATAAAGAAATTTATGCATATGAGGTGTTATCACGTTTTACACGTGAAGATGGCTCGATGATTTATCCGAATGAAATCTTTTCAGCTGCACGTGCACGAGGTCGTCTTTATGCATTAGATCGTCTATGTCGTATGACAGCAGTTAGTTATTCAGCAATTCTTCAAAAGAAAACGTTTATCAACTTTATTCCAACATCTATTTATTCACCTGAATTTTGTTTAAAATCAACGATTCATCGAGCAAATCAACTAAATATTAATCCAAGTCAATTCGTTTTTGAAGTAGTTGAAACAGAACAAGTGGACGAAACATTTGAAGAATATTTTAACTTATTATAATGAGCGTGGTTTTAAATACGCACTAGATGATGTAGGGGAAGGTTTTAGTACGATGGAGATGCTTGATCAAATTCAACCACATTATATGAAACTAGACATTAAATATGTACAAGGCGTTAGCGAAAATGAAGAGAAACAACAAATCGCGCGCGCCTTTTTAGAAAAAGCTATTGAGATTGGTGCTACCCCACTTGCTGAAGGAATAGAGAGTGAAGCAGATTTTGAATGGTTAAAAGCATGTGGTTATGAATTGTTTCAAGGCTACCTATTTGGAAAACCTAGCGTAGAACCATTACGAAAAGTAAGTTAAACAGCCAAAAGGCTTCGACATGATAAATGATGTCGAAGCCTTTTGTTTAGTATTTTTATACTGCTTTAATTTCAACATCAATATTGCCAGCTGTTGCTTTTGAGTAAGGGCATACTTGATGTGTTATATGCAGTAGTTCAAGTGCTTCCTCACGTGATACGTCATCAATATGACCAACAATTTCCACTGCTAAAATAAAATCAGCAGCTGCTTTTTCAAATAGACGAACCGTTACGCTAATCGTTGATTTACCTTTAATGCCTTTTTGACGCTTCACTAAGTCAAGTGCGCTATTGAAGCAAGCGCTATAACCTGCCGCAAATAACTGCTCTGGATTTGTTGCGTCTGCTACATTTGAACCTGGAGGCGCGATTTTCACTTGGAATGAACGGTCATCTGCTACAGATTCTCCATTACGTCCGCCTGTATTCACCATTTTTGTTGTGTAAATTTCTTTCATTATAAAACACACCTTTCAATTAAGTTTTGAACAATTTAATTGTACACAATTAAATTGCGTTTGACAAGTATAATGATTCTTTTTAAAATAGAGAAGATATGAACGGAGGATTGACCATGACAACATTAGATGATCAATTGTGTTTTCTACTCTATGTTTCTTCAAAAGAAGTCATTAAAGAATATACATCACGATTAAAAGCATACGACCTAACCTATACAGGTTACATCACATTACTTGCTATACCCTTAGATGAGTCCATCTCAATCAAAGATTTAGGAAAAAAGTTATTTTTAGATTCAGGTACATTAACGCCACTCACGAAAAAACTTGAAACACAAGGCTATGTAAATCGTGAGCGCTCACAAGAAGACGAGCGTGTACTATGCGTGACACTTACTGCTGCAGGACTTCAATTGAGAGAGCAACTACAATGCGTATCTGAAGATGTATTTGCTGCTTCTGGTATGGACGTGACACAGGCTCAATCACTTCATACAATCTTACAACAATTTGTGCATGCGCTTGAACAACGTCCGAAATAGAGAAAAAGAGGTATTTCATTACGATGAGATTCCTCTTTTTTTATAGAGGTACTTAAAAATGGTTTGACATGTAAAAAGAAGCAGTGTAATATTTTAAATCGTAATCATTACTATTTGTGATGAAAAAATTTTACGGTTTTATAAAGCGTAATCATTACGTTTTAAGAAAAGGAGCTATTAAGATGAAAAAGATTCCCGTTACAGTATTAAGTGGCTATTTAGGTGCTGGCAAAACAACACTATTAAATCATGTATTACAAAATGAACAAGGTATGCGTATTGCAGTCATCGTGAACGATATGAGTGAAATTAATATTGATGCTTCACTTGTATCACATGAGAGTGGTCTATCTCGAACAGATGAAAAGTTTGTTGAGTTATCGAATGGTTGTATTTGCTGCACATTAAGAGAGGACTTGTTAATTGAGGTAGAACGACTTGTTCAAAAAGGCAATATTGATTATATATTGATTGAATCAACAGGAATTAGTGAGCCTATACCTGTAGCACAAACTTTTACATATATTGATGAGGAATTGGGGATTGATTTAGCCAAATATTGTACATTAGATACGATGGTGACTGTTGTCGATGTCTATCGCTTTTGGACCGATTTTCAATCAGGTGAAACATTGCGTGAACGTCATGAAGGAAATGATGAGCAAGACGACCGCGATGTAGCTGACTTACTGATTGATCAAGTTGAGTTTTGTGATGTGCTCATTTTAAACAAAACGGACTTAATTACAGCTGAGCAATTAGAACAACTAGAGCGTGTATTACGTGTCATTCAACCCGAAGCTAAAATCATTCATAGTTCATATGGGCGCGTTGCACCAGCTGATATTTTGCATACAGAACGATTTGACTTTGAAAAAGCAGCGGCTTCGGCAGGTTGGCTACAGGAGTTGAATACGCCACATCATACACCTGAAACGGAGGAATATGGTATAGGCTCCTTCGTCTATCGACGTAAAAGACCGTTTCACCCTGTTCGTTTCCAGCAATTTGTAGAAGATATGCCGTTATCTATTGTACGTGCCAAAGGTTTTGTATGGTGTGCTAAACCGAACCATATCGCCTTACTATTTTCACAAGCAGGTGCATCTGTTCAACTATCGCCACTTAGTTATTGGATTGGTTCTTTATCTAAGGAAGAACAAGAAGCTTATTTACAAGAAGAACCTGAGCTGCGTGATGAATGGGATGACCAATATGGAGATCGCCAAACACAACTCGTACTCATCGGTATCCAATTAGAAAAAGAGGAGATTATACAAGCGCTGGATACATGCTTATTAACTGAAGACGAAATGATAAGTGACTGGGAGAGAATCGAACAACCAGAAGGCTGGCTACAGTTAGAAGTCTAATTGGCCATAAAAAATAGAAACCACACAGCAACGTGGTTTCTATTTCTATTTATTGAATCAATTTTTGTAATGTCGCAATCAGCTTTTCTGCTTCATCTGCTTCTAATTTATTAAGGAAGTGGTGATTCATCTTCTGAATAACTTGTTCTACATCCGATTGTAATGCTTTTGCTTTCTCTGTAGCTGTCACTAAAATCGTTCGACGGTTACTAGGGTCAACTTGTCTTTCAATTAACTGTTGCTTTTGCATTTTATCTAAAACTGTTGAGATAGAGGAAGCTTTTAAATGAAGAAAACTTCCAATTTCTTTTGGTGTTAGCTCACCATGTGTCCATAACGTATTTAAAATACCATACTGTGTCGGTGTTAATTCATAAGGTGTTAATTCGTCTGCTAAATGTTGATGGACTTGATGTTGTGAGACACTTAATAAAAAATTTAAACATTGATGTAATTCCAATTGGAAAACCTCATTTCTTCTATGTATTCGAAATTATTGAATAAATAACTAAAATATGTTACTTTTCTATTATAGAATACTTCTATAATAGAACTATTTGAAAATAGGAAGGTGTGTGTGAAGATGGAACAATTTCAAGCGATGGTTGTACGTGAAGTCGATGGAGAAGTGAACTATGAAATTGAACACGTTACAAACGATATGTTATCAGACGGTGAAGTACTAATTCAAGTTGCGTACTCATCTATTAATTATAAAGATAGTTTGGCTGTAAAAACAAGAGGTGGGGTCATTCGAAATTACCCGATGATTCCTGGGATTGATTTGAGTGGTGTGATTGTCGAAACAACTGCACCACATCTTCAAGTAGGACAAGAAGTGCTCGTAACAGGTTACACAATGGGTATGTCGCATACAGGTGGCTTTGCAGAATATGCGCAAGTGCCAGCTGAATGGATTGTACCACTCCCACAAAACGTATCTTTACGTGATGCCATGGTGATTGGTACAGCAGGTTTCACAGCTGGACTATCAGTAGATGCACTTGAAAAAGATGGCATGAAAGCAGAACATCAACCCTCCATTCTCGTAACAGGTGCTTCAGGTGGTGTAGGAAGTATTGCCATTCAATTATTAAAAGCAACAGGCTATGACAATGTCTCTGCACTTATTCGCAAAGACTACCAACGTGATGTTGTGACAGCACTTGGTGCAGATCATGTTGTGACACTAGAAGAATTCGAAGCAACAAAGGGAAAAGTTCTCGAAAAAGAGACGTATGATTATGTGATTGATACAGTAGGTGGCGAAATTGCCGCACAGTGTATCGCAAAACTCTGCTATGGTGGCAGTATGACAATGTGTGGCAATGCGGGCGGTATCGGACTGACAACAACGGTTCTACCATTCATCTTACGCGGTGTTCGTTTACTCGGCATTGATTCTGTACAAATGCCACATGATGCGCGTTTACCGATTTGGCATCGCTTTTCAAATGAATGGTCAATTATGTCACAAGCGCATGTAGAAGAAATTACGCTACATGAAGCAAAGGAAACTTTACAAGCACTGCAAGAAGGACGACATCTTGGACGCACCATTATTCGCATGTAAAAATTTACAAAGTATTCATAGTAGCTTAAAGCTTCTTTTCTATACTTAGTTTAGAAAAGAAGGAGGCTACTCGTGTGAATAATCTACAATCCATTACATTAGATCACATCACATTTTTCCCACCCGTTGTTCAACGCCAAGCAGAACAACTCTTATTGAAAATGAATGCATCGGTTGAAGCTGCGATTTGGCATGAAGTATCGCTTGGTTATGCAACGATTCATGTACCAGAAATCATTTATAATGAACGATTACCACAAAAGTATATTGAGATGTGTGGGCATATTGAAAAGCAGCAATACTATTGTCTGTTTAGTCGTCATTTTCAATGGAAAGTGCGAATTGATGCGCTAAGACAGTTACAAAAAATGGATGCACTATATGATTGGACCATTCCTTTTTTAATGTTAGGAACAGCAGACTACAGTATGGAAGTGCAACAATTGAGTCGACAATTATTATCGACATTTGATGCGAGAGAAATCGAGCGAATCAGTTATCACAATGTATCTTTCTTACATGCTATCAAGACATTAGCGATGCAAAAACCTTATTAAAAAAAGGTTTGAAAGAGAAAAAAGAAGTGATATAGAGAAAAAATAATGTATTTTATGTAAAAATACGTTTTCATATGTTATACTTTTCCAAGAGGGATGTGGAAAAGGGGTTTTCTATATGAGTAATGATTCCATGTATTTAGTGATGATTGTGGTATTGGTATTATCTTTACTGGCATTAATTGCGAAGCGTAAACAAAAGGGGTTAAGTGGATTAAAGTCAATGATTACACCCATTTTCAGTTATTTAATTGGGATTGTCATTTTAATTTCATTTTATACGCATACATTTGGTCCGTGGACATTCTATGCAAGTGTCGTATTATTTTTAGGCGCACTATTCGGACTAAAGTATATGAAAGAAGCAATGGTTGAAGCCGCAGAGAAAAATACAGTATCAAAATAATAAAAAATCCGTAGCGCATGATGAGCGTTAGGGATTTTTTATGTTAATCAGAAATGGTACGCTTTTTACTTACACCAACTTGTTTAAACATAGAAGGAATATTGTCATCATCAAGATTATTTTTATTATCTGAAAATTCAATCGTAGTAATATCTAATTACCTATACCCTGAATAGTCCCTTTTAATAAAAGGAAAAAAAGTTGAACGAAATACGAACGTGAACAGTCTAATAGAAAAGGAGGGGTGAAATGGACGTTAAACTCATTCAACAAGCAATCAAAGGAAATCAAGATGCTTGTGTTTTATTATTACAACACCATCAGGATGTACTTTATCGTATTGCCTATAGTTATTTACGAAATGAACCCGATACACTCGATGCCATACAAGAAGTGACGATTCGTTGTTTAACCCGCATACATACATTGAAAGAACCGACCTATTTTAAAACGTGGCTTATTCGAATCTTGCTCAATGTGTGTGCTGATTTAAACAGAAAAAAACAGAGAACATTGCCTGTTTTACAAGAAAAAGGATATGAGGAAGAACTGCATATTGATTTATATCGTGCATTAGATGAATTAGAAGTGGAGCAGCGTGAACTGATTTATTTAAAATATTTTGAGGACTATCAAAATAAACAAATTGCAGAACAACTGCAATTACCAGAAGGTACAGTTAAATCGAGGTTACATACAATTTTAAAAAAGATGCGCAAGCGATTAGGAGGTGTCTAGAAATTGAAAAAACGATATATCTTTAAAAAATTAGATGAGATTGCTGTCCCAAAAGACCAAGTGAATAAACAGATTGAACAAGGAAAAAAACAATATCAAAAACAGCAAAAACGAAGAAAGCGAATGAAGTGGAGTGGCGGCGTAGCCGTTGTAGTCCTCCTTTTTCTAGCCCTCATTCGTTTTAATCCCAGTGTGGCAGATGCACTATCGAAAATCCCTGTATTCGCAGGTTTTGTTGAATTGATTAAACACGACGAAAGTTTGCGCACAGCACTCGAACATGAATATGTCGAAAAGATTGATCATACCATCACTAAAAAAGATGTAAAGATGACGATTCAGCAAATTAGTTTTGATGGTGCGAAAATGGTCATTAGCTATCGACTGACAAACCCTAACAAACATCTCATTAATCAGTGGGTCGATACTGCAATTGACGAAGAAGAATATACAAGTGAATCTTCTATGTCACCAACAGTAGAAAAACCATCTCCTGTCAAAAGATTAGATGGTGTCATTCAACTATACGGTGCAAAATTAAAACGAGATTTTACACTTGATTTAACAGTGGAGATTGACGGAAAAGACGAAAAGTTCCGTTTTCCTATTCATCTAACAAAAAAGCTATTGGAGCCGAAAATACTCGCAAAACAACAAATGATTGAACTGGATGGACAGAAGATGGAGTTGCTTCAAGTGAGTCGTTATCCACTCACAACACTCGTAACTATAAGAGCAGCTGCTTCCAATACGAAAAACATTCTAATGATTGAAGAAATGGTGCTATATGACGGGAAGAAAAAAGTCGCAACATTACATGAAGGATTGCGTTCGACAGGCAGTTTACAAGACAAAGAAGGCAGCACGTACTATTTACAAGGTGATTACTTCAAATCGCTGAAAGAACCGCGACTGGTCCTTTCATCTATTCAAGCGCTTGAAAAGGGCGAAGAAAAACTCATCGTGAATTTAAAGAAAAAACAAGTCATTAAAAAGCCAAATAATACACTTGTTACGTATGTATTGAAAGAAGATGAGTTACGCATCATCCCAAAAAACGAGCAACATACACCGCAAATTCAGTTATATGATGCAAATGGAAAAGAAGTAGATGATACTTCTTACCGAGAAAATGGGGTGAATATTATTCCTGTGAATCCAAAAGAATATAAACAACCACTAACAGGCAATTTCGTCATGTACCCTGCTTATTTAAAAGGAGAAGTACAAGTACCGCTAAAAGAATAATTCATTTATACAAATAAAAGAAGGCATCGCTTCATTGTGATGACTTCTTTTTGTTTAGGTTGCACGATGTAAAGAAACTCCTGCATCTACATATGTTTCGTAAGTAGCATCTTCTAATTGCTCGTCTGTAATAATCGTATCAAAAGCACTAAGCGGTGCGATATGAACGAATACATCACGCTCAAATTTGGAATGATCAACCATTAAATACGTGTGCGTCGCAATCTCAATCATCTTTTTACGCGTAGTTGCTTCTTCTAAACTATAATCGGAAACACCTTTTTCTAGTGAGACGCCACTCGCACAGATGAAGGCTTTATGAATCGTTAATTGATCAAAGTTAAGCAGAAGGAAAACCAATTTAATATATTGATCCAACAGAAGGTAACACCAGGCCCATTAACAACGACACGTACAGTACGTGAACAAATGCTAGAAGATCGCTGCACATGGGATACAGACGTGCGACATGTTGAGCTATAAATGACGTCTCAATGTCATGAAAGGCTCGGATAAGAAAGAGTACAAATTTTCTTATCTAACTGTCATTCCAAGCTATGAAATGAGGGAATTAACCACCCTGAAGCATAGTCACTGATACTCCTACGTGCGTCAATTTCCTCCGAAGAAATTGAGGTGCGAAGCTAGGTGAAGTCGGTTGAAGTTGGTCCCAATACTATAACAAGTAATGGAGCAACGATAAACCGGGTGTCTATAAAATATATATGGTGAGAATGTCCTTGTGACTGACGAACTTTCGAATGTACACGACTATATCCGAGGTGGTTAGGAATGACCATCACCGTATAAAGCGGTACTTGTGAGGATGAGTAAGAATGTTTGTTATGAAAGTCCTTAGCAACAAATAAGGGTTGCTCAAGCAAGTAGTTGTAAAGAAAGCACCTAAGTATATATGTGCAGATAGGAATGATTGGAACGTGGAAAGCGAGTAACGTGGAGGTTCGGAGACCTATGAAGCGTTCATACGGAAAAGAGTATTCTATAACGTATGTTAATACTCGTGAAGGTGGTGGCATGGTACCGATGAAGCAGTGATAATAAACTGTCGAGGGAAGGCCACTAGTCTAACGATATAAACAGAAAATATTACTAGGGTAAGCAATCGGTTAAGACAAGTAGGCAAAATCCTTACAAAAGGAGAGTAGCGAACTTACCAATGAGTGATAGTGTCAGATATTCAGAATACTATTTAATGCAACCAATTTTCGATAGCCTATATGCTAAATCGAAAGAAAATGATTCATTTTCTAATCTCTATGATTTGATTATTTGTAGAGATAATCTTCTATTAGCATATAGAAACATCAAATCCAATACGGGTAGTAAAACTGTTGGAACAGATGGTTTAAGTATTAAGGATTACAAAATACTAGATGAAGAAACTTTCGTCAGTAAAATCCGAGAGAGATTAGTCAACTTCCACCCAAATAGTATACGTCGAGTATTCATTCCCAAGACTAATGGAAAGGAAAGACCACTTGGGATACCAACGATGGAAGATAGGCTTATCCAACAAGCTATAAAACAGATACTTGAACCAATATGTGAAGCTAAATTCTTTAAACATTCTTATGGATTCAGACCCAATCGCTCAACACATCATGCTATTGCAAGAGTTCTAAACCTTATCAATGTGGGAAAGAATCATTATATTGTGGATATTGACATTAAAGGATTCTTCGATAATGTCAATCATAACAAATTGATTAAACATTTATTCTCACTAGGCATAAAAGATAAAAAACTCTTGGCAATTATTAAAAAGATGTTAAAAGCCAATATTGAAGGTGAAGGAATACCAGCTAAAGGTGTCCCACAAGGCGGCATACTTTCTCCATTGCTCTCAAATGTCGTTTTAAACGAACTTGACCAATGGGTAAGCGACCAATTTGAAACTTTCGATATTAGCAAAGTAGGAAGTAAAGATACGCGTAAATATCGCTTTCTGCAAACCAAAACTACTATGAAACAAGGATTTATAGTTAGGTATGCAGATGATTTTAAAATCATGACAACTTCATTCAATGAAGCTCAAAGATGGTATCATGCAGTCAAAAACTTTCTTAAAAAGCGATTAGGTTTAGATGTCTCGGATGAGAAATCAAAGATAAGCAATATCCGTAAGAGATATTCGGAATTTCTTGGTTTCAAAATCAGAGGTGTTAAGAAAGGAAAAAGAATCGTTGCACATAGTTTCATCATCGATAAAAAGAAAGAGGAAATCATTCAAACTTTACGTGATAAGGCTAGAACAGTATATCGTTCTAATACGAGAAAAGCAGCATATGAATATAACTCTTACATTAGAGGTGTACACAATTACTTTTCGGCTGCCTCTCACGTTGCAGTGGACATGAAAGAAATTGCCTACAAAACTTACCGTACTTTATGGATTCATCTTTCAAAAATTAGCGAACCAAATAAATATGAAGTTAAAGGATATGAAAATTACAATTACACTACCTTCTCCATAAGAGATGTTCCATTAATTCCTGTTCCAGCGGTGAAATCTATCATTGTTAAACAATTCGCACAGGAAATTAACGATTATACTGAAGAAGGTAGAGCATTGAACAGCAAGAGCAATCTCATATACAACATTCAAAAAGCCGTACAACGTCTCGCAAAAACGTATATCGAGAAAAGAAGTATTCAATACAATGACAACCGAATTTCAAAATTTAGTGCCAACAAAGGAAAATGCTTTGTTACTGGCATAGATTTAACTAAGGAAATTCATAATTATCATTGTCACCATATCAAACCTATATATCTAGGTGGTACGGACGAATACGACAACTTAGCTGTACTTCATAAACTTGCTCATATCTTGGTTCATGCTACTAAAGAAGAAACCATAAATAAATATATGAGGTTGTTGAATATAAATGAACATCAACTAAAGAAGTTAAACAAGCTCCGTAAAGCGTGTAAACTTCTACCTATTAAGAACTAGTAAACTGTGAATTAAGTTAGAGTGGGCGCCGTATGAGGTGAAAGTCTCACGTACGGTGTTAACCGGGGGAAAAGTTGGAGATTACTTCAAAGACTTACCTATCGGAACTAATGGCAGGGTTTTACGCTACACCTAATCAAGTAGGAGCACAATTAAAGCAAATTTTTCAATTTACGAATCCAGGTGCAGTATTTGACCCAACATGTGGCAAAGGAAGTATATTAAATACCTTATGCGGTGATTATGATTTTATCGAAACGTATGGTGTTGAAATAGAAAAAGGGCGAGCTGACGAAGCTAAACAAGTTTTAAATCATGTTATCAATGCCCCGATTGAATCAATGAGAATATCAAATGAGAGTTTCTCATTCATTTATTTAAATCCACCGTATGACTATGAAATTAGCGATGCCGGTAAGAGTAGCGATAGAAAAGAGGTTATAGAATTAGAACGGAGTCTAAAATATTTAGCTCCAAACGGTGTACTCTGTTATGTAGTTCCTTATCATATTGTGGCAGCAGCTGCAAAAATTTTAGCTACTTATTTTAGTGAAGTTCAAATTGTAAGATTTGATAACGATCTATTTGAAGATTACAAGCAGTGTATTTTTATTGGTAGAAAAAAAACTGCTTCTAAAAAAAGTACGAATTCTAATTTTATGGAAGTTTTTGAGCTTTTTAAAAATGAAAATTTTGTATTTGAAAAAATAAAAACGTTATCGAGTATTGTTGGAGAAGTGACCTATGATATTCCTGGAACAAATCCGAATATCAAGTTATTTACTTCTCGAATTGGATCTAAAGAAGAAAATATTAAATTGATAAAACAGCATTCTGCTTTTGAATCAATTAAACAAGCTTTAGCGCCGCGGGTACTTACTTTGGACTCTCAACCTATTATTAATGTATCTCAAGGTCAAATGGGTTTATTATTGGCTTCTGGAGCTATTAATGGTGTATTAGAGGAGAAAGATGGTAAGAATCATCATATCGTTCAAGGCTTAGAAATTGTCAGTAAGCATGTTACAAAAGAAAGGCTAGAAGATGAGTCGATAAAAACAGTCGAGCGTACTAAACGTGAAGTGTCTGTGAAAATTATCACATCAGAATTTGTTAGGAAATTACAATGAAAAATAAAACTTTGATTACTATTTGTAATCGAAGTTTTTTATTTGGAGGAATAACTATGAATTTATTTAATTTATTTGAAATCAAATTACAAGAGATTGAACAAGAAAGTATTATAAACGTTTTAAAAGATGAGAAAGTAAATATCTTAGAGAAGTCGATAGAAGAAATCATTCCTATGCATTTATTACAAGATCAGAAACAAAAAAAGAATTCATTTTCATATGATGTTGGAGAAACTGTCGGTGGTTCAAAAAAAGAGTTAGCTGCTTTAAGAAAACAGTATCTCTTAGAACCAACACTTTCTACAATAGAACGTATAAATGAATTAGATCCTATACTTGCGAAAAAGCTATTAACTAAAAATACATTATTTTCATGGGCAACATATGAAAATATGCAACAGTTAGGTTATGATGCCAAAATGGCCCGATTGTTAAAGTTAGTTATTAGGACTTTTCCCAAAGATAGCATGGATACAGATGTAATAACATATTTTAAGCTGATGAATCATTTGAGTAATGAATTGCAAAAAATAAATACTGTACAGGAATTAAAACATTTTATTATACGCACAGAATTATTAGTCAGAGTTGAAATGCATAAACAAAGAATTGAATTTGATCACAAGAGAATAGAATTTGGCATGAAACAGAATCCTGTAAGGTTTCAAAATGAAAAAGCTAAAATAAAAACTTTATATTTATGTATCGATGTTGCTGAAAAACTACACTTCGGTATATTAATTAATTTCCAAAAGAAATTCTTTGGTTTAAATAAAGTTTCTAAATTCTTTAAAGATTGTGAAGAAGTAGAATGGAAAGATTTATTAGAGAAAAAAGCGATTAGACGGAGTAGCACAACTACTTGGCGAAGAATATTACCTGAGAATCCTCAAAGAATTTCGACTTTTGATTTGGTTAATATTGAAAAGCCTGAAGATGTACAATCATTGTTTAATTTTAAGTCAATTGAATTTGGCAATTATGTCAATGATATTGACGCGAAACTACATTTAGTTAATGCTGCTGCTGCTCTACAAGATTTAGCTTATATTTTAGAAGTTGAAAACGTGGATTTGAGTCAAAAAGGCTCACTATCTTTAGGATTTGGTTCGCGAGGTAGTGGAAACGCACTTGCTCATTATGAACGTGGTTATCATATTATAAATCTTACGAAGAAAAAAGGTGGGCTTGGTGTTTTAGCGCATGAGTGGTTCCATAGCTACGACAACTTTTTAGGTCGCTTTTTATTAAGTGAGAAAAAAAATTCTGATAGTATGCTAAGTGAGAACATTGATTTAATAACAGATGAAGTTATTAAAGAGGCTTTAGTAGATTTATTAAATGCCATTAAAGTAGGTTCAAGTATAGATCATATTATTTTAAAGCCAGAACCAATAAGTAGAAAAATATATCCTGAGAGGGTTAAAAATCTATATGAACAGGCTAAAGGAGATCTTACAATATACATGACATTATGGTGTGAATTATTTGATAAAACGTTTACAAGACGTTTATCCAACATCACATATGAGCCAGCTAGAGAAAAGCTACGAAAAAAACATATATTAGATCGAAAGAAAAAGTTAGCTGTAGAAGCTGAACTATTACAAAGCTATCATTTTGCAATGACTGGAGAAATTATAGATACGTTAGCTTATCCAACACAATATACGAAAGTTTATTTGAATTCGGTTAAAACAGACAAGGGGCGTATCGGTAAGTATTGGTCTTCAGATGTAGAATTACTAGCACGCAGTTTTGAATCTTATGTACAAACAAAACTGCAAATTTTACATTGGAAAAATGATTATCTAGTAGCAGGGCTAGATTATGTATATGCTTCAGGAAAAGAATTAGAAAGAATTAATGAAAAAATGAGTGTGTTTTTAAATTTAATTAGACCATTCTTATAAATACTTTATTTTAAGTCAGCATTAATAAAAAGCTTCGACATTTAAAAATGTCGAAGCTTTTAGTTCTTTTAATTAGATTTTCATATAAGAATTTTTAAATTAACTACTTTTGCTGATTTCTTATAAAGTTAAAGAAGTTTAAAGTCCTTTCTATAAAGAAATAACTCACTCAATCATAATGTATTAATTCTATAAACGTTAGTATAGGTTATTTTTTTCGTTTGGGTCTTTTATATCTAAACGTTCTTTCAGGGCTTCCTGTAAAACTTGAGAGAAATTTATATGATTTTCTTCTGCTAAATCATTAATCCATTTGGGAATTGTTAATGTTTTTTTTAAAGTAGCTCTTTGAACGCGATCACGAACTAAAGGCATAAATATATTAACAATTACTACAGCTTTATCAGAATCTAAATCTAATTGATTAATTTTAGATGGGCTAGGTATTATATCGCCATCTATTTCCATTCCAAATAAGTGTAAACCCAAAGCTTCTTTAGCATAATCATATGCCTCTTCTTCATCTTTTCCACAAGTGAATATCCCAGGTAAATCTGGAAAAGAGACTGAAATCCCATCTTCATCGTAATCAAAGATTGCTGGAAATGAATATGAACGTTTTAAATATTTATTAGGTTGTTCTTGAAAACTTTTTTCACCTATTTTACGTGACATTCTATTAAATTCTCCTTTCTTCTATAAATTCTCCATCTTTTCATAAGAATCATTAGTAATATCTCTTCTTCTATCTATATTTATATAGCGCAAGGAGCGCAGAGATTACTTAATTATAATCCCTGCTTGCCTAGCAATACATTGTACCGTTTTAATGGTTATGTCACCTTTAGGGTGAGGAATAGTGACTTTTCCCACTTTTATTGGGTGTTTGTATTGATGATGGCTCCCAACACTATGTACTAAATACCACCCATCAGCTTTTAAAATTTTGATGAGCTCTCTAGAAGAAAAGGATTTCAACATATACACTCCCTTATTAATTTTTTATACGTGTAATAGTACGTGTTGATGGCTGTTTTGTCAATGAATAAACACTGAATAGTATAGTCGTGAAATTCATGGGATTTATAATTTTTAATATAATTTTGTTTTTTTGTAAATAAAAAATTTATTTAAAGCAATTAAATAATATGGTATCTTAATTTATGTAACATTTTTAACAAAAAAACTTCATTTTTATTAAAAATGTTACATACTTTATAATAGAAAGAGGAGTAGCAATGTATTTCCGTAAGTATTTGAGTCTTTTTTTAGTAATTATCTTAATTATTAGCTCTATTCCTGAGTATGTGGCACTTGCATATTCAGAACAGAAAAAAGAGTCTCTTGTAAAACAAACAGAAGATTCTTCTAATGTATCAACAGAGAACTTAGAAGAGATAAAAAGTAAGCGAACAAAGTACACAAAAACATTTAAAGGAACGGAGGGTGATTATTACAAAGAAATTTATGCAGAGCCGGTCCATTCTAAACAAGGAAAGACATATGAAGAAATCGACGATACATTATCGTTAGATGCTGAATCCACATTTTCAACAGAAAATACGGATTTACAAGTAGATTTTCCTGAGAAAATCAAAAATGATCAAAATATTACTTATAAGAAAGATAATCATGAAGTAGTATTCGAATTAACAAATGCTATTCAAAATGGAGAAAATATCAAACCAAATCTTTTAAGTAAGACAACTTTCGAGGAAAATAAAGTACAATACAACGAAATTTATCCTCATATTGACTTGCGACATATTACATTCAATCAGGAAGTTAAAGAGGACTGGATTGTAAAGAAAT
>NZ_BJOB01000007.1 GCF_006539985.1 Kurthia gibsonii | reverse complement strand
CGAGTAGCTGTCTTACCTTGTTTTTTACCATCAATATATATAGCATAAGTTACCCCGTTTTCTTCTTTAGGGATATAGATACCGTAACTATCTTCTTTTTTCATAATTAAAGGATAAGTCTTCTTTTTTTCATTTTCTTTCCTCCCAATAAAAAATGAGTAACCTTTTTATAAGGCTACTCACTTTTCTCTTTTTCTTATTTTCAATCTTTTACGCTTTTTACTTTTACTAATGGCTTGTTTTTCTAATTAAATTCCGAATAAATTTCATTCCATTTGAATGTTCCGTTAAACGTAATATCATGTTTCACACTTTCTGCCAAACCATTCTTAGTCATTGTAACTTCTACTTTGTGATTCTTGTGCATATTTGCTAAATTCGTTTCCATACCTTTGATAATTTCTTTATCAACTAAAGGAACAAAGTAATAACTTTTTTCCTCTGATGGTTTCAAAGTAGGTGTTGTACCTTGTTTTTTACCATCTACATATACAGTATATACATAGTATTCCTTAGTTTCTCTTGGAATATAAATACCATATACGCCGTTATTTTTAGCGAAAGATGGTGCAACTTCATCTACCCATTTAGTTCTTGCTTGTGCTTTTTCTTTCGGCACAGCTTTGAATACTCGGTGACTTTCCATATATTTGTTGCTTGGTGATTCTACTGTTACGTTCAATTTAGAACTCTCTTTTGTAAATTGATTTTTATATGGTTTCACGGTAACTGTACCTGTTTTTGTTGCTACTTTTGTATCTACAACTGTACCCGAATCATTTGCTAAACGTACTGTGTAGCCTTTTTTAACATTCTTCACTTGGACGTAATCATCACCGTCCACTTTATTTCGGTTCACTACCGTAATATCTGTAGCTTTTGGTCGTGCTGTACGAATACTGTTCTCGCCACTACGCACTTTATCTGTATATTTCTTGGCTACGAAACCAATCGGCTTCATATATTGTGGGTTTTTAATGCGTACTGTATATACGAAGGAATTACCTTCATACTTCTTCATATAACTTGGTTGTTCTTTTGCATATGTGTACTGCTTTACAATACGTTGTCCGTTATATTTTAAATCTTTAATCATACCACCATTATAATACGTCATTTCACTCGAATAGTAATATTTTTTTGTAGGTGCGTTCGTATACGGATTATTCTTCGTATAGAACGTACCATAGAATAAATAGTTTTCATCTTTTAACATCGAGTTTTTACATACTTTATCCGATACACTTCCACCTTTGATACCTTTTGGATAAATAAATTCTCTTGTCTTCTTTGCGTCTACCCATAATTCACATTCATGTTCACCTTGAATCATTGTTTGTTCATATGCTTTATCTTTCGGTTTCATGGCTTCTGCTTGTGTTCCAAATATTAGGCATAATCCTAATGTTAGGATTATAGTTAAACTATTTTTCATTTTTCCTCTCTCCTTTTCATCACATTCTATTATACAATATTAACCATTAAAGGTATATAAAAACTAAAAACTCTCGTATGATGTATTGGTCATACGAGAGTTGAATTTATTCGATATACTATTCACCGCGCATGTAATCTTTTGGGAGTGAGAAGCCACGTCCCATAATATCCGAGGCATTTAAGAAAATAACGAAAGAATCGGTTCCTTGTGTTTGGAGTAATTCTTTTAAATAGACGGCTTCTGACTGCTCAACAACGCTAAACAATAGTGCTTTTTGTTGTTTTGAATAGCCACCTTCAGACCAAATTTTTGTGAAGCCACGGTTAATTTCCTGATGAATTAAACGGCGTACTTCTTCTTCTTGGTCGGTAATAATTAATACGAGCTTAGATGACGATGTACGAAGCTGTACCAAGTCAATGACTTTACTCGTAATAAAGATGGCAATCATCGCATACAGCGCCAACTCTAAATTAAATACAAACATCGCTGCAATAACGACTGCTGCATCAATTAATAATTGAGCGAACCCACTGGAAAAATGAAAATACTTTTTTAATAATTGTCCGATAATCGTTGTACCACCTGTTGAACCATTTCCACGAAAGACAAGACCTAACCCAACACCTGTTAAAATACCACCGTAAATGGATGCAAGCATGGGATCATGTACTTTGAATGGAATATGTGCAGTTGCTGCAATGAATAATGGTAGCATCACTGTCCCCACTAATGTTTTTACACTGAAATTTTTCCCGAGTAAAGCATACCCTACGAAAAATAATGGAATGTTAATGGCTAACTGAACAATCGTTGGATTCCATTGGTAAAGCTCATATAAAATCGTACTAATACCAACAACGCCACCTGCTGCAAGTTTTGCAGGTAATAAGAAGGTGTTAAAGGAAATCCCTAAAATAAATGTACCGATTAACATTAAAACATATGAACGTGCTTCTTTTGCCATGTGAAACGCCCTCTCTCTACGAACTTCTCTTTCATTTTAACGAGCGAAGGTTTCAGTTGGCAACTATTGGAGAAAAAGTTTGTTTATTTCGTGTTTTTATGTCCGCTAAAATGCTTGTAATAAGCCCATCATGACAATGTTCGTTAAGTGTGCCGCTAACTTTTCTGTTCGGTGGTCTTGGTCATGTATAGGATTTACTTCGCATACGCTAAAACTAACGACATTCGGTTGACGCGTTGCGACTTGTAAAATTTCACGTACTTGTTTTGGTTCTAATCCACAAACAGCTGGGATACTTACACCTGGTGCATAGGCAACGTCTAAAACGTCCATGCATAAAGAAATCATCATGACATCACATGTTTGCGTAAATTCGTCCATCATCATTTGAAGTTCACCACGTGCTAACTCATCTTCGCATAAATACGCAACACCATAGGCTTCTGCTCGTTGAAATAATTCATTCGTATTCGTATAACGCCCAATCCCACAAGCAAAGCATGTAACGTGATCATCTTCATCTAAAATCTGCTTCATGACAGACATTGAGGTTGTATGCTGATCATACGAATGAAGCGAAAAGCGCGACGCAATACTTAAAATACCGATTTTCACATCCACTCCGTACATTTTGCGTACACCGAGGTAATGTCCATATAATGTTTCATGACCACCACCTAAAATAATCGCACATTCTTTATGTTGTAAAATATGATAGACCTTCTCACCTAATTTTTTTTGAGAAGTTTCGAGTGATTCTTCATATGAAATATCACCGTAATCCTTTAATTTAGAAGGTTGTGGTGCGCGCCAAGGAATGTTGGAGAGCGCACGTCGAATGGTGGCTGGTGCTTCTGCTGCACCTATTCGACCTTGATATCTTTTGACACCTTCATCACATGAAAATCCAATAAGTCCAATCGTTGGAACAAAAGCTAATTCACTTACTTCTTCATAGCATGCAACGACTTGATGATAACGTAAATTGTCAAATGTCGTAGGGAGGTCTATTCGACCATACCAATTTTCTTTTGATTGATTCGCCACTTTCCATCAACCTCCTGTACGTCTTTTCACTAGTATAACGTGTTTAAGCACTTTATAATTTGTAAAAATTTTGAATTTTAAAATAAATAAACACCTCAAAAGCATAAGGCTCTATACTTTTGAGGTGATTTTTTTACTTATGGTATTCTTCTTCAAATTCCTCTTGAACAAATTTAGGGAAAGTTAAAACAGGTATGTGTGACTTCGTTTGAATTGTTCGACTGACGCTTGATACGAGTTCACGTAACCCTCTTGTTCCTCGATTACCTATGACAATTAAATCTGCATGATGATCATGTGCATGACTTAAAATTGCTGCTGCTGGGCCTGTATCATAGACAAAACCCTCTACATGATTTGGTAAGTCAACGAAGCGATTTTTTGCTTTTTGAATAATCTGCTCTGCATAGGCAAGCATCTCTGGCGCACCGTCATCATAGTTTCGTTGAAATGGTGATGGATTTTCAAGTGGGTGTTCGTAAGCATACACAATATTTAACTCAATTTCTGCATGCATTTCTAAAATCTCATGAACATAATCAAGTACATCATTGGATAAATCTGTATCATTATAAGCAACTACGACTTTTTTTGTGAACATCGTACATCTACCCCTTTTCTATCGAGCCATTGCTCAGCTTCTTTCCCTTCCACTATACCCTTTTTCTGCTTATAAGATACCTATTTTACCCAATTATTTTTGTCAATTATCGTAACACAGATGGTTTCGTATGGAAGTTTGTACCGTCTGTTGTTGCCTCTACATAATTTGCACGAATAACAAAGTCGCCAAAGTGTTCTCCTTCAAGGCGTTCTTTTGCATAGTGTGGAATAATCGTACGCAATTCTTGTAAAATCGTCGCTTCATCGACATTTTCTTTATAGATTTTATTTAAGCGTGAACCGTTAAATGCTGCACCTAAATACATATTGTATTTACCAGGTCCTTTTCCAATAAAACCAATCTCACCAATTGCCGCACGTGAACAACCGTTTGGACAACCCGACATACGAATGTTAATCTCTTGTTCATGTAACCCGGACTCATCTAAAATTTCTTCAATTTTTGTAATTAAACTTGGTAAATAACGCTCCGCTTCTGCCATCGCTAAACCACATGTCGGAAGTGATACACAGGCGATTGAATTACGACGAAGCGCTGAATAATGCTTGCCATCAGTTAACTTATACTTTGTAATCAGCGATTGGATTTTTCGCTTTTTAGTCGGCGTAATATCTGAAATGACTAAGTTTTGATTCGGTGTCATGAAAAATCGACCTTCATGTACTTTCGCAATTTCACGTAGACCTGTCATAAGTGGATAATCTTCAAAGTCTTTCACACGCCCACCTTGAATAAATAATGTAAAGTGCCAATTACCATTTTCACCTTTTACCCAGCCATATTCGTCACCTGTACGTTCAAAATGGAATTGACGTGCTTCTTCTAATTCAAAACCGAGACGTTTGTGTAACTCCTCTTTAAACCACTCAATTCCATAGCGATCAATTGTATATTTGAATCGTGCGTTTTTACGCTCAATTCGATTACCGAAATCACGTTGAATTGTCACGATTTTTTCAGTTGTTACGAGTAATTGTTCTGGTGTCACAAAGCCAATTAGATGACCAAGTTGTGGGTATGTCTCATCATCACCATGTGTCATTCCCATACCGCCACCAACTGTAATATTAAATCCTTTTAATTCATTGTCTTCTACAATCGCGATAATGCCGATATCTTGTGAATAAATATCTGTATCATTACTTGGCGGAATCGCAATCCCGATTTTGAATTTACGCGGTAAGTATAATTCACCATAAATCGGTTCCACTTCTTCCACTTGCGGTGTATCATGAACCTTCTCACCATCTAACCAAATCTCATGGTAGGCTTGTGTTTTTGGCAGTAAATGCTCACTGACTTTCACAGACCACTGATACACCTCTTCATGAATTTTTGATGTCGTCGGAATAACATTACACATCACATTTCGGTTCACATCACCACATGCAGCGAGCGAATCAAGTAAGACACGATTCATCTCTTGCATATAGGCTTTTACATTCCATTTTAAAATGCCATGTAACTGAAAGGCTTGGCGTGTTGTAATTTTCAATGTACCGTTCCCGTACGTACGTGCCATTTCATCCATCATGAGCCACTGTTCACTTGTCGCTGCTCCGCCTGGTGTACGTACACGAATCATGAATTGGTAAGATGGTTCTAATTTTTTACGTTGACGCTCGTCACGCTCATCACGATTATCCTGCATATAACTACCATGGAATTTAATTAAATTTTGATCGGCTGCACCAATTGAACCTGTTAATGGGTCCTTCATTGATTCTTTTAGCGTACCTCTTAAATAGTTACTCTCTTTTTTAATGCCTTCGTTAACTGCTGGTGTACCTTCTTGTGGTGGTAGCACAATTTTCTTTGTCATGTTGTTTCCCCCTTAATAGACATCACGTAAATAGCGTTTTTCTTGTGTTAAACGCTCTAAATAGGCGCGCGCCTCATGTTCTGTTGTATTTTGCTGTTCTTGAATGACTTGTAAAATCGCTGCTTCTACATCTTTTGCCATTTGCTTTTCATCACCACAAATGAAGATAGTTGCACCTTTTTCTAGCCATTCATAGAATGTCTTTGCTTCTTCTAAAATACGATGTTGTACATAGATTTTTTCAGCTTGATCACGTGAGAAGGCCACAGACATCTTTGTTAATGTGCCTTCTTTTAAATAACGTTGCCATTCCACTTGATAGAGGAAGTCTGTCACAAAGTGCTGTTCACCAAAGAATAACCAACTTTCGCCTGTTGCACCTGTTTCATCACGTTGTTCAATAAAGGCTCTAAATGGTGCAATTCCTGTACCAGCACCAATCATAATGATTGGCTCGTCGTCTTTTGGTAAACGGAAGTGATCGTTTTCTTGAATAAAAATAGGGATTTGGTCGCCAATCGCCAGTTCACTAGCAATCCATCCACTCGTTACACCTTCATAATGACGTTCTTCGATGTCATATCGTACAAGTCCGACTGTAATATGCACCTCATCTGGATTTGCATCATAACTACTCGCAATCGAATAAAGACGTGGCGGTAATTTACGTAATGTATCAGCTAATGTTTGTGCATCTAACTTTACATCATAGCTTTTTACAAGATCGATTAAATCACGACCTTCACGCCATGCTACTTCTGGAAGTGGTGATACGCCTAATTTTTCAAGTAGCGGCTTTGTTAAAACACTGATTTCTAAACGATGTGTTAGCGCCTCTTGAATTGTTAATTCTTCTTGTTGAATTGTGACATGGTCATTTGCATCAATCGCTAATGCTTCTAATAATGATTGGACGCGCGCTGTATTATTTTTCGGATAAATACCGATGCTATCTCCCGGTGTAAATGAGATTCCCGAGCCTTCAAGTGATAATTCCACGTGATATGTCTCTTTATTTGAACCTGTCATATTCAAGTTGATTTTTTCCAGCACTTCTGCGTAGTAAGGATTTTGTCTTGAATACGCTGTTACTTCTTGTGTAGAGCTTACTTTCTCCTGTGCAATTGTGGCACCGACACCCGACTGTTGTAATAATGCTTGTTGTACAGCTGTAAACCAATTGCTTGCATCTTCTTGGAAATCTAAATCACAGTCCACTCGTGGTACTAGTGCTACCCCGCCAAGCTTATGTAATTGTGTATCAAAGTCAATCGCTGTTTGACAGAATAAATCGTATGATGTATCACCAAGACCAAGAACGCTATACTTTAGATTCTCCAGTTTTGGTGCACGCGCACCGTGTAAAAATTCATAGAATGTTTTGGCGTTATCTGGTGCTTCTCCTTCCCCTTGTGTACTCGTTACAATCAGTAAATTATCGACTTTTTTTAACTTTTTCACAGGGAAGTCGACCATCGAATAAACTTCTACTTGTACATCATTTTGCTTTAATTCTTCAGCAAATTGGGTCGCTAATTTTTTTGCATTCCCTGTTTGTGAGCCGTAAAGAATACTTGCTGTAATGGTTTTGATTGGTGCCTGTACTTCTTCGACAATTACAGCTGGTTGGTTCGTTTGTCCATGTTGTGTAGTCGCAGCTAAATATCCTGCTAACCATGTTTTTTGTTCTGCTGATAAGTTGGGTACTAATTCATTTAATAATTGGATTTGTTGTTCTGTGAAAGGACTATTCACAACTTGTAATACCATGTATGCCACCTCGACTATTTTGTATGATATAAAGCTTCTACTTTTTCAATTTGAATCACGCGAGCGTCTTGTAGAATGATGCGAATCGAACCATTTTGAATTGCTGGTAGATATTCATGTAACTTCTCACGCAATTGCTGTAAATGGTCTTGTTTCTTCATATACTCACCCCATTTAATTCGATACTTTGCATTTTTTTCTCTACAGCTTCTTTAAAAGCACGAGCCATACTCGGAACTTCTCCTAATCGCTTTGTCAAAATCACCTCTCTTTTTTCAGTTTGTTGAAGTCTTTCCAGTCGTTTCATGAGTAAACCCGAGAATAATAGATAGGGTATGAGAACGACTGGTTCTTTTCTTTCTTGATGCAGTGCTAAAACATCTTCAATTTTTGGTCCTGAACCATATAAAAAGGCGATATCAATCGAACGAATCGCAGTGCGTAATTTTAGCCGACTGGCGATTTCCGCAAATTCTTGCTGAATGGCAGGTTCTGAACTACCGCGTCCTACAATGATCAGTTGTGCATTCTTTGGAATGGGTTGTGTACTTAGTTGCTCAATGACTGCGTCAATCATCGTACGCGTTACACCAATTGGCTGACCGAGTGTAAACGTCACAGTTGGATATTTCGGTCCTACCTCTGCTAAAATCTCTGGTAAATCCGTCGTCGCATGCTGCGCTGTCAATAACAGTAATGGCATGACGATAATCTCTGTTGCACCTTTTGCTACACATGTGGCAACACCTTCTTCAATAGAAGGTGAAGAAATCTCTAAAAAGGCAATCTCTTGAATTGGTTCGTCCATCTGACTTTTAACGCGTTCAATAAATTCAATCGCCTGTCTCTCGCCTTCTCTCACTCGCGTTCCATGTCCTACATATAAAATCGCTCGCATTCGAATCCCTCCTAATAAGCTAGTGCTGCCTCTTGTACCCAAGCAATTTTTTCACGTAGTTTAACCACTTCACCGACTAAAATAATGCTTGGATTGGCAATTCGTTCTTCCTCCACAATGCGTTCAATATTTTCAAGCGTTCCGGTCACCGTACGTTGTTTGTCATATGTTCCCCAATGAATGAGTGCAACCGGTGTATCAACTGCACGTCCATGCGTCGTCAATTGTTTGACAATATACGGTAAATTTTGAACCCCCATATAAATCGCGACTGTATCAATCCCTGTCGCAAGACTCTCCCACTTAATCGAATCATCTTTGCCTTCCTTCATATGTCCTGTTACAATCGCAAAACTAGAACCATAATCACGATGTGTTACAGGAATGCCCGCATAAGCTGCTGCTGCGATACCTGATGTAATACCTGGGATAATTTCAAATGGAATATTAGCGGCCGCAACGACTTCAGCTTCTTCTGCGCCGCGTCCGAATACGAATGGATCACCACCTTTTAAACGAACGACCACCTTTCCTCTTAGCGCATATTCTACAAGTTGTGCATGGATATGCTCTTGAATCATGGCATGCTTTCCGGGAAGCTTACCGCAAAAGACAAGCTCTGCATCTGCTCTTGCTTCATTTAAAATATCTTCATTAATTAAACGATCATACAAGATTACATCTGCTTCTCGTATGACACGTAGCGCCTTTACCGTTAATAGTTCCACATCTCCCGGTCCCGCACCGACAATATATACTTTTGACATGTGTCATTCCTCCTTCTGAATAGAAAAAGAGACTCCTATTCATACGGAAGAACCGTAAAAATAAGAGCCTCTAGTTGTCTAGTCAGCTTCTTTTATATTTACTTAATTGTTAGTTTCGATGGTTTATTTGTTTTTGTTTGTGTAAAACGATGTTTTTCCAAGCGATTGATTTGAATAATCTTACCGTCTTGAATCGTTATTTGTACTTCACCAAATTGAATTTCTTGAATCGCTTTTTCAATAACCGATAAGTGCTGTTCTTCAATTAAATTCGTCATACAATATCATCCCTCTCAATCCTAAGTAACTCTATAGGAATTGTTTTATTGGACTTATTTTAGTATTGTAACGCAGAGAAGTCAACAGTATTTTCCATTTTCTTTTTAGATTGTTGTAGATTTTTGCAGAAAGACATAAAATACGATACGATGAAATGGAAGAAAATTGATACTTAATGAAAAGAAAAGAGGTCTTATTCGATGAATTTAGAACAAACTGCAGTTGTATTAATCGATGTACAGGGTCGTCTTGCTACATTGATGAACCGTCATGAAGAAACACTTCGTAAATTAGAACAGCTCTTAAAAGGCGCAAAAACACTTGAACTACCGATTGTATGGCTAGAGCAATATCCGAGAGGTTTAGGTCCTACAGTCGATTCACTTGCAGAGATTTTATCTCCTATTACAAAACCAATTGAAAAAATAACATTTAGTGCATGGGGAACAGATGAATTTAAAGAGGCACTAATTGCTTCGGGTAAAAAACAAATCTTATTATGTGGTATTGAAACGCATATTTGCGTCTATCAAACCGCAAAAGATTTAAAAGCAGCTGGGTTCCATGTAGAAGTGGCCGCAGATGCGGTTGATTCTCGCTGCGAACTTGATCGCGAAATCGCATTGCGTCGTTTTGAACAAGAAAACATTCCTTTAACAACAGTCGAGATGGCTTTATTTGAACTGCTGAAAGTGGCAAAAGGCGACGCATTCAAACAAATAAGTAAAATTATTAAATAGCAAAAGAGGGAGTAGTTGAATGATTACTGCTCCCTTTTTTGATGAAAATAAGCATCTATTTTTCGGAAAGTCCACAGCAGTATGGACATGCTAAAAACAAAGCGACACACTTGGATTACTACATAAAGTAACCAAGAATTTGGGGATTTATCGATTATAATAGATAAAATCGCTACAATTGCACAGATGTACACTATTATTTTTTTCATTTATATCCTCCTTAAAACCAACTAATACTATCTGAATAATATTTTCTATGTTATACTTCGAATAATAGACGACAGGAAAGGGGATTTTCTATGACATCCATTCAATTAAGGCCTGAAGCAAAACGCTACATTCAAAATCACGGAAGCTACAATCCATTTACAGAAAATGAACAAGGAATTCAAATTGAACGAACACCTTTCTTACAACGACATATTCAATTAGATGGCATAACATCCATAGAAAACACATATTTTACAGCTAAAGATGGTACCAAAATTCCAATTCGTATTTATACACCTCATACAGATGAGACGATTTTACCTGCCATTTTATACTTTCATGGCGGTGGTTGGGCAATCGGTGATTTAGATTATATGGATGGTGGGTGTCAGTATCTCGCTAAACATAGTCAGGCGATCATTGTCAATGTGGATTATCGTTTAGCACCTGAACATCCCTACCCCATTCCGCAACAAGATGCGTATGATGCACTAAACTGGATTTACCAAAATCCATTACAACTACCGATTGATTTAAAACGTCTCGCTGTAGCTGGTGACAGCGCGGGTGGTAATCTCGCTGCTTCGATTGCCGTACGAGCGATTGAAGAACAAGGACCGACCATTCAAGCTTTGCTACTTACGTATCCTGCACTGGATGCCACTGCTACTGTAGCAAAAGAGGACCTTCAATTCGCCAAACAATATGGTTTAGATGACGATGAATTAGATCTTTATTATCGTTATTATGTACAAGAGAATGAACGTCTCACGCACCCTTATGTCTCACCTGCCCTTTATGAGAAGAAGTCATTACTACCGCCTACGATTATTGTGAGTGCTGCTTACGACGTATTAAATCATGAAGGCGAAAAGTTTATTGAGCAACTACAACAAGCAGGCGTTCAATCAGAGCGCGTGATTCTCGATGGCTTAATTCATAGTTTTTTCAGTAAGATGGACTATTTCGAACAAGAAACAGAAGAGGCAACGATTCACCTATCCAACTTCTTCCATTCTATCATACAAGATTGATTAAATTCCAAAACGGAATATCGGTAATTATCGAAAAGAGCCACAGCATTTTTTATGCTGTGGCTCTTCTTGTTATGATTGCTTTTTAAATTCTACATCGAGCGCTTGGTACGCTTGTTGGAATTTTCCGCCGTCTTTTATCGCAGCATGATATAACGCTTTTAGCGCATAATCATTTTCTAAAGACATGGATTGTTTAATCTCATTCAATTCTTTTTTCAATTGAGGAGTGGTATTGACTAATTTTTGCATTTGATTTTGATGGTAACGCATTGACTTCACTTCCTTTATCTTTACAGTATAACACGATTGAAAATAAATAGTATTGGTAATCACTTCCACTTTTCTGTATAGTTGAATTAGGTTTCTTTTTTCATGCTTTTTTCTACAAAAGGGGGTGTTTTCCGTTGAATAGGAAACATTTTAGTATTATGATTGGCGCTATTTTATTTTTAACAATCGCAATGGGGATTGGTCGCTTCTCTTTCACATCTGTTCTTCCTTTTTTACGGGAATCGGAGAATTTATCCGTTCAAACAGGTAGTGTAATTGCTGCAGGGAACTATATTGGCTACTTAGTCGGTGCTTTTGCGGCTGGTTGGATTGTGAAATATCAAAAGAGTATTTTAGGATTAAATGTCTTCTTATGCATTTTATCGGTCTTTTTCATGGGGGTAACCGATCATGTGAGCATGTGGTTCTCGCTACGTATTGTTAGTGGCATTACAGGAGGTATTATCTTCGTACTTACGTCGAGCATGCTAATGGATTACTTAGCCAAATACCAACTTGGCAAATGGTCTGGCTATACATTTAGTGGAATCGGACTTGGTATTGCGATCTCTGGATTAGTTGTACCGCTTTTCGTTTCATACGGGAATTGGCGGATTGCTTATTTCGGTTTAACAGCCATCGCAGCTTTCTGTATGGTCATTACATTCATTTTATGGCGTAATCTACGTGCAGAGCCACATATTAAAAGTCCAAAATCAGATAAAGTACTGCGTGGTTTTATGGTTTGGCTGACGATTGCCTATGGTTTAGAAGGACTTGGCTATATCATTACAGGTACATTTTTAGTTGACTTGGTACATAGTATTCCAAGCATTCAACAATATGCTGGCTTTAGTTGGGTCATTGTCGGTTTAGGTGCCATTCCGTCTGCACCGCTCTGGATTTGGCTCATGACAACCTATAAACCAACGACGATTTTATCCATTGCATATATCATTCAAATTGTGGCTGTCATTTTGCCCGTTCTTACGACGAATATTTGGACGGTACTTTTATCGGCGCTACTATTTGGCTCTACGTTTGTCGGACTTGTTGCGATGTCAACAAGCTACGGAAGACAACTTTTCCCGAAAAAGAGTGCCAGTGTCGTATCGATTTTAACGACTTCCTATGCAATTGGACAAATCATCGGACCCATTGCAGCTGGAATTCTAGTGAAGCAATATGGAAGTTACAATGCTGCGCTTGTATTTGCATCCATCATCATTTTGTTCGCACTCATTCTCTTGCGTGTCGGCTTACTTTTTCAAAAAAGCCCCGCAACACAAGCTGTTGAATCCACAAGTTTAGAATAAGAAAAAAGCGTCATTGCAATTGGGGGTTGCAATGACGCTTCATCTCATTTTGGGGAGAGATGTATGATTTTGTTTTTGATAAACGCATTGACCTGCGACATATGTTTCTTTCACTGTTGTTTCGCTGATTTTTTCAGATGAAACGGTGAAAAAATCTTGTTCTAATACGACAAAGTCTGCGTGATCACAATGAATAAAAGTACAATGACTAATACAGATGTTAAACTGAGAATCCAATTGTCTCCTAACAGATTTCTGATTGTAGGTGGAAAAATTAAGTTGCCCACACCGAAGTAAATCGCAAATACTGCGAGTCCCACAACGACTGTATGTTGAATTGTTTTCAATAGATTGTCCCTCTTTTATAAATCGCTTAAGCCACCAATTCTTTTCCCGTTCCTGTGCGTCCAAAAATCATCAATGTGGAATCCGTTTTAGCGAATTTTTTCATTTTTTCTTGTACGCGAATTGATTAATCACTTGCAGCTACAACATCTTCGATTGTGTGAATTATATTATTTTTTCGATAATTTTTATGTTGCGGATAATCTTCTAAAACATGAATATCCTGATTTTCATAATCATGTTTTGAGAATTCAATCCACACCTTTCACAACCCCTTGTGTATCTAAAATTGGATACGTTGAATTTTTCGAAATATACGTAAAGCCAATGGAAGCATGTAACTGTCGTGTTACGTGCCCCATTGGCTTCCCTGTTTTTAAAACCGTAATTAATGTGCTATCTTCTAACGTTAAATTATCATATACCGCTGTAATATTTCGACCGACAAATTGATCCATTGTATAACCTAAGTTCGTCAAAATTTGTAAATCCGCCATATCAAAAAATAGGGTTTGACCATGTTGGTAGACAATGAGCTTATTGTCATAATCCTTTAAATATTTTACATCTTGTAACATGTTCATTTTCCTACCTCTAGTTGCTTATTACTTGAATTGAAGGGTGACCGACCAAAGTTCTGCTTGTGTACCAATTCGCATTGGTGGACCCCAAAAACCATATCCTGATGTCACAAGATAATCGGTACCATTTCGTTTTTCGTGACCATAGTTTAATTTATAAATGAATTCTGTCATCCATTTACCCGGCCAAATCTGACCTGCGTGTGTATGACCAGACATCATGAATGACACACCTGGATCATTCATTGTTTTACTTGGTTGATGGTCAATCACAATCCAAGGTTGCCCTCTCTTCACTTCTTGTTGAAGTTTTTGTAAAGAAGCACGCTTTTTATTTGTTGCATCATCACGTCCTGTTAATGCGATATCACCTGCTATTGTGACAGTTTGATCTTGTAACAATGTCACATTCGCGTTTTTCATGGCTTGTTTTACAGTTGGAAGCTCGTCTCCAATGTACTCATGGTTACCGAGAACTGCATAAACACCATATGTTGCTTGTAGTTTCTTCAATTCATCTTTCATCTGCTGTTCATTAAACCACTTTGGTGAGTCATCTACAAGGTCTCCTGCTAAAATAACAACATCTGGCTTCTCTTTATTTGCAAGCTCTACAAAACGTGAAAGGTGCTTTTTATTCGAGAGTAATCCTAAATGTGTATCGCTTGCGACAACTACTTTTAATTGTTGACCATTCGCCTTTTCAAGTCGGTCAATTGTTTGATAATGAACGACTGGTGTATAAGCATAATATGTACCTACACCAGCCGCTATTAATAGTATTACAATGGCGCTACTTCCAATAATGCGTGTATAACGTCGTCTTAAAATAAGCGATAAAATATTACAAACGATACATAAAATAAGTCCATACGAAAAAGCAAATAACCAATAATCACTTAGTATTTTCAAAAAATCGAGCGGGATGAATCGCGTCAACATAATTGAATACGCGATGAAGATATAAATAATCCAAAACGCTATTTTCCCTCGCTTCAAACCGAAACTTTTCATCAGTACACGTATATTCCAGCCAATATAAAAAACAAGTGCGGAATAAATGAAAAGCGCAACGATGATAAACAACATCACTTTAAATGTCATACTATTACTCCTTTTTCCATAAGTTGACATTTATGATTTCGCCACGCATACTGTTCAAAATCATTCACAATATAACTTTCTGCAAACGTCTCTCTTGCATGTTGTACAAGGCGTTGTAAGTCATGTGATAAAAAACGAGCACTAATATGATTCATGAACAACTGCTTCGCACCTGCTTCTCGTGCCACACGCGCCGCTTCTTCATTTGTCGCATGACCATAAATAGCAGCAAGTTCCGATGTTCCTTCATCAAAAGTCGCTTCATGAATAACTACATCTGCATCTTTTGCTAAATCAATGGCTGCCTGGCAGTAACGTGTGTCACCTAAAATCGTCACAATGAAACCTTTGATTGGTTCGGATACAACTTGCTCACTTGAAATAACTTCCCCGTTCTCTAATTGTATATCAAAACCGCTCTTTAAGCGTCCTAGTAGCGGTCCATTCGGTACACCAAGTTGGCGTGCTTTTTCTACATCTAACTTACCTGGTAAATCTTTTTGGACGATTCGATAACCATAACAAGGAATGACATGCTCTAATTGACGTACATATACTTGAAATTGATCATCTTCAAATAATAAACCTTCTACTACTTCTACAAAATGAAGCTCATATGTTAGATGCGTCTTCGTGACATTCAATGTCATGCGAACCCACTCTTCTAATCCTTTAGGTCCATAAATTGTTAGTCGATCATTCCCACCTAAAAAGGAGCGTGAACTTAAAAAACCTGGTAAGCCAAAAATATGATCCCCATGTAAATGTGTAATAAAGAGTTTATGAATCTTACCTGGTTTAATCGTCGTATGTAAAATTTGATGTTGCGTTGCTTCACCACAATCGAACAACCAAATTTCACCGCATTCTTCTAATAATTTAAGCGCAATTGAAGATGTATTGCGCAGTTTAGATGGCATGCCTGCCCCTGTTCCTAAAAACTGAATCTGCATTTCATTTCCTCCTAATGATCGTCTAAAAAATCTTTACTAAAACTCGTCTGCGCTGTGTAATCAGGATTTTTAGCTACAGAGACACCTTTTTGAAGGCTATTTTTTCCGTATTTTCGTTGTAACTGTTCTACCAACTTTAAAACCGGTTCTTCTTTTGCATGTTCTGCATAATTAAAAATCGAAAGTTGTTCAGCCGCTTCCCTACGATTATATACATGACTAACCGTAACGCCCATTAAGCGTAAAGGTTCAAAGTGCCAATGTTTGCGCACTAATTTAAGTGCCTCGCGTTCAATATCTTGCTGCTCATAGATGCCATTTTTAAATGTTATAGAACGCGTTTTATTTTGCCAATCTGATGTTCGTATTTGAATTTGTAAAGTCGTACCAGCTAAATTTTTCGCACGTAATCGTTTTGCTACTTTTTTACTTAATTTTTGAACCATCTCTACTACTTCACGCATCTCTACTAAGTCTACAGCGGAAGTCATCGAATTACCAACCGATTTTATATCGTAAATGGCTTCTGGGTCTACTTGTCTACGATCTATACCATGTGCCTTTTCCCATAGACGAACCCCATTCTTTCCCATCCATTGATGCATTTCTTTTTCCGTTTTCTGTGCTAAATCACCAATCGTTTCAATGCCATACGTGACTAACTTTTTCGCCGTACTCGCGCCTACTCCATGCATTTCAATCGTTTTTAAAGGCCATAATATATGCGGCACTTGTCTTTTTCGTAGCACAGTGATGCCCATTGGTTTTTTCATATTGGAAGCTGTTTTCGCTAAAAACTTATTCGGTGCAATCCCGATGGAACAAGGTAAATCGAGTTCTTCTTTTAACTGCATTTGAATTTTTTCAGCTAATTGAATCGCTTCACTCCCATGCACAATCTCTGTCACATCCATATATCCCTCATCAATGGATACAGGTTCAACAAGATATGTATAGCTTCTTAATAGATCGAACATCGCTTTTGAAGCCCGTCTATAGGCATCAAAATTAGGTGAGAGGAGAATAATTTCAGGACACTTTTGTTTTGCTTCCCATACAGGCATCGTCGTATATACACCTTTTGCCCTCGCTTCATAGGAACAGGTAACTAAGATGCCACGACGTTCCTTCGGGTTACCAGCTACCGCAATCGCTTTTCCTTTTAGCGTCGGATTCAATGCTTGTTCCACTGAAGCATAAAAACAATTCATATCTAAATGAAAAATAATACGCGCTTGTGTCATTTCCTCACCTCTTCCCAATCATATGTTCTTATTATAATATGTTTAGAACTTGCATACCATCTATGTTACTTAAACAATCTAAAAAAATAAGGTTTGAACATAGCGCAATTTCCTACGCATGTTCAAACCCACTTTTATTTATTCAGCTTCTGCTTCTTTATTTTTTAAATCAACCATATATTGTTTAATTTCTTTAATGCCTTCTAATGAATCCACTAATACAGATGGTGATACGAGTGTAATCATCCGTTCATCTAGGTTAGCGACAGCTGTGAAATAACGTGTACGTGCATAATTCACAAGCCCTACTTGATTCAATTGTTCTGTTGGAATATCTAAAATTTCTTTTGCTTCTAATACTTTTAATGCAAATGTGAAATCATCGACATGCAGTACGAGTAAACGACTTAAATCGCCACCACCGCTACGACCATATAAAATACGTTCGAAATCTAAAATCGGTACTAATTCACCACGATTTTTCGTTAATCCATCGACATAGTCTGGTAAATGTGGAATACGATTTGTCATTTCAATTTTTTCAATTGAAATCACATGATCGACTGATACCGCATATTCTTCCTGACCGCATCGAAATACGACTACTTTAGAATTTGTCATATTGAATTTACCTCCATTATCTATCTTGATGTTTACTATGTATGACATGGTGCTATTCATTATATAGTAAAAAGGACATGAAATCAAAATGATTATTAAAACTAAAGAACTAATGATACTTATGGCATATTCCCTGTTTTATACAAAATAAAAATACTTATTTCTATCGTACTTTCGGATTTTTCTTATAAATACTGCTTTTTTAATATTTACATATTAAAAAGCCGAAATCTCGCCAAGCAGCAACATTTCGACTCTTCTTATAATTAGATTGAGAATTGTTTTTAGAATGCATCACATTCTCTTCATATAAAATAATTATTTTGATGAAACAGTTGCAGATACTTTTACAACTTCTACAAGTAAATCTGCTAATTTTTCTAATTCTTCAACGGGCATACGCTCTTTTGTCGTATGAATATTTTCATAACCAACTGCTAAGTTAGCTGTTGGAATACCAAATCCTGCGATGACATTGGCATCGCTACCGCCACCTGATTGCATGATTTTCGGTTCACGACCTACTTGTTCAACTGCTTTTTTCGCAACTTGTACAACTAAATCTTCTTCTGTGAAGCTGAATCCAGGATACATGCGTGTAATTTCCACTTCTGCACTACCCCCCATGTCTTTCGCAGCTTGTTCAAATGCTTGTTTCATATGTTGCTCTTGTACTTCTAATTTCGCTTCATTTAATGAGCGACATTCTGCTAAAATATGCACTTCATCGCATACAATATTCGTTGCTTTCCCACCTTCAAAGCGACCAATATTCGCTGTTGTTTCTGAATCAATGCGACCTAATTTCATATTTGCAATCGCTTTTGAAGCGATTGTAATCGCTGAAATTCCTTTTTCAGGTTCTACCCCTGCATGTGCTGTTTTACCTGTTAATGTCGCGACAACTTTTGTTTGGAACGGCGCTGCTGTTACGATTCCACCTACTTTGCCATCTGAATCAACAGCAAAACCATATTTCGCTGTAATTTTTGCTGGGTCTAATTCTTTTGCACCTGCTAAACCCGATTCTTCACCTGCTGTAATAACGAATTCGATATCACCATGGTCCACTTTTTCTTCTTGAATACGTTTCGCCATTTCAAGTAATGCAGCGATTCCAGCTTTGTCATCTGCACCTAGAATGGTCGTACCGTCTGAATAAATATAACCATCTTCTTTAATTGTCGGCTTAATACCAACACCTGGTACAACGGTATCCATATGTGTTGTAAAGTAAATTGTGTCCGCTTCTACATTTCCTTTTAACGTCGCAATAATGTTACCTGAGGCATGTCCGTTACGTGTATGTGCATCATCTACATATACATCAAAACCTAGTGCTTTTAATTTTTCTTGTAGAACAGGTGAAATCTTTTCTTCATGATATGTTTCTGAATCAATTTGAACTAATTCTAAAAATTCTTCTACTACACGACTTGTCATGGTAAAAAACTCCTTTTTATATAAATCTGTTATTATTTTAACATAATCAACAAAACGTTTCTAATCACCAGCTAGTAATTGATGATCGTAATAAGCTTTTTTGATGAGAATATCTAACTCACCCGTGAATGCTTCATTTACTTTTGCTTTATTTACATGTTCTAATAACTGCTTTAAACAGTGCCTCACTTTAGGGCTATCCTCATCTTCTAACATTCCTTTTTCAAAATAATAATGATCAAAAAACAAATTTAAAAAACGTTGATTTGTAAAATAAAGCGATTCATTTTGCGAATACATCGCATCATTGGCTGCACCTAAATAGTATTCCAACATGCGAACTGTCTTAATGGATTGAATTTGCGTTGATAATTCATAATGAAGTACTTGTAACCAGAGTTGTTGTAAATAATCAAAACGAATTAATTGAAGTACACGTATAATTTCTACATGCTTGATAGGATAATAATAAAATGCACGCACCTCTAATAAATCAGGTGTTTCAAATAAAGTATCATTATAAGCGAACCAGCGATACATCGTATCATAGTCATAAAAGTCCTGATGTTCCATCGTATAAATTACTTCGCGAAGATCCCGATAAATCTCATTGGCTAATGTAACAAATTCTCCTTCAATCGGTGTGTAAAAAGCCGTTACTTCTAATTCAGGAACCTGTGTTATCATACGGCGAATAAAACGATTGGCTGTTCGTTCAATTTGATCTTCATGTAAATAGAACGCTTTCGGATTTCCTTCGATTATGTCAAACACTTGCCCATATGATTGGTGCGCATCTTGTTGTAAATTTTCCAAAATGACATGTGCTACTTTGGAAAAGGCAAACTCTAACTGACTCCCTTTAAAAGGATAGGCTGTATTATGCCAATTTTTATAATAGAATAGAACAATTGTCTGATAAAAATCATAAGGTGTTCCTACATAAACACCCGTTAATGTTCTAAAGTAATCAATCGCTTCTTCATTTTTTTGTAGTAATGCTTTAGGTAATGTAGAAGGTAATTCATTAAAGAAGTGGAGCATCTCAATGACATCAACTGCCAAACTCTCTTTTTGAATATCGATATACTCGCGGTCTACATGAATTGCACGCTGCATATCTTCTAACGGTTCTTCTGCTTCTCTCTCTAGAGCGTGTTCCTCGACTTCTTCGACAGGTTCCATTACTTCAGTATTACTTCTCTTTCTGCGTTTGAACATCCATATTCTCTCCGTTCTCGTAAAACTTCTGCCATTCAGATTGCGGCACCATACCACCGCCCGTTAACCACGCTACATGATAGGCTGCTGGTGATTGAATCACACCCATCGCAACAAGTCCTGCTGCTGCTGACGGTTCAATTTGTAATCCTTCTGTCTCTTTTAACTCATATACCATACGATATAGTTGATTGTCTGTCACTGTGACAACGCCATGTAAAATCGGCATCATCAACTGCCCTACAAACTTAGAAGCACGACCTACTGCTAAACCATCGGCTGCTGTTTGATTCGATAAACCGATATCTTGTACCGAAATATCATGATGCTTTTCAGTCGCCATACCAAGTAGCATACAAGGAGATTCGACAGGTTCTACAAAATAACAATGTACAGCATCACCAAAAATTGTTTTTAGACCATATGCAACACCGCCAGGACCGCCACCAACACCACAAGGCAAGTAAACAGCCAGTGGATTTTCAATTGATATATGAATGTTTGCTTCTTCTAGCTGCTTTTTTAAACGACGTGCGGCAACCGCATAACCACTAAATAAAGCTTGTGAATTTTCATCATCGATAAAGTAGGCGAATGAATCTGCTTCTGCCTCTTTTCGTCCTTGCTCTACTGCTTTACTGTAGTCACCCGTATGCTCTACAACTGTGACACCTTTTTCACGTAATAAATCTTTTTTCCATTGTTTCGCATCATGCGACATATGCACGACAACACGAAATCCTAATTTAGCACTCATAATCCCGATACTTAATCCTAGATTCCCTGTTGAACCAACGACAATTGTATATTTTGAAAATAGCGCATGAAATGCTGGTTCTCTAAACTGAGCATAGTTTTTTGTTGGCTCAATGAGTCCAGTTGAAGTTGCTAACTGTTCTGCAATGGTTAATACTTCATGAATACCACCTCGTGCTTTAATTGAACCTGCTATTGGTAAAATATCGTCTCGCTTTAACCATAACTGCTCATTTTCATGCACGTATCTTTTTTGTAATAGAGTCGCCTGTTGAATAGGCGATTCTATTAATCCATTCGCTTCCTTCATTGTTGGTTCGATCGCCATGAAGTATGGTGCAAAACGCTGTAGACGTGCTTCCGCATCATCAATTAATGTCGGCTGAATCGATAACTGCTTTTCTGCTTCTTCCCATCGTAAGCGATGCGGATTTTCCCAATAATACGGTTGTTTTTTCTGAAGCTGTTCAATAATCAGCATACATCGAACCTCCTAAAATCTTTATTTTATTTCATATTACTACAAATGATTCAATTTTTCGTGTAAAACTCGTTCAAAGCAATAAAAAAAGCGCGTCACGTCTCTTTATAAGACGTGACACACTTCTACATTGTTAAAGGAATATTATAATGGAATGTTACCATGTTTTTTCTTCGGACGATCTTCTTGTTTATTACGTAACATTTCTAATGATTGGATTAGCTTTAGACGTGTTTCACGTGGATCGATGATGTCATCAACTAAGCCATGAGAAGCTGCTACATATGGATTTGCGAATTTTTCTTTGTATTCTTCGATTTTTTGTGTGCGTGTTGCTTCAGGGTCATCTGATTTTGCAATCTCGCCTGCATGAATAATATTCGCTGCACCAGCTGCACCCATTACTGCGATTTCAGCATTTGGCCAAGCGTATACCATATCTGCTCCAATTGACTTTGAGTTTAGCGCTACATATGCACCGCCGTATGCTTTACGTAGAATAACTGTAATTTTCGGTACAGTTGCTTCTGAATAAGCAAATAAGATTTTTGCACCATGACGAATGATTCCACCATGCTCTTGTTTAACGCCTGGGAAGAAGCCTGTTACATCTTCAAATGTAATAACTGGAACATTAAATGCATCACAAGTACGTACAAAACGTGCTAGTTTATCTGATGAATCGATATCTAAGCCACCTGCAAGTACTTTTGGTTGGTTACATACAAAACCAACTGATTCGCCTTTAATACGCGCAAAACCAACAACGATATTTTTAGCGAAGTCTTTTTGAACTTCCATGAATGTACCAGGGTCCGCAACTTGCTCAACTACTTTACGTACATCATATGATTTTGTTTGGTCGATTGGCACGATGTCTAATAATTCTGAACGGTACTCATCTTCTTCGTTAAATTCAACCATCGGTGCTTTTTCTGTATTATTTTGTGGTAAGTAGCTTAATAATTGTTTGATTTGCTCAATTGCTTCTTCTTCACTTGGTGCACGGAAATGGGCGTTCCCTGCGATTGCGTTATGTACTTTTGCACCGCCAAGACCTTCTGAAGAAATTTTTTCACCTGTTACTGTTTCAATTACTTTTGGTCCTGTAATGAACATTTGAGATGTTTTTTCAACCATTAAGATAAAGTCTGTAATAGCTGGTGAGTAAACTGCACCGCCCGCACAAGGTCCCATAATTACAGAGATTTGTGGAATGACACCCGAATAAATTGAGTTACGATAGAAGATTTCACCATAACCATCTAATGAAAGTACACCCTCTTGAATACGTGCGCCACCTGAATCATTGATACCGATGAATGGTGCACCTGTTTTTGCTGCTAAATCCATTACATTGGCAATCTTCATCGCATGCATTTCACCTAATGCACCGCCGAATACTGTGAAGTCTTGTGAGAATAGGTACACAGGACGACCATTTACTTTACCGTAACCTGTTACAACACCATCTCCTGGACCTTCTTTTCCAGCCATACCAAAGTCAACAGTACGGTGTTTTACGAATGGATTTACTTCAACGAATGTACCTTCGTCTAATAATAAATCAATACGTTCACGCGCTGTTAATTTACCTTTTTCATGTTGTTTTTCGATACGAGCGTCACCACCGCCCAATTCGATTTCACGCTTTTTGTCAAATAATTCGTTTATTTTATCATACATATCCATTGTTTACGATTCCCCTTTGTATTAGCTTCGATCAACTAGCTCGTAAAGTACACCAAAAGATGATTTCGGATGAATGAAGGCAACTTTTGCACCGCCAGCACCAATTTTTGGTTGCTCAGACAATAGACGGGCTCCTTCATTTTTCATACGTTCCATCTCCGTTTCAATTCCAACGACTTGTAATGCGATATGGTGAATTCCTTCACCGCGCTTTTCCAAGTGCTTGTGAATGGCACTTTCTTCACTAAGTGGTTCTAATAATTCGATATGTGTATTACCTGCATCAATGAATGCTACACGTACTTGTTCTGAAGCAACTTCTTCGACATTTAGAAGTTTCATACCGAGTACATCTGTATAATATGTAATACGTTCATCGAGATTATTGACAGCGATGCCAATGTGATCAACATTTTCCACGAGTCCCCAACTCCTTTTTGTTGTATAACACAATTGTAACTGATTTTTTCGTAAAACTCTACCTATATAATAATTTTTTCCAATGATAGCGATTACTTTTCTGAACAATCAGCCTATTCTAATAGTAAATGAAGGAAACAAAAAATCAAGGAAATACGTTTTTACGAGAAAATAAACGTAAAAACGTTCAAAATTTCGATTTTTACGGAATAAAAACAGTGATTTATTGTTCAGCGAGTTTTCAAAACATTCAAATGGTTGTGTTTTATTTTTTCATCAAACCATCTGTGTTATATAGTAGTTTCGAAAAGAAAATTCGCTCTTTTATGATTTTCCCTTTGCTCGAATACAGGGGATTTGTTAAAATGAAGTAACGATGCAAACAAGGAGAGAATCAACGTGAGCAATAAGAAATTTCAAAAAGCTGTTGTCATGACTATGATTGGAATTATGTTAATTTCAACGGTTATGTTTGGTTTATCTATTATATTATCGTAATATTGAAACCTTTTCCCCACTCGAACGTACTATATTCATATCGTAATTTGAAGGAGAAATGATTACTTAATGAATTGAATGAAACTATTATTGATGATGAGTTATGTTGTAACGATTACGGACGCCTATTATGCAAGTTTTTTCACTGAGCATAAAACACCGCCACAATTACAGCTTGCACAAACTTCAAGTTTTGCAATTGAATCTGCGCGGTAGCAAGCCTATTCGAAAAAAACATCCAATGTATTGGAACGAATTATGGTGTCTATACATGCCGCAAATTCCACAATACTTACATCAATTATCTGTATATGGATGGATTCCTATACAAAAAGCTTTAATGCCTTTGCGTGAACCACCACGTGCAAAACAATCGCGCTATACGCAGTTGCGTTAAAGTAAATTTTTCAATGAAGCATAATAAACCCGTAGCTAAAACAATAGCTACGGGTTATTTTATGTTCATCTCTTTATTATAGAAATTAAAAGTGTATTAATTTTTAAATCGATACACTTTTTTTAGATTTCAACTTACCTTTTTTCACGTTAAGTCCTTCAAAGTTTTGTTTGATGGCTAAATATTCATCCATTTCTTCTATAAAGACATAAAGCGCAGACATGGCTAAAAATTCTTCATGATTTTTAGGCATTGGCATTTCTTCAAAACGTTCTCGTACACATTGTAACTTCCTTCTGCTCTCTGTTACAGTATTACCTGAATGTACGTTCTCAGATAGTTCTCCTACAAAATCAGCCACAATCTTTGAATGTGCAACAGATGCAGGTAGACTTGTGATTTTAGGTAGGACGCGCTCGATAATTTCAAGCTGCTTTTCACGAATATCAAAGTAACGATAATATACATCTTCTTTACGTGCTAAGTGATTTTCGACGTCCATGTAGGCAAGTGACTTCCCTTTCGCTACACTTTTTTCAGCAATTAGTAGTTCTTTACCGTCCCAAGACGTATCACCTGTACGTAAATATTTTTCAATTTCATGAAAAATAGCACTGTATGCTTCTTCAATCGCAATACGATATTTATTTAACCCCTTACTAATATCTGGCATATAAAAGTTGATTAAAAATCCTACACCAAATCCAACAAGCATCAATAATAATTCATTATATAAGAGAGGTAATGTAAATTCCCCTGAATTAAAGATTTGTAGAACGATGACGACACTCGATACGAAGGCCGATGTAATATGGAACATGACGAGGAGTGGTAAAAATAAGAGAATTAAAACCCCCAACGTAATGACATTATATCCGCCAATTGAAAATAAAATATAGGAAAGTAACAAGGATAATAATCCTGCGGCTATGCGCGTATAAATCGCATGAACAGACTTTCTTTTTGTCGTCTGAATGGACAGGATGGTTAAAATCCCTGCGGATGTATAGTATTCGAGATTGAGAAATGATGCAATACCAATTGCTACCGCAATCCCGACAGCTGTTTTTAATGTACGATAGCCAATTGAAAAGCGCTTGATTTTTTTAAGTTTCATACATGGCCTCCTCACATAATAGGTTACCACAGATTTGGTTTAGAAAACTTTTTTTACAAAATTCTTACATAATTAAAAAGAAGGAACTGCTTAAAGCAATCCCTCCCCTTTAAAACGTATTAAACTTCTTCACAGAAATCTTCAAATTGTGATTGCAGATGTGTAATAACAGCCATTGGTTCATGACCTTCGATTTCATGGCGTGGAACTTCTGCCACTACTTGACCATCTTTCATTAAAACAAATGATGGTGATGATGGAATGTGATCTTCCCCGAAGAAAGCACGTGCCATTGCTGTTGCTTCTTTATCTTGTCCTGCAAATACAGTTACAAGGTGATCTGGACGTTTTGGATAATTAATCGAATGTACTGCTGCTGGACGTGCAATACCGCCTGCACAACCACATACAGAGTTCACCATGAATAATGTTGTTCCTTGACGTTTTACAGCATCTTCTACTGCTTCCACTGTTTTTAATTCTTCATAACCATTGCCCGATAATTCACCGCGCGCTTGGTTTAACATATCTTGATAAAATAAATCATAGTCATTCATATTCAAATAACTCCCTTCACAATTAACTCCTTACTATCATACATTAGATTCTTTTGAATTCAAAGCGTCCGAATCGGTTTTAACTAAATTAATTTATTTTCAAAGTAATTACGAGAATATTCCTAAATTTTAAATAAAAAGTTTGGCTATTTCGAAATACGTGTATATAATAGAGTTAGTTACACCCTACTATTTGAATATGAGGAGGTTCCAGCCAATGCAAACACGTGTACAAGAAGTAAAGGATTTTGTGATTTCGGGTTTAAAGATTCATGAATGTAAAACGGACGATATTTCTGAACAATGGGAAGAACTTGCAGAAGTGCTGGAAGATTACGACGTACAACATGACGTATTATACGGTGTTTTTGTCGATTTAACGGACGATGGTATTCGTTATTTAGCAGGTATTAAAGAAGATTATATGCCTGAGGACGTACCGACTGAAAGTGTATCCATCGCATCCGGTAAATACCTCGTTGGGGAGCTCAGTTCAATCAATGACCTTGAAAAAGCCTTCAGAGAATTAAGCAGCCACCAAGACTACATCCATCGTCCAGGTATTAGTTTCGAAAAGTATAAAGGGAAAGCGCTAGACCAAATTGAGGTTTGGGTTCCAATTGAATAATTTATAACAATATGCCATACAACTACATTTGTTGTGTGGCATTTTTTAAATCAAAAAAGCAGCGATGCACTGTGACATCACTGCTTTTTACTATGGTTTAAAAAGTGTTTCAATTCCTTGCGAAACGGTTAATTCACCTTTTAAAATCTCTTTTTCTAAGGCTTGTACGATTTCTTTTTTGCCTTGCGTACCGTAAAAATCATCTACCAGACGGTCTAAAATCATTGAGCGGAACCAATCGGTTGTTTGATGATTTCTGCGATTCAACCAAACACCATTTTCAAGTGCCTGCTCTTTGAATGCTTCAATCGTCTCCCATACTTTGTCAAGCCCTTTATTTTCATAAGAGGAAGCTGACATCGCTTTTGTCGTCCAATGCGGCGTTGCAGGTTGTAGTAAATGTAAGATTTGCTTATACTCTGCAACGGTCTTACGTGCATTTCGTACATTATCACCATCCGCTTTATGCACGACAATCGTATCTGCTAATTCCATGATCCCTTTTTTCATACCTTGTAACTCGTCTCCTGCTCCTGTTAATACAAGAAGCAAGAAAAAATCTACCATACCGCGTACAATGGTTTCACTCTGTCCAACACCGACAGTCTCAATTAAAATCACATCATACCCTGCTGCTTCACAAAGCAACATCGTTTCACGTGTTTTTTTATGCACACCGCCAAGCGTTCCCGCAGAAGGAGATGGTCGAATATAGGCACGTGGGTCACGCGATAATTCTTCCATACGTGTTTTATCGCCTAAAATACTCCCGCCTGTAATCGAAGAACTTGGATCAATCGCAAGTACTGCTACGCGATGCCCTTGTTCAATTAACATCTTTCCAAAGGTTTCGATGAACGTGCTCTTCCCTGCTCCTGGCACACCGGTAATGCCGATTCGAATCGACTTCCCTGTATGCGGCAGCAGTTCTTTTAATAGCGCCTGTCCTTCTGCTTTATCATCGATATTTGCACTCTCAAGTAGTGTAATGGCCTTGGCAAGATGTAATTTCGAACCGCTTCGTACATCTGTAGCTAATTCGTCAATCGCAATCGGTGTACGCTTTTTAATAAATTTACGTCTTTTGGATTTTTGCATTCCATCATGACTCGCTTTTACACCTGGTTGTACAAAAAGCGCTGATTCTTTTTCAGACATTATGCTTCTTCGTAACCTAAACGTTCGTAGATAATTTCGATCATTTTTTGAGAAGCAATTGGCAATACCGTACCAGGTCCGAAAATTGCTGCTGCTCCTGCTTCATATAAGAAATCATAGTCTTGTGCTGGAATAACACCACCAACGATGACAACGATATCTTCACGACCTAATTTTTTAAGCTCTGCAATCAATTCAGGTACAAGTGTTTTATGACCTGCTGCTAATGACGATACGCCAACACAGTGAACATCATTTTCTACAGCCATAATTGCTGCTTCTTCTGGTGTCATAAACAGTGGTGAAATATCCACGTCGAAACCAAAGTCAGCATACGCTGTTGCAACAACTTTCGCACCGCGGTCATGTCCATCTTGTCCCATTTTTGCTACAAGAATACGTGGACGACGACCTTCATTTTCTAAGAATTCATCTGTCATTTCTTTAATTTCTTTGATGGCATCTGCATCTGAATAGTTTGAAGCATATACACCGCTAATTGAGCGAATAACAGCTTTATGACGACCTGATACTTCTTCAATTGCATCTGAGATTTCACCTAATGTCGCACGCGCACGCGCTGCATCAACTGCTACAGCTAATAAGTTTTCACTGCCATCTGCTGCTGCTTTTGTTAGACGTGCTAAATGGCGTTTCACTTCTGCTTCGTCACGCTCTGCTTTCATTTTATTAATACGGTCAATTTGTGATTGACGTACTAATGTGTTATCAATATCTAAAATTTCAATAGGTTCTTCTTCATCTAAACGGTAACGGTTGACGCCAATAATTGTTTCTGCTTTTGAGTCAATTTTCGCTTGACGTTTTGCTGCAGCTTCTTCAACTTTCATTTTCGGTAAACCTGTTTCAATCGCTTTCGCCATACCACCAAGTTCTTCCACTTCATTAATTAGTTTCCATGCTGATTGTGTTAGTTCATCTGTTAATTTCTCAACATAGTATGAACCACCCCATGGATCAATCACTTTTGTCATCGTTGTTTCTTCTTGTAAGAATAGCTGTGTATTACGTGCAATACGCGCTGAGAAGTCCGTTGGTAATGCAATCGCTTCATCTAATGCATTCGTATGAAGTGATTGTGTATGTCCCATTGTTGCCGCATTCGCTTCAATTAACGTACGTGTCACGTTATTGAACGGATCTTGTTCTGTTAATGACCATCCAGATGTTTGTGAGTGTGTACGAAGCGCCAATGTTTTTGGATTTTTTGGGTTAAATGTTGACATCATTTGTGCCCAAATACGACGTGCTGCACGCATTTTAGCGATTTCCATGTAATAGTTCATACCGATCGCCCAGAAGAATGATAGACGCGGAGCAAACTTATCAATATCGATTCCTGCTTTTAAACCTGTACGCACGTATTCTAAACCGTCAGCTAATGTATAAGCTAACTCAATATCATTCGTCGCACCAGCTTCTTGAATATGGTAGCCCGAAATTGAAATCGAGTTGAACTTCGGCATGAATTTTGACGTATATTCAAAAATATCTGCAATGATTTTCATCGACATTTCAGGTGGGTAGATGTACGTGTTACGCACCATGTACTCTTTTAAAATATCGTTTTGAATCGTACCTGCTAATTTGTCTGGTGTAACGCCCTGTTCTTCTGCTGTTACAATGTAAAACGCAAGAATTGGAAGTACAGCACCATTCATTGTCATCGATACAGACATTTGATCGAGTGGAATGCCATCAAATAAGATTTTTGTATCTTCAACTGAGTCAATTGCAACACCCGCTTTACCAACATCACCTGTTACACGCGGATGATCTGAGTCATAACCACGGTGTGTCGCTAAGTCGAAAGCAACTGAAAGACCTTTTTGTCCCATCGCAAGATTTCGGCGGTAGAAAGCATTTGATTCTTCCGCTGTTGAGAAACCTGCATATTGGCGAATCGTCCATGGACGACCTACATACATCGTTGGATAAGGTCCACGTGTATTGGGCGCAATCCCTGCTACATCATTTAGATGTTGTAAACCTTCATTATCTACAGCTGTATAAACAGGTTTTACAGGAATTTCTTCATTCGTCATAAATGTTTCTTGCGTCGTTTCAAATGGTTCTTTCGTTAATACTTCATCGATGTCAATTTTGTGGAATGTTGGATTGCTCATCGTTGAACCTCCTTCATGCTTGCGTGAACAGTTGTTAGTTTTTCATAAATATTTAACCCTGCAAAGATATAACCATTTAAGCCTTTTTCCGTCCAATTCGCATCAAATTTACCCGCCACATCAAAGATGACGTGTTCAGGTTTTGCAGCAAGTAATGCTTCCATAACTGCTTTTGTATCTTCATCTGTTGCTGAAAGGACAACATAGTCTGCTGTTGTTGTCGTTAACATGTGCACGATTTCTGTTAAATCGGCTGTTGGTTCTGTTACTTCTGGTACGATACCAGCCGTTGCTAACACGCCTTTTACAAAGTCTGTACGTGGTTTTGTCGTTTTTAGCTCACCGTATGTTAAAATTTGTGCCTTCATCGGATGTTCTTTGAATGTCACACGTAACTCTTCAAATGGCTGTGCTAAACGATTTACTTCGACAAATGTTTCAGCAGGTACTTCTTCTGTTGCATCTGCATAGTTATTTGTACCAACCAATACCGTTTTACGCTTTTTCACTTTTTCAATGCGTTCAGACCATGAAGCTTGAAGATCCGCTTCAATCATCTCGCTTGCTGCCTCGTAGCCACCTGCTTCTTCGATTTTCAAGAAGTAAGCCCACGCTTCTTTTACAAGGTCATGCGTTAATGTTTCAATAAAGTATGAACCACCTGAAGGATCGATTACTTTCGTTACTTGTGATTCTTCTTTAATTACAAGTGCAACATTTCGTGCAATACGAACAGATTGATTCGTAGGTCCAGTCAAAATGTTATGTGGATGAACTGTTAGTAAGTCTGCTCCACCGATTACTGCTGAGAACGCTTCGTTTCCAGCGCGTAGTAAATTTACATAAACATCTAACTTCGAAAATGAACGAAGTGATGTTTCCGTAGCGATATGAACTGGTTGTGGTGTTTCAACACCATATGCTTTTGCAAACGCTTTCCATAATACTCTGAAAGCACGGATTTTAGCAATTGCCATAAAGAAGTGTGTATCTAATGCAAATGAAGCGAAGAACTTCTTCTCTACTTCTTCAAAAGAAGCACCTTTCATGAATTCTGCTGCTTGTGCAAGTGCAATCGCTAATTCTTGTATAGATGTTGCACCTTCATAATGTGCTGATAATACATTCGCATTGAATGTACGAACATTCGGAAAATCAGGTAAGTCAATTGGTTGTGTTGATTGTACATAACCTACTTGTTCTTTATTTGTGATGAATTCGAACACACCAAGTACAGCTTCATCTTCTATATTTAAACGGAATGGGTGAGCTGATAGTAATGCACCTAATTGCTTTAATGCATCTTCTGTCCACTCAAATGCTACCTTTCCAACTGTTACATATTGATTTCCACGTTGAAGCGCATCTTTTGCTTGTGCGATGAATGCCTCAATATTCTCACCATAGGCTGCCTGTGCTACCCCAAAAGCACCTTCAGCTTTCATTGTGCGAATCGTCGAAATTTGTTCCTCCAGTTTACCATCAATCTTTTCAAACAAACTCTCTCTTGTGTAGAGTGGCTCGAGTGTAATCCCCTCGATTGTTTTAGTCAACAAAGATTCAAATGGTTTACCTTTTAATGCTCCTTCTGCTGCTTTTTTCCAGTCAGCGTAAGTTGCTTGTTCAAATGTTACTTCTCTCATGTTTGTCATATGGACGCGTTGACGCTTCCCCCCTTCAATGATTCTATCTTCCATTTTACACAAGAAAAGGTGAACGGAAAAGTAAAAAAAAATCAGAAAACCGCAACAATTCGGTTTTCTGACTTTTCCTAATAAACAGAAGTGCTTGAAATTGTCATATTTTCTAGCAATTCTTTAACACGAGCTAGAAACTTCCCACAAATCATTCCATCTAAAATTCGATGATCTAAAGATAGACATAAATTCACCATATCGCGTGCAGCGAACATACCATCGCCCACAATGACAGGTCTCTTAACAATTGATTCTACTTGTAAAATAGCTGCTTGTGGTGCATTAATAATTCCTGCTGAATGGACAGAGCCAAATGAACCCGTATTATTTACCGTAAATGTTCCACCTGACATATCCTTTACATTCAACTGTTTTTTACGTCCTTTTTCAGCTAAAATTGCAATTTGGCTTGCGATGCCTGCAATGGACAATTGATCACAGTTTTGGATAACTGGAACGAATAACTCATCATCTGAAGCCACTGCAATCGACATATTAATTGCTTTCTTCTGAACGATTGTATCGCCTTTCCAAACAGAATTAAGCATTGGATATTCTTTCAACGCTTGTGCAACTGCTTTTACGAAAAAAGCAAAATACGTTAAATTGTATCCTTCTTGCTCTTTGAATTGCTTCTTATGTGCATTACGTAATTTAACTAATTCTGTTACATCCACTTCAATGGTCATCCAAGCATGTGGAATTTGCGTCACGCTATCTACCATACGTTTCGCAATTGTCTTACGAATCGAAGATACCGGAATAATCACGTCACCATTTTCTTCTGGAATTGCCTCTTTTACTTGTGTATCACGTGTTGTTGGTTTTTCTTCATGCGTTAATTGTGACGAAATAATGCCCGATTCAATCTCACGCAACACGTCTTTACGTGTTACACGTCCACCTGCACCTGTTCCTTCTATTAAATCAATATTCAAATGATATTCATCAATTAGTCTTCCAACAACAGGTGACACGCGCTTTTTCTGATCAGCTGAATGTTTTGGTGTAGATTGTGGTGCTGCTGCTACAGATTTAGTTGTTTCTGATGAAGATGACGGTGACTCAGCAGGTGTTGCTGCTTCTCCATGTGCAACAACAATCGAACATACGACTTCACCAACTGCAACAGTCTCACCCTCAGGAACCAAAATCTCTTGAATCGTTCCTGATAATTGAGAAGGAAGGTCAGCTGTTACTTTATCTGTCGTTAATTCTGCAATGGAATCGTACTGTTCAACTGTATCGCCTGGCTTTACTAACCAGCGATCGATTGTTCCTTCTGTAACACTTTCACCGAGTTGTGGCATTTTAATATACTCTAACATGTATTCTTCCTCCTTAGAATGCAGCTAATTCGACAATCGCTGCTTCGATTTGGTCTGGTGTTACCATGAAATCTTTTTCTAAAGACTGTGCATACGGCATCGATGGGGCATCAGGTGCTGCCAGTCGCTTAATTGGAGCGTCTAAATCAAATAGACAATGTTCTGCAACAATCGCTGCGACTTCTCCAATAATACTTCCTTCTTTGTTATCTTCTGTAATTAATAAGACTTTACCTGTTTTACGTGCTGCTTCAATAATCGCTTCTTGATCAAGCGGATAAATTGTACGTAAATCGAGAACATGTACAGAAATGTCTTGTTCCTCTTGTAACTCTTCTGCCACCTTTAATGTTTGGTCGACCATTAAACCATATGTGATAACTGTTAAATCCTCACCACTGCGTTTCACGTCAGCTTTACCGATTGGCACAACATAATCTTCATTTGGCACTTCACCTTTAAGTAGGCGATATGCTTTTTTATGTTCGAAATAAAGAACTGGATCTGGGTCGCGAATTGCTGCTTTTAAAAGTCCTTTTGCATCTGCTGGGTTTGAAGGAACAACAATTTTTAAACCTGGTTGATTAGCAAAAATCGCCTCTACTGACTGCGAGTGATATAAACCACCATGTACCCCGCCGCCAAATGGTGCACGAACAACTAATGGACAACTCCAATCATTATTTGAACGATAACGCATTTTAGCTGCTTCTGAAATAATTTGGTTGACTGCTGGTAAAATGAAATCTGCAAACTGCATTTCTGCAATTGGTTTCATACCATACATTGCCGCTCCCACTGCTACACCTGCAATAGCTGACTCTGCTAATGGTGTATCTAAAACGCGGTCTTCACCGAATTCATCGTAAAGACCATCTGTTGCACGAAACACCCCGCCCTTTTTCCCAACATCTTCACCTAGTACAAATACATTTTCATCTCGCTGCATTTCTTCGCGCATCGCTTCATTAATTGCTTCAATATAGGAAATCGTTCTCATTATAGCTTCTCCCCTTCCGCATAGACATAACGTAGATTATCTTCTACTGAACCATATGGTGCTTGTTCTGCATACGTAGTCGCTTCATTAATCTCACGTTTTAATGTCGCTTCCATTTCTGCTTTTAATTCTTCTGTTAACAGTCCTTGTTCCACTAGATACTGCTCATAATGATGTAAACCATCTTTTTGTTTATCATCTTCTAATTCTTCTGTCGTACGATAAATACGGTGATCATCATCTGATGAATGAGGCGTCAATCGTTGGCAAAGCGCTTCAATCAATGCTGGCCTACCTGATTCACGTGCTTTTTTCACAGCAATATACGTAGCGATTGGATCTGTACCGTCTACTACCTCGCCCGGCATATTATAACTTGTTGCTCGTTGTGCGACTGTTGCACTCGCTACTTGACGATCATATGGTGTTGAAATCGCATACTGATTATTTTCTACGAATGTAATAACCGGAAGTTGATGAACACCGATAAAGTTCAATCCTTCATGGAAATCACCTTGATTGGATGAACCTTCACCCAGTGAAACAAATGTGTAAAAGTCATCTCTCTTCATACGTCCTGCTAGTGCGACACCTGCTGCATGTACAACTTGTGTTGTAACAGGCGAAGAACCTGATAAAATACGATTTTTACGTTGTCCCCAGTGCGCTTGCATTTGACGACCACCTGAGTTTGGATCTTCTGCTTTCGCAAAAGCATTTAACATGACATCTTGAATTGTCATTCCAGCTTCTAATACCACACCTAAATCGCGGTAATACGGTGCTAAATAATCCTTCGTTAAATCAAGTGCATATGCAGCGCCGATTTGTGCAGCTTCTTGTCCTTGACACGAAATAACAAATGGAATTTTACCTGAACGGTTTAATAACCATAAGCGTTCATCGACACGTCTTGCGCGCAACATACTGAAATAAATATCTAATGCTTGTTGATCTGTTAAATTTGCTTCTTTATGTGAAACTGTCATAATCAAAACCTCCTAGTAATGAATTGCTTCGTTTTTAATTGCTAATGCGACTTCTTGCATCACTTCACTCACGCTTGGATGCGGATGTACCGTATGTCCAATTTCAAATGATGAAGCATCTAGATTAAATGCTAAACTTGACTCAGCGATTAATTCTGTTACATGGTCACCAATTAAATGAACGCCTAGTACATCATCTGTTTCTTCATCTACAATCATCTTCGCAAAACCGAAATCATCACCATTAACCAGTGCTTTTGCATTTGCTTTTAATGGGAATTTTTTGACGACAACTTTGTTAAACTGTTCTTTTGCTTGTTTTTCATTTAATCCAATATGGGCAATCTCCGGATAGCTATAAACACAACTTGGCATATGCACGACACGTGTATCTGGTTTTAATCCCGCCATATGTTCAACTGCATGAATGGCTTCATGAGATGCTACATGTGCTAATTGAATACCACCAATTACGTCGCCTGCTGCATAGATATGTGCTTCTTTTGTTTGCATATATTTATTCACCTTAATAAACTGCTGTTCTAACTGGATATCTGTATTTTCTAATCCAATTTGTTCTGTAATTGCTTGTCGACCAATTGCGACTAGCACTTTTTCGAATGTTTTTACTTCTTCATTCACATGGAATATCACTTGTTCATCTGTTGCTTCCACATTTGAAATTTTCGCATTTGTCACAACTTGAATGCCACGTTTTTCAAAATTTTTCACAAGTTCTTTCGCTACTTCTTCATCTTCTGAAGGTAGAATACGCTCAAATGCTTCATAGATTGTAATCTTTACACCTAAATCATGTAACATAGATGCCCATTCAATTCCGATTACACCGCCACCAACAATTGCCATATTCTTTGGTAATGTATCAAGTAGAACTAAATCATCTGAACTTAAAATCGTCGTATGATTAAATGGCATAGACGGTAGTGTGCGTGGTTTCGAGCCTGTACAAATCAATAAATTTTTCGGTACGAGCATATCATTTTCAAGATCTTCACCATATTCCACTGATACAGTTCCAGGAAGTGGTGAAAAAATAGAAGGACCTAATATGCGACCTGTACCTGTATATACATCAATCTTCCCTTTTTTCATTAATGCTTGAATACCTGCTTCTAATTGTGCGACTACAGCATTTTTTCTTTCATGTGCGATATGATAATTGAATCCATACGATGTTAATTCGATTCCGAAATCGTGCGCTTTTTTAAGAGAACGTAATTGTTCGGCACTCTTTAATAGTGCTTTTGTCGGGATACAACCTTTATGTAAACAGGTTCCACCTAGTTTTTCTTTTTCGACAATCGCCACTTTTAACTTTAATTGCGCTGCACGAATGGCTGCCACATATCCCGCAGGTCCGCCGCCCAAAATGACTAAATCGTATTCATTTGCCATCTGTCATACCTCCATAAAATCACTATTTTTACTTCTTGTCACAACTGCTTTTTTATCATTTTAGGTCAAATACCTTCACTATCTGTTATATCATAATAATACTTATTCTTCCTATCATAAATGTCATATGACATGATATGACATTTATAATATACTTGATAAAACACATTCTTACTTGTATTTGCGTTTAATTTTTTATCATTATCCGCTCTTGAATTGTCAGAAAATTGTGTTTAAATACTTATTTTTTCTATTTTACACACATATTTTCTTCTTTGTTCTAATTCTAACTAAAAACTGTATTCTTGACAATTATTAACTTTATTTTGTGATATATTTTGTTGAAAAAGAAGTTTTTCTGTTAATTTACATTATAAGGAAAATTATTTGTACATCCTAATCTAAAGCTTTAAATAAAAAAATGAGCAACTCTGTAAACATACAGTTCCTCATTTATTCTATGTATATTCGATTTAGTTTCTCTACACAAAAATAGTTGATTCATTCTTCTACATATGAATCAACATATCTTTGTGCATCTGCGACTCGATTCGGTTCATCTGTAATCCATCCAACAATACTTGGATGCTGTGGTTTTTGAAGCCACTTTTCTTTTCCTGTAATACTATAAAAACGTAAAACTTTATTTAAATCTTGTGCTATATTCCAATATTTTTCTTTATAGAAAAAATGCTTATTCACATGTAACACATCAATCCAAGGTAAATCATTTAAGCGCGTCCAATCAAATTTGCGTTTCGGAATAAACGCTACTTCTGCTGTTGGATTCATTACCTTTACTTGTTGTAACACTTCTAGATGAAAAGAGGAGTAATGTACACTTGATAAATGTTGCGTCTTTTTTACAACAATCTCAAGATCAGCAGTTCGTCCGATAAACGATTCTTTGAGTTCAATATTCATTGGTACTTTATTTGGGATAGCCCATGCTAATAATTCTGAAAATGTATTAATACAATGACGACTTTGCTTAATCTTCTGACTTCTTATTTCGTTAAGTGTACAATCGTTTACGCATTTAGAAATACCTAACATTCGTTTTAAATTAAGATCATGTGTAACAATTGCAATACGATCTTTCGTCAGTTGTAAATCAAACTCAATTCCATCTGCTGCAGTTTGTATCATGGCCTCCTTCATCGCCTCTAATGTATTTTCTGGTTCACATTTTGTCCAACCACGATGTGCATAAATAGGCAATCTATACATTCAATTCTCCATTCTCCATTTTAAATACACCATTTGTACGTGTTTTTAACATAGATGAACGTTTACCAATCTTAATAATCGTTCCTTCAAATGCTATTTTTGTTACTTCCACACATTCTTTTTCAATCTCACTTAATTGTTTTAAAATGGTTTGAATTTCATAATTCAACTGGATTACAACTGATTTTTTTAATTCATATTTATATTTTGTATCTTCAAATACTTCTAGTTGTTGTGCATTCATCTGTTTCGTTAATGGTTGTAATTGAATGACACGACTTTCAAGCACACCCATCTCTTGTTCAATTTCTTTTATTTTCCCTGCTTTATAGCGTACTTCACCCATTTTTTCTTTCTGGTCAATGGTATAAATAATTAACTCTGTACGTCTTTCGTGTTGATTTCCAGCGATTGCTGTATGGATATACGATGTCGCTTCTGTCACACCACCAATAATTTTCCCATTCACACCGTCTAAACGTACAATTCTTCCTGATAAATTTGAACCTATTGCATACATTTCGATACAAATTTCATTTTCAGCATAAATCGTTGCTTCATTCGCATGTTTTAAAAAGACACTTCCACCTGCTCGAATGACTGTTTTTGAATGACCAAATACACCACCACGAATATAAATATCGCCGCCTGTTGATTCAATCGAGTCAGCGCCAGATACGCCTTCTTTTGCTTCAATCGAAATATCACCTGTTGCTTTTACTGAATAGCCTGGTAAAACAGTTCCCTTAATTGCAATAGAACCATTAAACACAATATTACCAGTTTCTACACCAATATCTGTTTTAATTTCGAGATGTTGTAAAATACTAATCAGACCGTTTGAATCATCCAATACACCTGCTGTTTTAGAACGGATAATAATCTTTCCGTTTTCTTCACTTTCATAAACAGATTCTGGATTATATTTTAAAATAAGGTCTTTCCCTGCTTTTGCGGGAATCTCTTTTCCCAATACATTCATACCCGGTATTCCTTCAGATGCCGGTATTTTCTCACCTAGCCAAGCGTCTTTTTCAATTTCAAAAATAAAGTTCATATCGGAAAAATCTGCTCGACCATCTAAACCAATTTTTGGTCTGCGCGTTGGATTTTGAAAATACGTGATTTTTGCATCTACACCATCTTCAGGCTCTTTCCCTTCCGCAATCACATGTTTTTTCTTCTCAAGTTCTTCCCATAAGATTCGTTTCAGACCGTACTCAATCCCAATAGATGCAGCAATTTCTTTAATTTTAAGATTCAATTCATCTTCAGAGTTACTAATTTTTTTCGGATCTTCGTAAAATAAAATATTAGCAGTCATTGCATCTTTTGAGATTTGAATATCCATTTCAGGTAATAAAACACCTATTTCTACAAAATCACCATTCTGTTGATTGAAGAGGTTTTTTAATTCCATAAAGTTTGTCAGTTTAATTCGTGGAAATTCTTTTAACAAAGTCTCGAAATCCTTCATTGTATAATCTTCTTGATGTTTTTTCACAAAAACTTTATTGTCTCTTGAGATAATTTCCATATGCTGATCTTTATAAAGTTCCATGTTTTTCACCCTCTCCTTGTGTAAAAGTCCGTATGATTAATATCGTGCATTTACCTAACTTCTAAAGACCTTTACACTAGAATATTTCTATATGCTTATCTGTTTTTTTATTTTTTTCAAATTTAGTTTTATTTGACTAAATAGTCCTATTTTTTCACTATTCTTATTGGTTATTATTATCCAAATGTAGTCTGTACCTATTTTTCGTATATAATAACATAGAAAAACCTAACTATCTTTATCATACCCACCTCGCAAAAAACTAATACATTTTTCACGACTCTTTCTGAAAAATGAATGCTTTTAGACCTATATTTGAGATGTTTGATTTTTCTTGTCTTGTATTTTTTCTATAGCCTCTTTACTAATCATCGAAAGAACAGGTATAGCTAATAAAAAAACATTTGCACCCCAAACCCATAGAAAAAGTGTTGTAAGTACTATAACAAAACCAAGATATATTCCTAAAGAATGATGCTTCCATATACTATACAAAAGTACCATTAAACCTACTAGCGAACTAATATAAAACATATCTCTCCTCTTTCCTTACTTATATTCACAAAAAAAAGCAAACAGTTCTAATTGAACGAGCTGCTGCTTTTTTCATAAGATGACTTATACTTCTACTAATTCTTCGCGTAACTTCTCAGCGACCATGGCGATGAACTCTGAATTCGTTGGTTTTTGTTTCATATGGTGTGAGGTGTAACCGAATAGCTTGGATACGGCGTCATGATTTCCACGTCCCCACGCAATCTCAATACTATTTCGGATGGCCCGCTCTACACGTGTTGGTTTCGTTTCAAATATTTCTGCAATAGCTGGATACAACGCTTTTGTAATTGAACTTAATAAATCTGGATTATTATAGACTAATTGAATAGCTTCACGAATATAGCCATATCCTTTTACATGAGCTGGTACACCTATTTCCTTAATGATAGATGTAATACGTGCATCTAATGTATGCTTATCTGATGTCTCAGGTAAATCAATTTCAATAATTTCACGTGCTTTTGTTTGTTTCATTTTTCCACGTTCTGCACATTGAATAATCTTCGACTCTAAACGTTCCATCTCAAAAGGTTTTAACATAAAGTAAGCAGCACCAAAGTCACTCGCTTGTTTCATAACATCTTCTTGCCCAAAAGCTGTTAACATAATCACTTCAATCGTTTTCCATTGCTCATTTTTTTGTATCTCTTCTAAAACAGCTAAACCATCTAAGTGAGGCATAATAATATCTAAAATTAGCACATCAGGGATTTCTTCCTCCAGCATTTTTAAGCACTGTTTACCATTTGAAGCAGTATGAATTACTTGTATTCCTTCATTTTTTTGCAAGTATTTTTCTAATGTGGCTACAAGTTCGCGGTTGTCATCTGCAATGGCTACCTTAATCTGCGTCATCTTTTTTCCTCCTTAGGTTTTCACTCAACATTTCACAATGCATTTATTGTATCAAAATTCATTTCAAAACAAAATGTCATTACCCATTTTCTTATAAAACAATTGTTTTATTTTCATGTAATTTATATGTATTATAACACTTTTTTTGCGTGTTGAATGAAACTTTTGTTTATTTTTCAGATAAAAAAGACATTGTAAACAATTCATTCGTACTTGTTTACAATGTCTTAATAGTAGTTATATGATACGGCGTTGTTTATGTTCTTCTGCAATTTCAACTAGTTCTTTTGCATGTTGGAATGTTTTTTCCGTCACGACTTCACCTGACATCATACGACTAATCTCGTCAATTCGATCATCTTCTACTAATTCACATAACGATGTGAATGTACGATTATCTTCTTCTTGTTTCTGAATATAGTAATGATGATCAGCCATCGCCGCCACTTGTGGTAAGTGCGAAATACAAAGCACTTGTGAATTTACAGAGATTAGTGAAATTTTATCCGCAATAGCTTGCGCTACACGGCCACTTACGCCTGTATCAACCTCATCAAAAATGATGGACGTAATTCCCATTGTAGATGAAAAGATGGTTTTAAGAGCAATCATAATACGCGATAGCTCACCACCAGACGCAATTTTCGTCAGTGGCTTTGGTGGCTCCCCTACATTCGTTGAAATATAGAAGATAACTTCATCGCTACCCATCGCATCAAATGTATGTGACGGTGTGATTTGCACAATCAGTGTTGCACGTTCCATATACAACTCTTGTAATTGCGTCATAATCTTCTCAGCTAATTGAACACCATATTCTTTACGGATAACTGTTAGCCTTTCTGCTTGTTCAGCTAGTTGCTTTTCTAAGTCTTTTAAGCGTTTTTCATTCTTTTGGATATTTTCATCGCTATTTTCAAGCGTCTCTAGCTCTTTACCAATTTGATCGCGATACGCTAAAATATCCGCTAAACTATGTCCGTATTTTCGCTTCATATTTTGAATAAGTGCGAGGCGTTGCTCTACTTCATTTAATCTTTCTGGATCAAATTCCATCTCATCTAAAATATTCTTTAATGAAAAAGCAGCTTCCTGTAAAACATAGAACGCGTCTGATACGGCCATAGATTGTTCTTTGAACTGTTCATCTACATTCGCAACATCTTCTAAATCAGACATCGCTTGCCCAATCCAATCAAGCCCTTTAGATTCACCAAGAATGGCTTCATGTGCGTGAGAACTACCTTCAAAGATTTTATGGAAGTTATTTAAACGACGACGCTCTTCCATTAATTCATTTTCTTCATTCTCTTTAAACTTACATGCATCAATCTCTTTAATTTGGAATGCGTATAAATCAATTTTTTGAGCGATTTGCTGTTCACCAAGCGATAGTGCTGCTAATTCGCTTTTCAATGTACGATATTGTTCATATAGCGATGCATATCGCTCTTTTTCTCCGATTATCGCATCACCCGCAAATTGATCGAGTAAATGGATATGCTGTTTATCGTCCATTAATTCTTGTGATTCATGTTGCCCATGAATATCAATCAATGTCGAACCCACTTCACGTAACATATTCAGTGGCATCATTTTACCGTTTAAACGACAAACACTCTTTCCTGTATCGTTTAGGTCGCGACGCAAAATAATGATACCTTCATCAATTTCAATTCCTAACTCTTTACACTTATCATAAGCAGGATGCGGTTCTTCAGGTAACGTAAAAAGGCCCTCAAGCTCTGCCTTTTTAGCACCATGGCGAATAAACTCTTGAGAACCTCTACCCCCTGCTAAAAGTTGTACCGCATCAATGATGATTGACTTACCCGCACCTGTTTCGCCTGTTAATACAGTTAATCCTTCTTGAAATTCGACGGTTAATGCATCAATGATGGCAAAATTCTTTATGGATAATTCTTTTAACACGATGTGTCACACCCCTCAATACTTCTCTCTAGCAGTTCTTATAACATCTCTAGTAAACGATTTTTCACTACTTCACGCATTGATTCTTCACGACATAAAATCATGATTGTATCATCTCCACAGATTGTACCTAAAATTTCCGTCCAATCTAAGTGATCTAATAATGAGCCAATCGCATGTGCGTTGCCTGGTAATGTCTTCATAACGAGGAAATGACTTGCCCCATCAATCGATACAAAAGCATCTGCTAACGCACGATGTAGTTTTTGTACAGGATTAAAACGTTGGTCTGCTGGTAAGCTATATTTATAACGTCCATCTTGTAATGGTACTTTGATTAGATGTAATTCTTTAATGTCACGTGAGATTGTTGCTTGTGTCACGTTATAGCCTGCTTCTTTTAATAAGTCGACTAGTTCATCTTGTGTCTCAATTTCTCGATTCGCAATCATATCACGAATACGAATATGTCTTTGACTTTTATTCATATCATTCACCTCTATGCATATTTATGCCTGTCAACCTAAAGTTATCATCTATTCAATGAAATAACAAGAAAAAACGAATCTTTTATCTATTTTCTTCTTCTTTTATTTAGGCATTTATTCATGGAAAAACACCTTCAAAGAACCTTCTGATTCTCTGAAAGTGTTTTTCGATTTTTAGCTACTTTATTTTAATTGTGCATGTGCTTCTTTTACAACTGCTTGTAAATCACACGAACGTTCTAATTCTTCAGTAGTATGCGGATTGTAAAGATGGAATAAGAATTCGATATTTCCTTCTCCACCTGTAATTGGTGAATAAGAAGCATCTTTTAAAACAAACCCTAGTTCCTCTGCGAAATCCGCTACTTTTTCAAGTACTTCTAAATGAATTTTCGCATCGCGTACGACACCTTTTTTACCGACATTTTCTTTACCTGCTTCGAATTGTGGTTTAACAAGAGCCATCACATCGCCACCAGGCATCAATAATGTTTTTAATACAGGTAAAATTAGTTCGAGTGAAATGAATGATACATCGATTGTTGCCACTTCTGGTAAACCCTCGACTAAATCAGGTGCAGTTACGTAACGGAAATTGGTTTTCTCCATTACCGTAACGCGTTCATCTGAACGAATCTTCCAAGCGAGTTGATTTGAACCAACATCTAAAGCGTAACAATGACGCGCGCCGTTCTGTAACGCACAATCTGTAAAACCACCTGTTGAAGAACCGATATCTAGCATCAGTTTTCCTTCCACCGTAAAGTCGAAAATCTCAAGTGCTTTTTCTAACTTTAGACCACCACGACTGACATATTTCAGTTGTTGACCTTTAATTGTTAAATCTTGGTCTGCTGGTATTTTCTCTCCTGCTTTATCGACGCGAACTTCTTTAGAGAAAACTTGTCCCGCCATAATTAAACGTTTTGCTTTTTCACGTGTTTCACACATACCGCGTTGAACGAGTAAAATATCTACGCGCTCTTTTTGTACTTTGTCTGCCATTATGATTTTAGACCTTCTTGTTCTCTTTTTTGATGTACGAGCTTTGTAATGCGTTTTTCAGCTTCTTCTGCTGTTAAATGAATGTCTCGCATTAATAAATCTACGCTTCCATGTTCGATGAATTCATCTGGAATACCCATACGTTCTGTTTGATTTGTGTCATAGCCATGATCATTCGCAAACTCTAATACAGCACTACCAAATCCACCTTGTAGCATCGATTCCTCAATTGTTAAAACAGGGCGACCTGTTTGATAAATATGATGTAGCATTTCCTCATCCATTGGTTTAATGAAGCGAGCATTGACAATTTCAACTGAGATACCTTGTTCGGCTAATTTTTCTGCTGCTACTTCTGCCATCGGAATTGTTGTACCAAATGTTAGAATCGTTGCATCTGTTCCTGCTTTTAATACTTCCCAGCTACCGATTGGTAATGTTTTTAATTCTTCATCCATTGGAACACCTAAACCATTACCACGTGGATAGCGTAAGCAAATTGGGCCCTCATCGTATGCTAAAGCTGTTTGCACCATATGTTGACCTTCATTTTCATCTTTCGGCATCATAATGACAATGTTTGGCATTGAGCGAAGGAAATTAATGTCGAATACACCTTGATGTGTTTCGCCATCTGCTCCAACTAAACCTGAACGGTCAATTCCAACGAATACATTTAAGTTTTGACGACAAATATCATGTAACATTTGATCGTATGCACGTTGTAAAAATGTCGAATATATTGATAAGAACGGTTTTGAACCTTCTGCTGCCATCCCTGCTGCCATCGTTGTTGCATGTTGCTCTGCAATACCAACATCAAAGAAGCGTTTCGGGAATTCCTTCGCAAATCCTTCTAATTTCGAACCAACTGGCATCGCAGGTGTAATCGTTACAACACGATCATCTTCGCGCGCAATACGTGTTACAGTATCTGCAATTAGTTTTGACCAACCTGGTGCTGTAACAGACGATTTAACAAAATCTCCTGTTTCCATTTTGTAAGGACCCGTACCATGCCAATTTCCGATTTTATCATTTTCTGCTGGTGAATAGCCCTTACCTTTTTTCGTAATCACATGAACGATTACAGGACCTTCAGTACGTTTCGCATTTAATAATGTTGACTCAAGTGCTTCAAAATCGTGACCGTCAATCGGTCCTAAGTAAGTAAAACCTAATTCTTCAAAGAACATGCCTGGTACCACTAAATATTTCAAACCATCTTTTACACGCTCTGCTGTTGAAGCTAAACGTCCACCTACTGCTGGAATACGTTTTAATAAACCTTCAAAATCATCTTTTGCACGATTATAAGGTGTGGCTGTACGCATACGAGACAGCATATTGTGTAAAGCGCCTACATTCGGTGCAATTGACATCTCATTATCATTTAAAATAACGGTCATATTTGTTTTTTCATGTCCGATATGATTCAGTGCTTCAAGTGCCATTCCACCTGTTAATGCACCATCGCCAATAATCGGAACGACATGATTATGTTTTCCTTGAACATCACGTGCAGCTGCCATGCCCATAGCCGCTGACAGAGAAGTTGAACTATGACCAGTCTCCCACACATCATGCTCACTCTCATTACGTTTTGGGAAACCACATAAACCTTTATACTGACGTAACGTATCGAATTGATCCGCACGACCTGTTAAAATTTTGTGCACATATGCTTGATGCCCAACATCAAATAAGAACTTGTCTTGCGGGCTATTAAATACTCGATGTAGCGCAATTGTTAATTCAACTACACCTAGATTTGGTCCAATATGTCCACCTGTTACAGAACACTTTTCAACTAAAAATTTGCGAATATCAACTGCTAAATCTTGCAATTGTTTTTTATTCAAATTTTTCAGAAAGGATGGACTAGATATTGTGTTTAAATCCACCACCATCACACACCTTTACTTTTATCATTGATTTTACTCACACGACTTTTTTCACTATTATAACAGTCATTAAGTCGAACAGAAAGTATTTAAACTAATTACTTGTTACGATTTATAATATAGTCTGTTAAATCTGCTAAATATTTACTATTCGATGGTATTTTCTCTAAACATGCATGTGCTTTTGCTGCATGTTCTGCTAATTTTTCTTTAGCTCCGTCTAATGTTAAGAGTGCTGGATACGTACTTTTTTCACTCGCTACATCTTTCCCAGCTGTTTTTCCTAATTCTTCTGTTGTGCCCTCGATATCTAAAATATCATCTTTAATTTGAAATGCGAGTCCAATATGGTAAGCATATTCGACAAATAAGTTGCGTTGTTCTTGTGTTGCATCTGCTAAAATCGCACCTGCTTCAATACTAAAACGTAAAATGGCACCTGTTTTATTTTCATGAACACGTACTAATTCATCTAAAGTAAGTTGACGCTTTTCTCCTTCAATATCAAGTACTTGTCCGCCAACCATTCCCTCTGCTCCAGCCGTTTCACTTAGAAGACGAATTAATTCTACTTTTTGTTCAGCTGACACATTTTTTAAGCGCGCTAAAATGCCAAATGGTAGTGTATTCAGTGCATCACCTGCTAAAATCGCTGCTGCTTCACCAAATACTTTATGATTCGTCGGTTTACCACGTCTGAAATCATCATTATCCATACTTGGTAAATCGTCATGGATTAGCGAATATGTATGAATCATTTCTACCGCTGCCCCTACTGTATACCCCGCTTTTGTTGGTTTATTTAGATAATCCAGTACTGCAATCACAAAAAGTGGTCTTACACGTTTTCCACCAGCTTTTAAAGAATATAACATTGCTTCTTTTAATGAAGTGGGTGCTGTTAAATCTTCTACAAATTCGTACATATGCGATTCAATGATTGGTAATTGTTCTTCCATAAATGTTTTTAGTGTACTTGTCATTGTTTATTCCGCCTCTTTCTGTAAATTTAACTCCGTTTCATTTCCGTTTTGATCCATCATTTTTACCAATTGCTGTTCTGCTTTTTCAAGTTGTGTATGACAGCTTTGTGACAATTTCATCCCTTCTTGGTATAAAGAGATGGCATCTTCTAATGGAACATCACCTTTTTCAAGTGAGCGAACAATTTCTTCTAATTGTTCAATCGATTCAGCGAATGATGGTTGTTTTTTTGTCATGTGGACTCCTCCTCTTTTTGAATGGACTGCACAATCGTTTGAACACGACCGTCTGTAAATTGAAGGTCTATTTTTTGTCCTTCCTCTATTGAATCTACCGATTTTACAACTTTTTGATTGTCATAAACAATTGCATATCCGCGTGTCATAATGGATAAAGGGTTTAACATTTCAAGTGTATGAACAGCTGCCGTAAAACGTTGTCGTTCTTGCTGTAATTTTTGAGCGATTGCTCTCGTTAATATTTGTTGCATCGATTCAATACGCTTCTTTTCATATACAATCTCTTTTAAAGGATTATAAATTTGAAGTTTTTGTTCAAGATGTTGCCACTTATAACGTTGCTGCTCCATTGCTTGCACGGCTGCACGTTGCATACGATCATCTAATTGTGCCAATTGTTCAACAAAAGGACGATATAAGCGCTCAGGATATAGCATAGGGTATGCGGACTGCACACGTGTCAAACGAGCACGTTCATGCTTTAATTGTGCTTGTGTCTGTTGAATAAGACGTGTACGGAGTGATTCAACATGCTGTAGTAATTCGAAACGGTCTGGGACAGCCATCTTCGCTGCGCCTGTTGGTGTCGGTGCACGTAAATCCGCTACATAATCCGCAATCGTTGTATCTGTTTCATGCCCAACCGCACTAATAATAGGAATACGACTTTCAAAAATAGCTTGCGCGACCACTTCCTCATTAAATGCCCACAAATCTTCAATCGAACCGCCACCTCGTCCAATAATAAGTGTGTCGATATTCCCTTGCTGATTCGCTAAAGCGATAGCTTGTGCAATATCATTCGCAGCTACTTTTCCTTGAACAGCAGTTGGAATAACTACTACCTCAGCAATTGGATAGTGTCTTTTTAGTGTGGACAAAATATCTCGAATTGCTGCACCTGTCTTTGCTGTAATAACCCCTATTCTTTTAGGGAATTTGGGAATCGGCTGTTTAAATTCTGATTTAAAATAACCACGTGCTGCCAACTCTTTTTTCAATTGTTCATATGCTACATGTAGACTCCCAACACCGTCTGGTTGCATCTCTTTCGCGTACATTTGATAGCGTCCTGCCACTTCATAGACATTCACATCTCCACGAATCAGCACATTCATACCATTTTCAGGTTTGAAAGCAAGTTGTTTCGCCTGCATCTTATACATGACACTTTGAATTTGTGCGTGTGCATCTTTTAACGTGAAATAAATATGCCCTGAACTATGTAGTTTCACATTGGACAGTTCACCTTTTACATATACTTCACGCAAATGAGGATCCGCTTCAAATTTCCGCTTAATATATTTGGTCAATGCTTGCACAGATAAATAATGAATGACCATTAATTCATCTCCTCTAAGGATGTGTTTCCTCTACACATTTTTTGACGTTATGATTCGCCCATAAAAAAAACTGCTTTTCCGCAGAAAAACAGCTTTCTGTCTATTCTATTTTACCTTAATCAGCTTCATTTGTCTTATGCTAGCTTTGTTTTTGCTGATTGAACTGTGTTATACATTAACATTGTGATTGTCATTGGACCAACGCCGCCTGGAACAGGAGTAATTGCAGATGTTTTTTCAACAACTGAATCAAAATCAACATCTCCGCATAGGTGATTATTTTCATCGCGATTCATACCGACATCAATAACCACTACACCTTCTTTAATGTAATCGGCTGTAATCATTTTCGCACGTCCGATTGCTACAACTAAAATATCTGCTTGCTTTGTCATTTCTTGAAGATTTTTTGTTTTCGAGTGACAATATGTCACTGTTGCATCATGTTGTAATAGTAGTTGCCCCATTGGTACACCAACAATATGACTACGCCCAATAACTACTGCATGTTTACCAGCAACTTCAATATTTGAATATTCGAGTAACTTCATAATACCATGTGGTGTACATGGTAAAAAAGTTTCTTGTCCTAGAAGCATTTTCCCAACACTATTTGGATGGAAACCATCTACATCTTTTAATGGAGAAATGGTTTCGATTACTTTTTGTTCATTGATTTGTTTTGGTAATGGCAGCTGGACTAGAATACCATCAATTTCAGATGCTTCATTTAATTGTTTGATTTGCGCTAGTAAATCTTCTTCTGTTGTATCTTCTGGTAATTTAATAAGCTTCGAATAAATTCCTAAGTCTTTACAAGCTTTTTCTTTGTTTGCTACATATGTATGTGACGCAGGATCCTCACCTACTAGAATCACTGCTAATCCTGGTGTAATTCCTTTTGCAATTAAATCTTGTACTTCTTTTTGAATACCTGTACGAATTGTGTTACTGATTTCTTTTCCGTTAATTAGTTGACTTGACATTTTCTACACTCCCGAATTCAGCTTTGATGCGTCAACAGGGTGTTAGGAAGAGCAAAACCCTTCCGTCTGTCCTATTAACGATCTAGTATTTTGATAATACGCCGTTTACGAATTTACCTGACTTCTCGTCACCAAAGACTTTAGAAATCTCAACTGCTTCATTGATAACAACGTTGTTTGGTGTTTCTGGCATATACATTAATTCAAAAGCTGCTAAACGTAAAATTGTTCTTTCAATTTTCGCTAAGCGGCTTAATGACCAATTTTCTAATTTACTTTCTAATGATGCATCAATTTCTTCTAAGTGATTCTGTGTACCGTATACTAATTCTTCAAAGAATGCCGATGATTTTTCTTCTGCAAGTGTATGCTCGATTGCATCCTCTACAGTTAATTCAGTATTCTCTAGTTGAAAAAGTGTTTGTAACGCTTTTTCACGCGCTTCACGTCGCTTCATTCTTAATAACTCCTTTTAAATAGCTGTCTTATTTCACTTGTTAGCTATAACAATTATTTTCATATGAAGTTTATTTTATCACACTTTCCCTTGTCATCATACGCTTTACGACAAGTTTTAAAAAATCTGTCTTTTTCGTGCGAACAAAAATATAAGCGAACGTTTATAATAAACATTATATAAAACGTTCGCTTTTATGTCAAATTAAAAAAATAAAGCGTTTTGAGGAAAAATCCTCAAAACACTTATTTACAGGGCTTTATTCAACTTTTGAATTTGTAGCTTGATCAAACTGAATACCCGTAACATGAACATTCACTTCTTTCGTTTGAAGCTCTGTCATATTTTCAATCGATTCACGAATTTGACGCTGTACTTCTCTGGCAACATGCGCAACGGACGCACCATATTGCACAAAACAATATACATCAACGATTAGACCGTCTTCTGTCCATTCTGTTTTGATCCCTTTGCCATGAACTTTCTTGCCGAATTTTTCTACAACACCTGATGCAAAAGAGCCTCTCGTTCCCGAAACACCTTCTACTTCATTCGTCGCAATTCCTGCAATCACTTCAATTACTTCTGGTGCTACTTCAACCTTTCCAAGCACCTCTTTTCCTTGCGGTGTCGGTTGTTGTAAAGATTGAATGTTTTGTTCTGTCATTGAATTTGCCCCTCTCATTTATTAAGAATTAATAACGTCGTTTTCTTCTAGGAATTTCGTATTGAATTTACCTGATTTGAAAACTTCATTACTCATTAATTTTTCATGGAAAGGAATTGTCGTATGGATACCAGGACCCTCAACAACAAACTCACCTAATGCACGCTTCATTTTTGCAATTGCTTCTTCACGCGTATCTGCATGAACAATCAATTTTGCAACCATCGAATCGTAATATGGTGGAATTGAATAGCCTGGGTACATAGCAGAATCAATACGAACACCGATACCACCTGGTGCTACATACGTGTCTACTTTACCTGCTGAAGGCATGAAGTTTTTGTAAGGGTTCTCTGCGTTAATACGACATTCAATTGCCCATCCATTTAATTTCACGTCTTCTTGTTTATAAGCTAATTCTTCACCAGATGCAACTTTTAACTGTTGCGCAACTAGGTCGATTCCTGTAATCGCTTCTGTTACAGGGTGTTCTACTTGGATACGGGTATTCATCTCCATGAAGTAGAATTTATCTTCACGGTAGTCATAAATAAATTCACAAGTACCCGCACCGCGATATGAACACGCTTGCGCTGCTTTAACTGCCGCTGCACCCATTTCCGCACGACGTTCTTCCGAAAGTGCTGGAGATGGCGCTTCTTCAACTAGTTTTTGCATACGGCGTTGCACTGTACAATCACGTTCACCTAAATGGATTACGTTACCGTAGTTATCAGCTAATACTTGAATTTCACAGTGACGGAAATATTCAATGAATTTCTCAAGGTATACACCTGGATTACCAAATGCAGCTGCTGCTTCATTTTGTGTAATTTCGATACCTTTTACAAGATCTTCTTCCGTACGTGCGACACGAATACCTTTACCGCCACCACCGGCAGTAGCTTTAATAATAACTGGATATCCAATTTCTGCAGCCCACTCTTTACCTGTTTCGATATCAGGAACAATTCCTGTACCTGGAACAAGTGGCACCCCTGCTGCTTCCATTGTATCACGCGCTACGTCTTTAATACCCATTACTTTAATTGCATCTGAAGTTGGTCCAATAAATGTAATACCTGCATCTTCACAAGCTTCTGCGAAGGCAGCATTTTCAGCTAAGAAACCATATCCAGGGTGAATTCCATCACAACCTGTTTTTTCTGCTACCGCTAAAATACGGTCAATTTTTAAGTAACTATCTGCAGAAAACTTCGGTCCGATACAATATGCTTCGTCTGCTAATTGAACATGTAATGCTTCAGCATCTGCTTCTGAGTAAACAGCAACAGATTGAATATCTAATTCTTTACAAGCACGAATGATACGTACTGCAATCTCACCACGGTTTGCAATTAGTACTTTTTTCATTAGTAGCCCCCCCTTACGCTTCTTTAACTAGGAATAGAGGTTGGCCGTATTCCACTAATTCACCATTCTCAACAAGAATCTCAACGATTTCACCAGTTACTTCTGCTTCGATTTCGTTGAATAACTTCATTGCTTCAACGATACAAACGATTGACTCTTCGCTCACTTGATCGCCTACTTTTACGAATGCAGGTGATTCTGGGTTTGGAGAAGAGTAGAATGTACCAACCATTGGAGAAGTGATTTTATGTAGATTTGCATCTGCCACAACTTCTTTTTTCTCAGCTTTTGGTGCTTCTGGAGCTTTTGGAGCCTCTACTACTGGTGCAGGAGTTGCTGCTTTCGGTGCTTCTACTACTGGTGCAGCTTGAACTGCTACAGGAGCTTGCGCTACAACTGTTTGACCGTTGTGCTTTTTAAGTTTTAATTTTGTGTCATCTTGCTCGAATACAAATTCATCCACTGAAGATGAATCCACCAATTTAATAATCTCACGAATTTCTTGAATTTTTAACATACTTTAACTCCCCTTACTTGTGTGTATTATAATACACATATTATTTTATCGCTTTTTTCAAACTTTTGAAACATTTTATTGAAAAATAGCAATTTCTATATTTATAGTAGATAAATTCTGTTTGAAATACAATCTTTTTTTACGAATTAAGTAAAATCTTGAAGTGTTAACCATAAATAAAATATTGTAAACGATTACACTATTTAGACATTTAGAGTGAACATCTTCTGTACTAGCACAGTTAAAGTACTTAGTAATTACGACTTATATTATTAGTAGGTACTAAATTATTTTAAAAGAAAAACCTCTCTCGAAAAGAGAGGTTAATCCTTATGATTATGCACGTGAAACGTATGAACCATCTTCTGTGTTGATAATTAATTTATCACCTTCGTTTACGAAGAATGGTACGTTTACAACAAGACCTGTTTGCATTGTTGCTGGTTTTGAACCACCTGTTGCTGTATCACCTTTAATTCCTGGTTCAGTAGCAGTTACTTCAAGCACCACAGTGTTCGGTAAAGATACACCTAGTACTTCACCTTCGAATGATACAATTTGTACTTCCATGTTTTCAAGGATATACTTTAATTCATACTCTAATTGAGATTCTGGTAGTTCGATTTGTTCATATGTTTCCATATCCATGAATGCGTGTTGATCACCAGATGCATATAAATATTGCATTTTACGGTTATCGATTTGTGCTTTTTCTACCTTTTCTCCTGCACGGAATGTTTTTTCAGTTACGTTACCATTACGTAAGTTACGTAATTTTGAACGCACGAATGCAGCACCTTTACCTGGTTTTACGTGTTGGAACTCGATTACGCGGTAAAGGTTACCGTCTACCTGGATTGTTAATCCTGTTTTAAAATCGTTTACTGAAATCATGTTTCTTTTCCTCCAAATACTAATTTATAAAATAATTAACTCTTTAGGCGCATGCGTCAATACGTCATTCCCATCTGCTGTAATAAGCACATCATCTTCAATGCGTACGCCACCAATACCTGGTAAATAGATTCCTGGTTCACAAGTTACAGTCATCCCAGCCTCTAATCGATGATTGGAGCGATGAGATAAGCCTGGTCCTTCATGTACCTCTAAACCTATTCCATGACCTGCAGAGTGACCAAATGCTTCTCCATAGCCATGCGAACGAATCACATCGCGTACAACCGCATCTGCTTCCACACCCGTCATTCCCGGCTTAAAGGTTTTGACACCCACCAACTGGGCTTCTAAAACAATTTCGTAAACCTCTTTTAATTGTTGCGATGGCTGGCCGACTGCTACTGTACGTGTTGTATCCGACACATACCCATTATATAACGCACCATAGTCTAAAGTGACAAACTCGCCCTTCTCAATTATTTTATCAGTTGCTACGCCATGTGGCAATGCCGAGCGAACACCTGATGCAACAATCGTATCGAATGAAGAAGAGGTCGCTCCTGATTTACGCATAAAGAACTCCAACTCATTCGCGATTTCAAGCTCAGTTACACCCGGACGAATTTGCGGTAGAATATGCTCAAATGCTGCATCTACAATGTCACAAGCGACTTTTATTATTCTAATTTCTTCAGGCGTCTTAATCAAGCGGATTTTTTCAATCACATCTGCAAGACCAACTAAATTCTTCGTAATAAATTTCTCATATAATAAGAACTGTGCATACGTAATATGTTCTTTTTCAAAACCAAGTGTTTGAATGTTTAAATTACGTACATATGATGCAATTTCTTCTACTAAAGTTGCTTTATGTTGGACGGCACGAAAATCGGTAACTTCTCTTTCAGCTTGCTCAATGTACCGAAAATCAGTAATAAACAATGCCTCGCTCTTTGTTACGAGCGCAATACCTGTTGAACCTGTAAAACCTGTCATATAGCGTACATTGTATGGATTCGTAATTAAAAAACCATCTACTTTTTGTGAAGCGATTAATGCACGTAACTTTTCTAAACGATTCATTTATTTTTGCCCCTTTTGTTTCGATAAGAACGTGCGTAGTGCCGCTTCATATCCATATAAGCCTAAACCACTAATTTGCCCTACACAAACAGGCGCTAAATAGGAGTGATGACGGAAAGCTTCTCTCTGATGAATATTTGAAATATGCACTTCAATCACAGGTACTTCTACACTTGCAATGGCATCACGAAGCGCAACACTTGTATGTGTATAAGCACCTGGATTAAAAATAATACCGTCTACTTTGCCGTCCTCTGCTTCATAAATCCAATCGATTAACTCACCCTCATGATTCGATTGCTTTAATTCAATTGTCGCTCCTTCAGCAGCTGCTACTTCTGATAAACGTAACTCAAGATCCGCAAGTGTCTCATATCCGTAAATTGCTGGTTCACGTTTACCAAGACGATTTAGATTTGGACCATTTAAACATAAGTAATGCATGAAAAATCTCCCCTTTTTCCTAATTGTTTGTATTCATTCTATCATATATTTCGTAAGGCGTAGGTTTTTCAACGGTGTAAAGGATTTTTCTAGAGTTTATCATCATTTTTTAGTACAATTGAAGAAGTTTTAATCTTATACATAGAGAGCGGTGTGAAATTGAATCAAGAAAAAAATACAACTGTATATGGTGGTCAAGCGCTCGTTGAAGGTGTCATGATGGGTGGTGGACAACATACGGTTTCTGCAATTCGTCGAAACGATGGGTCGATTGATTACTATTACGCTAAGCGCGTAAAAAATCCAACGTATCAAAAAATGAAGAAAATTCCTTTTATTAGAGGCATTGTTGCACTGATTGAATCAGCTGCAAACGGGTCGAAACACCTACAGTTTGCGAGTGATCGATATGATGTAACACCTGGGGAAGAATTGTCAAAAGAAGAAAAAGAAAAGAACATGTCGAAGTTACAGCTTTGGCTCGGTGTAGCAGCGATCGGAATTCTTTCTTTCTTATTCGGAAAGTTTATTTTCACACTCATTCCAATTTTTCTAGCAAATAGTTTAAAAAGTATTTTCCCTAGTGACACGGCACAAATTCTAGTAGAGAGTGGCTTTAAACTTATTCTACTCGTATCCTATATTTATCTCGTATCACTAACACCGATTATTAAGCGGGTTTTTCAATACCATGGCTCTGAACATAAAGTCATTAATTGTTATGAAAATGGCCTAGAACTAACCGTTGAAAATGTACAAAAGCAATCTCGCTTACATTATCGCTGCGGCTCAAGTTTTATGCTGTTTACCGTATTTGTCGCGATGGTTCTTTATTTCTTTGTACCAACGGATCCACTTTGGTTACGATTAGTAGACCGCATTTTATTAATACCTGTCGTACTTGGTATCTCTTTTGAAGTATTACAAGCGACAAATGCTTGCCGTGATATTCCTATACTACGCTTTTTAGGATATCCAGGTTTATGGTTACAACTTTTAACAACAAAAGAACCACAAGATGATCAAGTAGAAGTGGCAATTGCTTCATTTAAAAAATTAAAAGAAGTAGAACAAAATCCTGAAATTATCCAAACAATGAATCAAGATTCGAATTAATTAAAATGAGGTGTTTATTATGAGGAAACTCGGCTTTAATATGCTTTTTTTCTGTGTTATTGCTCTTGTGCTTTATATGATGGATGTCGTAAGTGGAAAAATCATTTTATACGTGCTAGTACCTATTCTACTTCTGTTCATGTTAGTGACCGCACTCCAAACATATAAAGTCTATAAAAGATTACTTGAAGAACAAAAGCAATCACGCTAAATCAATTAAACACCTTAGACGAATCAACAAAAAAAGGTCGTAACGTACGTGTATCAAACACGCCATGTTACGACCTTTTTAGTTAGCTCTATTTTTTCATGCGACGTAGCATATATGTAATCCCATACCCTGCACCGAATAAAGCAAAGTAATACACACCATAAATCGTATTATCTCCACCAATGACAACGAAGAAAATAATAATGAATGCAATCAATGAAATCCCGATTGCCGGAATCACTGAATAGTGATGAATTGCACAAGATACACCTTGTATAATAAATGTAATCGGATACACAATAATCAATGATAAACTAAAAATCGCTAGGTTTTCTTTATCTGTACCGAATGCACCAAACATCGTTAAGGCACTAATTGAAAACATCGCAAAGGCAGGCAAGAAATAGGCTGCCAACTTGTTCAAATTCAACTTTATTCACTCCTTTATTTCTACGTTTTTTATCATACCATAATCTATTTCATGAGAAGAATAATTGCTGTAAAAAAGCGTATGATTGATAGAAAAAAATCGCACTATACAGCACGATTTTTTCCTTCTATATTAATATTTATCGTTCCATTCAGTTGAACGGTATTTTGTTTCGGCTAATTGTTCTACAAATTGTTGCTGTTCGGCTGTTAATTCGTATGGTACTAATTCAATATCAAGCGCTTCTTGGAATCCATTATAGAATGCTTCGATACACTCTTGAACTGTTACAGTTCGATTGGCTAAACTATTAATACTTACGGCTTTTTCAGGTAATTTATGACGCATACGTTCACGCGCTTCATCACTTTTAAATTTAAAAACAGATAGTAATTTTTCTGCATCTAAATCGATTAAAATGGCACCATGTTGTAAAATAACACCTTCTTGACGTGTTTGCGCGCTACCTGCCACTTTTTTTCCTTCTACTACTAACTCATACCAACTCGGCGCATCAAAACATACAGCACTTTTCGGTTTTGCAAGTGCCTCTTTTTGCTCATTGGTTTCAGGTATTGAGAAATAAGCATCTAAACCGAGATTTTGGAAGCCCTTTAGTAAGCCTTCACTCAGTACACGATATGCTTCCGTTACCGTCTTTGGCATATTTGGATAGTTTTCAGATACGATGATACTATATGTAAGCTCATGTTCATGTAAAACGGCACGCCCCCCTGTTGGTCGACGAACAAATCCTAAATTCAACTTCTCTAATTGATCGAAATCGATATCTCTCTTTGCTTTTTGGAAATAGCCTACAGATAATGTCGCTGGGTTCCATTCATAAAAACGAATCATCGGCGGTAGCTTTTCTTCAGCATGCCAATGTAATAACGCCTCGTCTAAAGCCATATTATATGCAGGATCACATGGTCCTGAATTGATGAAATACCATTGTTTTGTCACTTATATCTCTCCCTTCCAATCTTAGCCTACTCATTTTATCAAACAATTAAGGTAATTACTATACAATTCCTCTTTTACCACGGAACATCATAGACGAATTTGATTCATTCTCTTATAATAGTATTGTAGAAAGAAAGGGGAATTTACTCGTGAGCTGGTTATACAGTATTATCATTATTTTAGTCGTGCTTGTTGCGTTCATTTTGATTAATGGTTTCCGTTCAAAAAGAGCTGTAACAACACTATCTGAAGAAGATTTCAAGGCGGGATACCGCAAAGCGCAACTAATCGATGTGCGTGAGAAAAAAGAATTTGAAGATGGTCATATTTTAGGTGCGCGTAACCTACCATCTACACAACTTCGTACACGCTACAAAGAATTGCGTCAAGACATTCCAATTTACTTGTACTGTGACAATGCAGGTCGTAGTGCACGTGCAGCACTTTTCTTAAAAGGTAAAGGATACAAAAACCTTTATCAACTTGAAGGCGGCTTCAAAAAATGGTCTGGTAAAGTAAAATATTCACGTAAATAATGTATAAAGAGATTTTGGCAAAATTGTCAAAGTCTCTTTTTTGATTTACTTTTAACTTTTATGTTAAAATATTGATGTATTTCTTTTATTAGGAGGAGTTTGTGATTTATTCTTATTTATATCCATTTACTGAAGATGTTTCAAAAGAGTTACCGAACTATGCAGAATATGCTTCGTTCTTTAAACGTATTACACATATTTTAAATGAGCGCATTGAAACAACATGGCGACCATTAAAATTAGTTTTAAATAATTCTCAGTTCGATCAACACATTATCGAATTAATGCACAAAGACTTATTAAAATTCGAAGTTCTTACCTATTTATATGAAGCAGAACCAACCTATAATTTAGAACCATTATCGTGGTTGCAACAAGATGATGCACTGCATGAATTTATTACACTTGATAATAAACTCATTTATTACCCTGATTATGAAGTAGCTATTGCGCCAGCAACACTATTTTGTGAGGACTCATGGCGAGAAGAAGAAATCTGTTACTTCGCTCCGTCTTCTGAACATATGAAGAAATTCATTGATGGTGTGAATAAACAATTGCGTAATGTGCTTATGTCTCAAGTATCATATTTAGTCGATACAGACGATGGTTTACGCCGTAGTAATTTAGGCGAATATGGCGATATTTCACGCGAAGATGTATTTTTAGATGAGCAATTAAAGCGTAATATTTTCCGTTCAATTGATGAATTCTTTAAAGATGATGGACAGTTTTATAAGCACTACAACATTCCATATAAGCGTGGTATTTTATTATATGGTTCACCAGGTAATGGAAAAACAACACTTGTAAAGTCAATTACTGGTTCTGTCGATGCACCTGTTGTTTATTGGCAGATTACGGAGCATACAGACAGTGAATCGATTCAAGAAGTATTCCGTTTAGTTAGCTCACTGTCTCCTGCAATTCTTGTCATTGAAGATATTGAATCAATGCCTGAATACGCACGCTCTGTCTTTTTAAACGCTTTAGACGGTGCACAGTCGCGTCATGGTGTATTCGTCATTGGGACAACAAATTATCCTGAACGCATTGATCCTGCTCTAATTAATCGTGCTGGACGTTTTGACCGAGCTTACGAAATTAAAAATCCAAACAAAGAAATGCGCCTGCATTATTTACAAAATCTTGATCAACAGCACATCTTCACAGAGGAGCAACTTCAACATGCTGCAAAATTATCGAAAAAATTATCGATGTCTCAATTGAATGAATTCTATATTTCTGTAGCACTTAACTGGCACTATGATCAAGAGTTAAACTACGAAGAAGTCATTACAGACCTTCAAAAACAACGTAAAAATACGGAACGAAATGAATGGGAAGAAGACGAACATACAATCGGATTTTAATCTATACAAAAACTGCTGAATGATGCATTAAGCCATTCAGCAGTTTTTTTAAATTAATGGATTTTCACGTGCTTCCTCAATAATACTCGTAGCAAGATGAATGCCATTTTTTAATGCTTCTGTTGAGCCTGCCGGATGATTTGTGTCCACTAATGTAAAGTATAATCCTTTAATTTCATCACTTTTAACAGGTGGACGAATGTAGGCAGCCGCGAACGTTTTCGAAATAGCTCCATGTATGCCACCTTTCGTTGAATTGAATCGATTTTTTAAATCTTTGGATGTCCAGACTTTTTCTTCTACAATCGATTCTTCTAAGTCAAAACCATATTTTTTCAATTCGCTCACTAAATGATGTCGGTAAGAAGCAATGCTCGCTCGATAAGAAGTCGAGTATAAATCATTTGTTGGAATTGACACCATCAGCACTAAACAATCACCCGATTTAAAACGCTCAGGTTCTTGAAAAGCAGGATTATAAATATAAATGGTCGGATTTTCAGCAAATTCTCCATTTAAAATTTGTTCTACTTCTCTTTCCACATCGCTTGAAAATAAAACAGTATGTGTTTTTAAGTTCGTATAGCGATCTAATCCAAGTAGTAAAACAAATTGAGATAAATTACTTTCTTCTGTTACAATGAATTTTTCTCTTTCATTCACAACTGTAAAATCAGATAAGAGCGTATCACTATTTAATAGTTGCGCACTACTAATTAATACATAGTCTGATTCAATACTCAGATTTTCGTTAATTTGGATACCTTCTACTTGATTATTTTTCAAATGTATTTTTGTAATTTCTTTTTCAGTATAAATTTTAACTCCTAATTCGATAGCTAGCTTTTTTAATGCACAAGGTATCTCCCTTATTCCACCTTTCACATAAAAGACATCTGCCGTTAGTATAGGGTATAGAAAAGCAGCAAAAAATGCAGGTGTAGACCTCACTAACATTTCACCACGATTTGCATATTTCGCAAGTAATTGAATAATTTGTTCATTCTCAAAATATTTACGTAAAAAGCGGTCCAAACTTTGAAAAGGACGTAATTTTAAAATCAAATTACGAATAGGAATCTTTACTAATTTTGACCAATTTGTAATTTGTAAATTCATTGATAATTCATTCACTTCAAAATATAGTCGTTTTATTTCTGCTAAAAAATCGTGATAATTTTCAGCACCTGTAGAATCTATTTTTTTTAATTGTTCAATCATTTCTTCTACATTTGTAGAAAGGCAAAAATTATCGCCATTTTCAAAATAGACGTGTGTATGATGTGTTAAAATTTCCAAATCAAGATAATCTTCTATATTTTTTCCTGCTAGTAGAAAGATACTTTCGAGTAGTTCTGGAATCGTAAAAAAAGTTGGGCCAAACTCAAAAAGATGATCTTCAAACTGTAATGCTGTAAAATTCCCACCTACTTTTTTACTTTTTTCATAGATGGTAACCTCGAAACCTTCTTTCGCAAGTAGAATGGACGCTGTTAGTCCACTTAACCCCGCCCCAATAATCGATACTTTTTTCATATCAGCTGCCCTCCTCTACTTTTGTTTTTGAAACGACGATAATGCTCATCATGATAAAAAAAGCAACAACACTGGTTTCCCAAAGACCTACGCGTAAAGCGACGATGATTGGTATACTCATAATCGAAACAAAAACTCCAATCATATAATTCTGCAATGTGATCGAATACTTAACAAGCCAAATCATTTCTAAAAATAATAAGATGATATAATAAATAATTGAAAACCCAATAATAATAAAGTACCCACTTAATTGAATTTCAAAATGATAGTATGAAAAATCACCTATATAATAGCGATTAAACAATGCAAAAATTGGAATGATAAAAAAATGTATAACAATAATGATAAAAAAGCTAAAAACCGTGCGCATAGCGAGAGGCATTTGATATGTAAAAGCTTGTATGATTGCAATACTCACAAGCCATAAACTAGCAATTGCCATATATAATAACTGTTCATATGCACCACCACTTTTAATGAAAGGAAGAAGGCTTCCGTAGGACATAATACTATATACTGAAATCCCTACAAATAAAGCATATAACAGTCCCTTTTTAACACCAAATAATGTACTAAAGTAAAGTGTTGCGATGATGGCTGCATATAATAACATTAATAATAACATCCACCAGTCTCTTTTAGAAAGAATTGGAAGCATAATGAGCAGTAGAACGATTAAATTTACAATATAAAAAATAATAAATACATTCTTTCTCATTATACTTCTCTCCTTTTAAGTTAAACGAACAAACTGACTCGCTAGTGGATTCCAAATAGAATACGTTTCAGTCCCTTGATCACGACTTAATAAACAGACTTCTTGAACAGATAATACTTTATTCGTTGTATTCATTTCGTAAACAACATCTTCAATTTGAATCGCTTCATACTGACTGCTTAATGATTCTCCTGTTACTTTTGTATAAAATGATTGAATACATCCTTTTTCTAAAAACGAATGAGAGAAATCCATTTTTTGTTGTTTACTTACTGCTGGATGAATCAAGTGCTCACGAGGTAAGAATTGATTGACTTCTTCAATCCATTGATCTGTCACAGGTTCCCAATAACAAGTAAAGGTTTTGATATAGTGTTGTAAAGAAGCACAGCCATCAATTGCACTCTCTTTACCTAAATCTGTTAATTCATACTGTTCTTGATTTACAATGATTGCCCCGTCTGCTAGTAACAACGCAATATTTTCTCGTAAATCCTCCTCTTGAAAACCAAGCATATCTTGTAACAAATCTTCATTTAATGATGATAGCGCTAAAAAACGAAGAATTTGTTCGGCGAAAATCGAATACTTTTTTTTCGCTTGAAAATGAATTGTCACTTGATATGCATTAATCGGAAGTTCGTATGGTGTAATTTTTTGAATACTATATAAATCTGCCATTTGTTTTTCAGTTAATAATTCATACATCATGTCTAGTGTATATTTCATCTAGTTACCTCCTTACACAGATAATTGGTCTTGTTCACAGTCGATTACATAAGGTTTTTCTACTTGTTCATAAATCGCTACATAATCTTTAAGAGGGTTCATCTGTAAATGTTCATAAATCTCTTGTCTTTCTATATAACTAAAACCTTGTAAACGTAGATTTTGTTCAAACATCTCTAAATCTACTAAAGAGCGCTCACTTAAATCTGTCGTAACAAAAGCTATATGTCTATGTTGTTGACATAGTAATAACATATCCAACCAAGTATATTGAACATCTTCAAACAAGAAGAGATCGCTTGATTGTTTCGAATGAAGTTCTGCTGTAAAACGCAAACGACTTTTTTGTGTAATCAATTGATACCAACGTCCTTCATATTCTTCTAAAGTTAATTGATTTCGCCATACTTGTATTGCATGTTGCTGTTCTAGATGACGTGTTTTATTCATTGCTTTTCTTTCAATATCTACTTGGATTTTTTGCGCTTCTTTAAATAATACTTGGTGATGTGCTTTGAAAATTTTCAATTGTTGTTGTAATTCTTCTTGTTGCATATGAATAACGTGATTTGCCTGATTGAATTGTTCAATTACCACTTTTGAATTTACAATATCATGCTGTAACAAATCCATCTGTATGTTCATTTCTTCTTTGTTTTTAATCACAACTGCTGTTTTTTCTTCGTATTGAGATGCTAAAGATGAACCATACGTTTCTGCTTCTTCTACCATGCGCTCATGTTCTTCAAGTACATCATACTTCGATAATAATTCCGTTTTATATTGTTTCCGAGCACTTTCTAAATCCTCTAACGTATCATATTGCTGACTACGACCAGAAGTTGTTTGTTTACTTATCTTCACGGTTTTACGCATGGCTGAAATATCTTGATTCGCTGTTTCGATGACGCCTTCATATTCTTTTTTTGCTTGTTCTAAACGATTAATAAAATCATCCATTTTTGTTTGTAGCATGCGCATATCTTGGTCAAAACGAAATTCAATACGTTCCGCATAATCTAGTTGTATCATTAATTTCTGTTCTAGTTTTTCTTTTTCTTGTTCCATACCTGCTAAAGCATATGTTAATTTACGGACACTTTCCACAACTTGTTCTTTCCAACGATTTTTTGCTTTGTAGTTAATCCCTAATGATAGTGGTTTATTATCGAGTAAACCCAGTAATTGTGTTAATTGATCTTCTGCATAATGACGATCATAATATGCGTTCGGCTCATCTGGAATCACGAATAAAATTCCAACCTTTTTCAATTCATCTTCTACATATGGTAACTGGTCATTTAAACGCTCTTCAACTGCTTCAATACCATTAAATTTTTCTAAATAAATTTGGGTTAATTCTGCATAAGAACTTGCAAATTGTAAATCCATTGGGATATCTAAAAATTCAGCAGTTTTTTTAATTTTTTGAATTAATGCTTGAACATGCTCTACTTGTTGCTTTGTCAAAAATAATTGATGTTCTGTTATCATGTCTTCCACATATTTTTTTCCAGTATGCTGATCTGTTTGAATACGTTCAATTTTAAGTTCACAATCTTGGATAATTATTTGTGAACTTTCGATTTTTTTCACTGCTTCAATGTTATCTGTATAAGAAGGAATTTCTTGATTAAAAATTAACCATTCTTGCTCTAAATCTTGATAATACTGAATTTTCTCTTCTTTTTCGCGTTGTAAATCTTTTACACGCTGCTGTTGCTCATGCCATGCATCTTCTAATTCAAAACGTTCTTGCATTAATTGATCATTTTTAAAAGCTAATCGTTCTTGTTCTTGTTCATATTGTGTGATGGCTTCTTGCATTTGGGTGATTTTTTGAAGATTTTTTTCTTCTTCTTCTTTTAAATACTGCTGTGTTTGTTCAACGCTACTTACATATTGCATATTTTGTTGTAACTTTTCATTATAGTGAATCAACGCTTTTTGCTGTATTTTTTCTTCACGTTCACTTAATGCATTCGATAATGTCGTGATTTCTACTGTATTTTTTTCAATCAATGGTGTTTTTACATATTGAATTGCCTCGTCTGCTCGACCATCTGCATGAATCGGTAGTAAATGAACATATTTTTCAGATAGTTTTTGTGCCAAATCATATTGATGAATCGATAAAGTCAATTGTTCATGACTATCAACAAGTTGATTCACTATATGTTGAATACCTTGTTCTAGATCATCTTTCATCATCGTAAGACCTGAAAAGTTGGTTTGGGTATGGTATGGATTTAATAGTGGATGGTGAATTTGGGGGCAATGCATATGTGCATCGTGTATAGCTCGCAAACGTCCTCGTAGAACGAGTAATTCATTATATTCTTTTTCTTTGTATAAATAAACTGTATCAATTGAATCACCAAAAACAACTGTTGCATCTTGTAAAAATAGACGATTTTCTTCTACATTCATCTCATCACATCGAGCAATTTTTTCGAATTGATCTCCAATACGCTTCCACACTTCTTGACCTTTTTGTTGCTTCGAAGTGAGAGGTGTTTCATATAACGTAATCGTTAAAACTTCTTGTGCTTTTTCAATTGAAGCGACACTATACGGATAATGAGCTTGTTCCATTAAATAATCAATATATATTGACCAGCTATCTAACTTCTTTAAAATACGTTGCTCGCTTTCACTAGAAGGTAATGTATAAAAAGCTGTCCAAAATTCTGAAGATAGCGTACTTTTTGGTTCATTCAAATGAAGGTCGATTAATAGATAGGCATCATCTATAGGCAGTTCACACTGGATTGTTGCATCTATAATTTCAAAAGCTGATACACTCGCTTTTACAAGTAATTGTATCGGATGTTGTGATGCGTGATGTTGTATAAATACACCTAAAAAATGAGCATCTTGTGTTACTTGTGGGTAGCGTATAACTTTTGCTTCGCCTTCAAAATCTTTCAATAACATGTCGACTGTTCGTCCATCTTCTAGCAATTGTGATGGATTATTTTGATCCAATTGCCATTCTGCTTTTACTTTTTCCATCATCAGCACATCGCTCCTTTATTTCAATTCTCTGTTCAATCTATACCCTCTCCGTTCTAAATTTAACAATATTATCAAAATTTGAACACTTTTATACAAAATAAAAGAAGCTAAGGATGTCTCCCTAGCTTCTTTGTACTTATGCTTTTTGATAGCGTAATACAGGATTACGTGCAGCACGTGTTTCATCTAGACGGTTAATAACCGTTGTATGCGGTGCTTCCTGTACGATTTCTGGATTTTCTTCTGTTTCTTTTGCAATTTGAATCATTGCATCACAGAATTCATCTAATGTTTCTTTTGATTCTGTTTCAGTTGGCTCAATCATCAATGCTTCTTCCACATTTAATGGGAAGTAAGTTGTTGGTGGGTGGTAGCCAAAGTCTAACAGACGTTTTGCGATATCAAGTGTACGTACACCTAATTTCTTTTGACGACTCGCACTTAATACAAACTCATGTTTACAGTGTTGTTTATATGGAAGTTCAAAGTATGGCTCTAAGCGACGCATCATATAGTTCGCATTTACAACTGCTTGTTCAGTTACAGCTTTTAAGCCGTCTGGGCCCATTGTACGAATGTAAGTGTAAGCTCGTACATTAATACCGAAGTTACCATAGTAAGGTTTTACGCGACCAATTGTTTGTGGACGATTGTAGTCAAACGCAAATCCTTCGTCTGTTTTAACTAATACAGGGGTTGGTAAGAATGGAATTAAGTCTGCTTTTACGCCTACAGGACCTGAACCAGGACCACCGCCACCATGTGGACCAGTGAATGTTTTGTGTAAGTTTAAGTGTACACAGTCAAAGCCCATATCTCCCGGACGCGCTTTAGACATTACAGCATTTAAGTTAGCACCATCATAGTAAACTTTACCACCTACTGAGTGAATGATATCTGCAATTTCAAGGATATCTTCTTCAAATAGACCAAGTGTGTTAGGATTTGTTAACATAAGTGCTGCTGTATCGTCGCCCACTTTTGTTTTTAAATCTTCTAAATCGACAAGACCATTTTCAGCTGTTTTGACTGTAACTGTATCAAAACCCGCAACTGCAGCAGAAGCTGGGTTTGTACCATGCGCTGAGTCTGGAACAAGTACTTTTGTACGTTGTACATCACCATTTGCTTCGTGGAATGCACGAATCATCATTAATGCTGTCCACTCACCATGTGCTCCAGCTGCTGGTTGAAGCGTTACTTCATCCATACCTGTAATCTCTACAAGATGTTCTTGTAAATCATACATTAACTCCATTGCACCTTGAACAGTTGACTCATCTTGTAATGGATGGATGTTTGCAAATCCTGAGAAACGCGCAACAGCTTCATTAATTTTCGGATTGTACTTCATCGTACAAGAACCAAGTGGATAGAATCCTGAGTCTACACCATGGTTACGATTTGATAATGCTGTATAGTGACGCATAATATCTAATTCTGATAGCTCTGGTAATTCAGCTGCTTCTTCACGAATTAATGAAGAAGGAAGGATTTCTGATAAATCTACTTCTGGTACATCTAGTTCTGTTAAGCTATATCCTGTACGACCTTCTTTTGAAAGTTCGAATACTAATGGTTGATTATCCTTATGCATGTTGAGCCTCCATTTCTGCAACAACTGCGCTCGTTTCAGCGACTAATTCGTCGATTTCTTCTTTTGAGCGTTGTTCTGTTACACAAATTAATGAATGATTTGCTAAGTTTTCATTTACGCGTTTCAAATCAAAACCACCGATGATGTGTTTTTCAAATAATGCTTTATTCAATTCTGTTACATCTACTTTTGTATTTACAACGATTTCGTTGAAATGAGCACCTTTAAATGTTACATCGAATCCTGCTTTTTCAAACGCTTCTTTTGCATAATGTGTTTTCAAAATATTTTGTTTCGCCATTTCTTGCATACCTTTTTTGCCAAGCGCTGTCATCGCTACAGAAGCAGCTAATGCATTTAAGGCTTGGTTCGAACAAATATTTGAAGTCGCTTTTTCACGACGAATGTGCTGCTCACGTGCTTGTAATGTTAATACATAACCACGACGACCTTCTAAATCAACTGTTTCCCCTACTAAACGACCTGGTACTTTACGCATTAACTTTGTTGTTGTTGCGAAGAAACCACAGTGTGGGCCACCAAACGCTTCAGAAATACCGAATGGCTGTGCATCACCAACTGTAATATCTGCACCTAATTTACCTGGAGGTGTTAGGATTGCAAGTGATAATGGGTTAGATGATACAACTGATAAACCTTTTACTGCATGAATTAGTTCTGATACTTTACCTAAATCTTCTACTTGACCATAGAAGTTTGGATATTGAACTAATACAGCAGCTGTTTGATCATCAATTAATGATTCAAGAGCTTCCATATCTGTTACACCATCTTTAGCAGGAACAGTTACTACCTCAATCGATTGACCGTATGCATATGTTGTAACAACGTCTTTTGAAATTGGGTTTACTGTATCAGAAACTAAGATTTTTTTACGGCGTGTATGTGCAGCAGCTAACATACCAGCTTCTGCTAATGCTGTTCCGCCGTCATACATTGACGAGTTTGCTAAATCCATACCTGTTAATTCAGCAATCATTGTTTGGAATTCAAAAATAGCTTGTAATTCACCTTGTGAAATTTCTGGTTGGTAAGGTGTATAAGCTGTATAGAATTCTGAACGTGAAATCACATGGTCCACAATAACTGGTTTGTAGTGGTCATAAACACCTGCACCTAAGAATGACGTATATTCGTCATGGCTCGCATTTTTCTTTGCTAACGCTGATAATTCTTTTAATAAAGCTGTTTCAGATTTAGCTGGTTTAATATTATACTCACCTTTAAAACGAACTTTTTCCGGAATATCGGCAAATAATTCATCTACAGATGAAACGCCAATAACGTCTAACATTTCTTTTTGATCTTGTTCCGTCATTGGTAAATAACGATGCTTCATAGGTAAAAACCTCTCTTTATTGTTTTATTTTGAACGCTTATAGAATGGTGTTGCGACAACAGATACTTTACTACGACGATTACGCACTTCAATTTCTAGTTCTGTCCCTAATTCAGCAAATTTTGCGTCAATTAAGGCCAAACCAACATTACGTTTTGTCATTGGTAATTGTGTACCAGTTGTTACCTCACCGATTTCTTGATCACCTGCGAATACTTTGTACCCATGGCGCGGAATCCCTTTATCAATCATTTCAATCCCAACACTTTTACGTGGTACGCCTTGCTCTTTTTGAGCAGCTAATACCGATTTCCCAACAAAATCTTCTTCTTTGTTTAATTTCACAACGAAGTTAATTCCTGCTTCAAGTGGTGAAATTGAATCAGATAATTCTTGACCATAAAGTGGTAGACAAGCCTCGAAACGTAATGTATCACGACTACCTAGACCACATGGGATGACACCTTTGTCTTTTCCAGCTTCTAAAATGGCATTCCATTGTTCTACAACGGCATCATTTGAAGCGTAGATTTCAAAACCATCTTCACCTGTATAACCTGTTCTTGAGACAATTGACTTATGTCCTGCTACTTCTACATCTGATTGTAAATGGAAAGGCTTGATTGCACTTAAATCAGCTGTTGTTAATGTTTGAAGTACTTCTTCTGCAAGTGGCCCTTGCAGAGCGATTAATGCAAAATCATCTGAAGCGTTTGTAATTTCCACACCATCGATTTTATGTTCTAACATCCATGCGAAGTCTTTTTCAATATTTGCGGCATTGACAACTAATAGGTATTCTTCTTCATCCAAACGATAGATTAGTAAATCATCCACAACACCACCGTTTTCATAGCACATTGTTGTGTATTGTGTTTGGTTTACTTTTAGCTTCGATACATCATTTGTTACAAGTTGTTGTAAATAAGCTAAACTTTCTGAACCTTTTACGAAAATCTCACCCATGTGTGATACATCGAAAAGACCCGCCTTTGTTCTTACAGCTTCATGTTCTTCTTTGATTGATGAAAATTGTACCGGTAGATCCCATCCACCAAAATCAATTGTTTTGCCACCGTATTGAGTATATGTATCAAATAATGGTGTTCTTTTTAATGCGTTTGCCATTGTGTAACCCCCTTTATTTCATAAAAAAAGACAGAGAAATCCTGTTTATTTAGGATTTCTCTGTCCTTGCACCTGAAAGTTTGACCAATAATGGCTTTCCCCTTTGGTGGCTGCACGAAGCAGCGCTCTCCAGAGTTGCGTCCTGTACGAGTCTTTTTGCCTGAGAGATTCATAGTGATTTCTCACTACTTGCTCCTTCGGCGACGTAACTTTACGTTCTCTCCCCGTACATTCACCCGCGCGAGTTTTATCTCGATCGATTCGTTTGTAAGTATTGTCAATGTATTATAACAGGCTTTCTTGCATATATCCTAACATTAAAACCTCATACTCCGCAATATTTTTATTGAAAAACTTTAAAAAACGAACGTTATTTTACGATAAACACCAAATCATTCGCCTTTTAAACGATTCACTTGGAATCCCGCGTACTCCACAATCTGTCTCAGTGTTCTGTTTTCTGTTTTGATTATAATGTGAGCTGCTTGCTTATATGCTTTTCTTCTTTCATGGTATAACTGCTCTAATTCTTCTTTTGTCGAGCGCTGTACAATAGGGCGATTTTTGTCACGATGTATTCGTTTCCAAATATCCGGAAATGTAGCATCTAAAAATAGGACGAGTCCTGTTTCACGCATAATTTTACGATTTTCTGGATTAACCGCTACACCGCCACCTGTTGAAATAATACAATATTCATCGCGAAATGTACGTAAGAAATCGGTTTCGATTTGTCGAAAATAATCTTCACCATGTGTTTCGAAAATTTCTGGAATCGTCATCTTTTCTCGTCGAACAATTTCGTGGTCCATATCATAGTAAGGTAATTTTAAATAAAAGCTTAGGCGACGACCGATTGCGCTTTTACCGCTACCCATATAACCCACTAAGTAAATCTTTCGCATCTTTTCACCTTCTCCAGTTACGACTCACACAACCTTTTAACCGTTAACTCATTTTTTATATAGTAGCATGAACGTGGCGTGATTCCAATAACTGTCGACTAATCCGCTTAGATTTTTATAGAAAAATAATTTAACCTTGCTTTTTTGTGTATATTTGTTGAATTTCACTGATGGTTTGCTGCTCTAACTCTTCATACAAAAGCATATTCGTCTCATATGATTGAAATAACGTTAATACATAACTCGAAATAAATAAAAGTAAAATAAAGAGTATAGGTAACATAAAGCCTTGCTCATTATTTAAGCGATACAACAAAAGTTCTCCTCCTTATCGCGTCGTTTCCCATTTTACATTGAATTGTGAAAAGCTCTTTTTCTAAAGAAAAATGAACTTTTGTAACAGCGACTAATTTAATATCTGTTCCATCTCCTAATCCATATGTTTTGATAATACGATTTTTAGAAAAACGATATGTGGATAAATACTTTTTCTCTGGATTCGTTTCATTTGCTTGTTCTAATTGAATTTCTTCGTCATTCACTACATAAATCGCTTCGGATTTTTGTAAATCCGCTCTAAACTCACTCATAAATACTTCAAACTCTGCTGTATTTGTTCCCATCATAAATTCTTTAGTCTTCTCATACCATGGAATGATGAGTGGTATGGTTGCAGCAATCATACAGAGGCACAGTAGCTGTAGTAGTGCTTCTAACAATGTGTAGCCAGATTGATCTACTTGTACTTTACACATGAAGATTTTCGCTCCTCTTTGTATAAGTAGGTTGTACATACTTGTTGCGCAGCAATTGTCCATTGATAAAAACTACGGTCTACTTGTATTTCCCCTTGTACTTGATGAGGGTTTTTCAAATATATTTTTGTTGCTTCATAGTTTACATGCATAGCATGTAAACTCATTCGCCGCTTTTGCATTTGATCATATAAATCATTTGTCATTGGAATGAGCGTTAAAAAAATACAACTAAAAAAGAATAACGCTAGCATCACTTCCATCATGGAAAATCCATTTTGATTATTTGACCGTGATACGACCCGATCCCAGATAAACATAGACATCTTGTTCGCCTCCAAAATATAGAAAAGTAATCCTCCCCACATACGATGCATTGCCATTTTCGTTAAAGCCGATTTTATAGAGTGTTGACCCTCTCTTTATTTTCATACTACTTGGCATGGTTCGAACAAAAATCTTTTTATTGGTCTCTCTTTTTTTAGCTGAATATAAATGCGTCCTTTCATCAAAAATTAAATCCATTTTCACATGATGATTTTTAGCATATTGCTGAATGTAAACTGCGTCACTGACAAGTTGCTCAAAGAAAAAGCGTGTTTCTTTTTCTTGAATGCCTTTCGTACCATAAATAAGCGCAATGCTAGCTACAATTCCGGTCATCATAAGAACGAGCAACATCTCAACAAATGTAAAACCTTGCTCACTGCGGTGCATTCGACTTAACTTCACCTTGTTCAATCGTCACTTCATATGCCTTACAGCTTTTTTCTTTTGACCCTTCCTTTAAATAATGTTCTGCTTCAAGCACTTCAATCGTTGTTGGATATATGCCTTTATCAATTTTATATGCTTCTACTTGCCCTTGAACCATCTTCACGTAAGCATTGCACCCTTTGTCATCGACAGTTTGGAAATGTTTCGTAATATTAGGGATTGCAATCAAAATGAGTACTGTGATGATAAATAGTACAATCAACATCTCAATCAGAGTAAAACCATTTTTCTTTTCTTTTTCTCCTATTTTCACTATTGTTCCTCCTATACATAATCAATCATTTTATACATAGGTAGCATAATCGAAATGTATGCACCCAAAATACAAATAGCGATAATCCCAAAAAGAATGGGTTGCATAAACTTTAAAACTTGTTCTACTCGCTCACCCATTCGTTCATTCATAAACTCATTCAATATTTGAAGCTCTTTACCAAGATTCCCACCTTGTTCTCCATGTACGACAAAAGCATAAAACTCTTTATGTACATATGGATTCAATGAGATCGCCACGGATAAAGATTCCCCCTGTGCAATCTCATTTAGTAAATCCTGTGCAATATATGCAATCATTTTTTGATGTGATTGATTGGCTAATAGATGTAAAGAAGCTTGTAATGTAAAACCAGCCTCTAGTAGAGAACCTAATTCAAAAGCAATCTGCTTTGTTAATTGCAAACGCAACACTTGATTCACAATCGGAATTTTAAAATATAAAAGTAACTTTTCTCCTGTTTTCTTTTGCTTGGTATAACGTAAAAACAAAAGAACTGTTATCACAATGACAATGACAAAACCAATTAAATAATCTGGTAAATGTAATAAAATTTTAGAGATGGTTAACTGAATTTGATTCGTTTGCTGCTTTTGTAACATCATTGCTTCCATATTTGGCAAGAAAAAAGTACGAAAGCAGATGAATAGAACGACTAGAAAAACAAATAAGAATAAGGGATAGGATACTAGTTTTAAAACTTGTTCTTTATTCCCTGCTTCTTTATTCATCATTTGTGCAATCATTTGTAAGGCATTTACTGTCGTACCACTTTGTTCTGCCACATATAATGAGATAATATATTGTTCTGAAATCCCTATCATGCGTAAAATATCGCAAAGACCCTTCCCTTCAAGTAAACTCATATGAATGCGTTCTTCAATTTGATTTATATGCGCTAAATGATGTGGAATTAACATACGTAATGAATCATTCAATGAATAACCTTCTTGTAAGAGCGTACTTAATTTAGCTAAAAATTTCGGCTGATCTCTTCGTAATAAGATTGCTTTTTTACGTTGTAAGAACATTGGGTAGGATTCCCCCATCCTCGATACCGCGCATCATTTTATATCGAATGGTCTCTTGCAGAGGCAATTGATAATTTTGCTGTTGTTTTAATGCGTTAAACGCGTCTTGTAAATGTGTTGCATCTAAAAATTCATACAAAGCTTTTAGCGGTTGCTGTTCTGTATTTTCCACAACTAATTGTTGGGTCGTAATAGATAAAATCGTTTGCTCTAATTCATCTTTTGAAATACCTAAATCGAGTAAACGGTGCAAGCAACCAAAACTATTTTTCGCATGAATTGTAGAGATAACAAGGTGACCTGTAAGAGCCGCTTCAATGGCAATTTTCGCTGTTTCTTGATCACGAATCTCGCCAATCATAATAACATCAGGAGAATGCCTTAAAATCGCTTTTAAACCCGCAGAGTACGTTACACCTGAACGTTCATTTACTTGAATTTGCAACATATTTTGTTGTTGACTCTCTACTGGATCCTCTAACGAAATAACATGCTTCGAAAGTTGTTTTGAGCAGTATTGTAAAAGTGCATACATCGTTGTCGATTTACCACAACCTGTTGGACCACAAAATAAGACAATTCCCTGTTTCGCTTTTACAATCTGTTCTAAATGTTTCGCTGCTTCTATTTGCAGTACGATGTCTTGTAATGGCTTTGCTACATTTTGAATCATTAATCGTACAACCATGCTTTCTTTCATCGTAGAAGAAGGCAATGTTGATACACGACAAGCAATTTGCTTTTGTTCTGTAATGTATTCAAATGATCCACTTTGCGGGCGTCTTTTTTCTGAGATATCTAGTACCGATTGGTATTTAAAATGCGAAATCATTTTTTCTCCTAATGTTAATGGAATCTCACCCGCTGCAATCAAACGATTATATTTTCTAAAAAACAGCTGATAATGTTCTCTCGTCGGTAACATGTGTAAATCCGAGGCTTCTAGTTCTAGTGCCTGATTCAATAATTGCATACACTTTTTTTCAATCAAACTTTCTAATTCCATTCATTCCACTCCTTTCATTTTTTATTAGTATGCTCTTTTGTTCTCACATATTTCAAAAGTCGATTTTTTAAAAAGATAGGTAAAAAAAATGATGTTTTAACAAAATAACTGTTCTTTTTGAATATTTTAATAAAATAGCTTTTTGCTTGATTGTGTTTCCAAAAAACTTGATATTATACAAATAAATATAAAAGGTTGCTTATTTTACTGATTGTTCACTGTTTTTCCTTTATAATGGAAGTACTATGTATCGGAGGTGCGTGACAACTATGCAAAACTCTTTAAAAATCACGAGTACACTTGCGGATGAAACACGTTTTTCAATTTATCAATATATGTTACAAGAGAAAGAAAACTTCACTGTACAAAATATTGCTGACAAATTTAATATTCATCCGAATGTAGCTCGTCTGCATTTAACTAAACTAAGTGAAATTAACGTAATTTCTGCTGAATATGAAAAAACAGGTAAAGGCGGTCGTCCAGGACGTATTTACCGCGCAGTTGAAAACGGCATTTCACTATCTTTCCCAAAACGTAATTATGAAGAATTACTCGATTGGGTACTTGAAATTCTAGACGAATTAGGCCCAGAAGCTTTAGAAGTTGGGACGCGTATTTGTTATCAAAAAGGACAAACTGAAATTCGTCATATGCTACAAGAACAAAAAACTGAGGCATCCCTTTTAACATTTGATGAAAAAGTAGATTGTATTACAAAAGCAGCTTCTTTAATCGGTTATATCCCTCTTGTTAAACAAGAAGAAGGTCAAGAAGAGCGTTCAATTCGTTTCGCTGTTTATAATTGCCCTTACCATAACGAGATTGATCAACATTCAGAAACAGTTTGTGCGCTGCATGAGTCATTCTTAAAGGGACAATTTGATTATCTATTTGAAGTAGATGAATTTGTTAAACTTGAAAATATGATAGATGGTTGCAAATACTGTTCATATCGTATTCAAACGAATGGTTAACAAAAAGAGGAAGAAGCGAAAATGCTTCTTCCTCTTTTTATAGAAAAATGTTGAATGATTTTTACTATTTAAAATCCATTTAAAAATGGGTTTTGATCAATTTCCTCGCCGACAGTTGTTGGTTCATCATGCCCCGGATAAATTACTGTTTCTTCATCTAATGATAATAGATGATCATGAATACTCTTTAATAATAATTTAGAATCGCCCCCAATTAAATCCGTGCGTCCTACGCTACGCTTAAATAGTGTGTCTCCTACTACAGCAAAACCATCCTGTTCAAAAATCAAACTTATACTACCTGGTGAATGTCCTGGCGTATGTACCACGTCAAATTGGAAGCTCCCAATTGTCGTTGCTTTTTCTGCTTCTAAAAAGGCATCTGCTGGACGAATAGAATAATCTGGTAATTGCGCATATTTTCCTGAACCATTTAATTCAGGATTACCTAGCCACTCTTTTTCTTTTTTATGCATATAAACTGGAATATGAAAGGCATCACGTAAATCATCTACTGCACCGATATGATCAAAGTGTGCATGTGTTAATACGATTGCTTGCGGTTTTAAATTCGCCTTACGAACTTCACGAATCAAAAATTCTCCTTCTTCTCCTGGATCGACAATTAGACATTCACGCGCGGCATTCGCAATAATATAACAGTTCGTTTGAACAGGTCCTAATGCATATTTTCTAATATTTAACATCTTCTTCACCTCTTTGTTATTATAACGTAATTTTAGAAGTTCTCGCATGAAAAAAGCAAAACAGAGCAAATCTACTCTGTGATTTGCCCTGTCTGTTTATCATAAAATCGAAGTAAGTCTCCATTAATAACTTGGTCGGATACTTCTAATTTACGATTTGCTTGTTTAATATATTTTTCATATGGTTGCGTGTTTTGAATTGGTTTACCTGTCTGTGCATCATAAAATGTTTCTGCTGCATAGACAACGCGGTCTGTCACAAAACGTCCATCTCGAAAGACCGTAAAGTTTTGATGTTCTTTCGATAATAAATCTTGTCCAAATTGTACATCTTGTGTGGTATTCAATCCAAGTAAATGCAGAATCGTTGGGCGAATATCTAATTCTCCAGCTACTTCATGCATTACTTTCCCTTTATTTGAGCCTGGAATATGGATAAAAAACGGAACGCGCTGTAATTTTGCTGCATCATACGGTGTAATCGCATCTTTACCTAAATACTTCGCCATCGCTTTATTATGATTATCTGAAATACCATAATGATCGCCATACATCACAATAATAGAATTATCGTATAAGCCACTCTGTTTGAGGCGCTGGAATAACACTTTTACTGCTTCATCTGTGTAACGTGCTGTCTGGAAATAGCGATCTACCGTTTCATCACCAGAATCATATGGTTTAATATACTGATCTTCCTCATCTGATGTGAATGGGAAATGATTCGATAACGTCAACATTCTTGTATAGAATGGTTGTGGTAAATCTTCCATCAACTTAACAGACTGCTCCATAAAGGGAATATCTTTTAAGCCCCAGTTTGCTGAATTCTTCTCTGTCACATTATATGATGCTACATCAAAAAACTTTTTAATATGCAGCGATTCATACATTAAATCACGATTCCAAAAGCTTTTATTATTTGCATGCATAACAGATGTATAATAACCTATGTCATTCAAACGACTCGCCATTGATCCAAATGTATTACCTGCATTCGTAAAGAACACTGCACCTCGCCCGGTCCCGTACATTGAATTTTCTACAATAAATTCTGCATCGGATGTTTTACCTAAACCAGTTTGATGATAAAACTCATCAAAATAAAATGTATCAGGGTCTTTGGTTAACTCATTTAAAAAAGGTGTAATGGTCTGTCCTTTCACTTGATTGTTAATGACAAAGTTTTGCATGGATTCAAGTGAAATAATAATGACATTTCGATCTTTCGCTAATCCAAAGTAAGAGGGATTCGGTTCTGCTTGATTCGATTTTACATAGTTCGATACTTCAGTTAACTCACTACCATCTGCTAAGACACGTTGTGCATGTGATTTTGATTGGACGAAGGCATCATATAAATGATAATCAAATGTACCAATACTTTTCACGAGAATTTCGCGATCAAAACTGCGCGTTAATAATTGCGGTCGTTCAATTTCAGCTAATCCTAAGTTGAAACATAAAACCGCCACACTGAAAATAAAATACGTACGGCGTTCTTCTTTTTTAATCAATTGGAACTCTTTTACGCTATGTATTTTTTTCAATGTAATATAGATGATGAGAAAACCAGTTGCGTACCAAATATCTTTCAGACTAATCAATGTCGTGATTGAATTACCTAAATCACCAAAATTACTCGTTTGAAAGAGAACAGGTAATGTAATAAAGTCGCTATAAAAACGATAAAATACAACATTTCCATAGAGAACAAATGTTAAAATTCCACTTCCAATAAGGTAATAGCGATTTCGCTTTTTAGCCGTTTTAAAAAATAATGCCACACCAAAAATTAATAGTAAAAACGGTAACGGATTAATGAATAAAATAATTTCTTGAAGTAGATTTTCGACTTTCAAATCAAAACTCGTTTTATATGTAAGATATGTTTGAATCCACATGGTGCACACTACAACAAGTAACGCTGTATATTTTCCACTTTTCTGAATCATGTTCCCACCTTCTTTCATTTTATATTCTTTACCTTTTTTTAAAAAAATAAAACAACCCTACAAATGCACGATTGATTTGTAGGACTGCATACATTACTTAAAAATCACCGCGTTGTCGTTTAATACGTGTTTCTTCCATTCGAAGTATATGACGCGCTACTTGGTAATCTCGAATTGGTAGAATTCCCGCCTTATATAATTCTTGTAAGTCCTCTGCCATTAAGTGCAAATCACCGATTGGATCTTTTGTATAAATAATGGTACCAAACTTTTTTAAATATTGTCGAATATCATATACATTTTCCATAATGTTCTATTGTTCTTCCCTTCGAGCCTCTTTACAGGAGATGATGTGTTCTTCCGTAATTATTTTCCCTACAGGTAAATCATACGCATCTGTCGGTACTTTTTCAACTATCTGCATGTTAAATGCCATCGCAATAACAGTGCGATTAAATTGCGCTAAGTAGCGATCATAATACCCCCCACCATAACCAATGCGATATCCACTTCGATCAAATACAATACCTGGGGCGATAATGACATCAATTTCCTCAGCATGTACTTGTTTTGTCTTAGAAGGAATTGGTTCTTTTAAATCCATATAAACGGTTTCTAGCTGTTCTTCATTGTCAAAGATGTAAAATGTCATGGTGCGTGTTTTCGGGTCACAGCGAGGCACTGCAACCTTTTTATCCATCTTCCATAAAGCTTCAATTAAATGCATGGTATCCACTTCTGGAAAGTTTGAAATCGTGACGGCAATTGTTTGTGCATTTTTTATTTCGTCTAAATTAATCACTTTATTATGTATCATCCACGATTTTCTTTTATGTTCCTCTTGAGATAGTGCTACAAGCTTTGTTCTGACATCAGTTCTAAACTTCTTTTTATCCAATGAAATCACCCTACCTTATTAAAATGGAAAAGCCAAAACCTACAATAGGTTTTGGCAATGAGCATTACTTCGTTTCGCGATGAAGTGTCATCTTTTGTTCACGAGAGCAATATTTGTTCAATTCAAGACGTTCTGGATTGTTACGTTTGTTTTTCTTTGAAATGTAGTTACGATCGCCACATTCAGTGCAAGCTAATGTAATATTAACGCGCATGGTTACCCCTCCCACTCTATATACAGAATAAAATGTCTTAGTGAGCATGATTTATACGACTAAACCATTATAACACAAATGTCTAAAAAATCTACTATCATTTCTATATAGAAATGCATATGTTACAATAAGTTAAAAATAACTACATTTTATGGAGGAAGATTGATGGATTTATCCGTTATTTTAATGGGAGTAGGTATTCTCATTGTCATCATTTCATTTTTTACAGGTAATTCAAAAAAACGAACTGAAAAAGAATTAGAAGAATTATCGATGTCTTTTTATCAAGAAAACAATCAATTAAAACGTCGTTTAAAAATAATTGAAGAAGAATTAATGTTATCTCAAAAAAACATGTCGCCAATACCTAAAAAAATGGCTCCTTCTGCTTCTCATGTGAATCAAATTTTAGTGAGCCAAGTTCTTGCATTACATAACCAAGGCTTTAATCTTCAAGAAATTGCAAAACGCTCTTCGCTTGATTATGATCAAATCGCTACCATCTTACAAAACGAGGTGACGAAGCGATGAATGTAAAGTCTGTTATTCGTACAATTGGAATTAGTATTTTTGTAGCAGGCGCAACGATGAGTTTAACACAAATGAAGCAAGAAGCAGACGGAAAAACAACACCTGCTAAAGATGAAGTCGTCGTTAAAAAAAGTGATATTAAACAGTATCAACAACAAATTACGAAACTCCAAGAAGAAAACGCTGTACTGGCTAAAAAGAAAGATGCTACTTCTTCTAAAACAAAAAAAGAAGTGAAAACCTATACGCTAGATGTTCGTTCAGGCATGGGTACTTCTGAAGTAAGTGAGGCACTTGAAAAAGCAGGTATGATTAAGAGCGCAAGTGACTTTGAAAGCTATATCATTAATGAAGGTAAAGCTTCTTCTATTCAACTGGGAAAGAACAAACTAAATTCAGAGATGTCACAAAAGGAGATTTTAACTGCAATTACAACACCAAAATAAAAAACGGAGACAAATGTATCGAAATACTTTTGTCTTCGTTTTTTTGTCGTATATTTTCATGCTCTTACTTTCTTAGCTATTCAGTTCGCGATGTGTCCCTTTTAATAAGAAGAAAAGTCCTTCAGCTAGATTCGTTGTGTAGTCACCAATTCGTTCAATCGACTTACAAATAAAGCTCAGCTGAATGATTTGTTCTAGTTTTGCACCACTTTCTTTCGCTGATTCCACTAGTTCTACAATCGCTTCACCGTAGAGTTGATCGATTTCGTCATCTCTTTTAGAGATAGCTTTCGCTAGTGGTAAATCTTCTGTTGCAAGAGCCGCTAACATATCTTCCAACATCGTTTTTGTTAATAAACGTAACTTCTCCACTTTCTCTACTGAATAATGCAGATTCGCATCTCCTAAACGAATGGTTTCTTTTGCAATATTCACCGCATGATCACCTATTCGTTCCATATCAGAAGCTGCGCTAACAATCATCATAATACGGCGTAAATCAGTTGCTACAGGTTGTTGCTTTGTAATTAAGAGAATCGCTTCATCTTGGATATGTTGCTCTAGACGATTCATAAATTGATCTTGTTCTAAAATCATCATTGCTTGATTAATGTCTTTTTCTAAAAAAGTATCGACTGATTTATCAAATGCACGAATCGCCATTTCACATAAATCAATTAATAGTTGATTTAAATCTACTAGATGTTGCTCATACTTTTCACGTACTACCATCTTCTTCTCCTCCTTATCCAAAACGGCCCGATACATAATCCTCTGTACGCTGATCTGCTGGATTCGAGAAGATTTTATCTGTTTCGTCGTACTCAATAACTTCACCATTTAAAAAGAATGCAGTTTTATCAGAAATACGTGCTGCTTGTTGCATGTTATGTGTCACGATAATAATCGAATAATCTTTTTTCAATTCCTGTACTAATTCTTCTACTTTCAAAGTAGAAATTGGATCGAGTGCAGATGTTGGTTCATCCATTAAAATAACGTCTGGTTCAATCGCTAAACAGCGTGCGATACAAATACGTTGTTGTTGACCACCTGATAGACCATACGCATTTTCATGTAGTCTGTCTTTTACCTCATCCCAAATCGCTGCACCACGTAAACTTCTCTCAACAATTTCATCTAAGATTTTACGATTTTTAATCCCATGAATACGCGGACCATACGCAATATTATCGTAGATTGATTTTGGGAATGGATTTGGCTTTTGGAATACCATGCCCACTTTTGTACGTAGTTCTTCCACTTGATACGATTTATCTAAGATATTACGATCGCGATAATGAATTTCTCCTGTTGTACGAACAGAAGGTACTAACTCAACCATACGATTTAATGTTTTCAAATACGTTGACTTCCCACAACCAGAAGGACCAATGATTGCCGTTACTTCATTTTGTTTAATGTCTAATTGAATGTCTTTCAATGCATGTTTATCGCCATACCAAAGGTTTAAATTTTCCGTCTTGTAAATACTCGCCTTCTCAGACGGTGTAATCACTTTTAAATCTTTTTTCTTTTCTTGCATTGCTTGTTCAACGATTGGTTTTTTGACCATGTTCATTGCCTCCATTTTAGTAGCGTTTTGAGAATTTATTTCGAATAATTACTGCGATTGAGTTCATAAATACGAGAACTGCCATCAATACGAGAATCCCTGCCGCTGCAACATACTGGAACTCCTCTTGTGGACGTTTTGCCCAGTCAAAGATTTGCATTGGAAGTGCTGTGAATTCACTAAAGATACTTTCAGGTAAAAAGTGAATGATTACTGGAATACCGATGACAACAAGTGGTGCTGTTTCACCGATTGCACGAGAAAGTGCTAATATCCCACCTGTTAAGATTCCTGGAATGGCTGATGGTAAAACTACTTTTAAAATCGTTTGCCATTTTGTTGCACCAATTCCATAAGAAGCTTCTCGCAATTCATTTGGAACAGCTCGAATGGCTTCCTGTGCTGCAACGATAATAACGGGTAAGATCAGAAGACTCATCGTTAATCCAGCAGCAAGTACACTTTTACCCATGCCAAGCATACGAACGAAAATGGTTAATCCAAGTAAACCAAATACGATTGATGGAACACCTGCTAAGTTTGAAATGTTCATTTGAATGAATGTTGTAATACGATTCTTTTTTGCATATTCTTCTAAATAAACTGCTGCACCAACACCTAAAATGAGTGAAACAGGTGCAACGATAGCTAGTAACCAAATTGAACCGACAAGAGCTGCTTTAATCCCTGCATTTTGTGGGAAGCGAGATGAGAAGTTATTGAAAAAATCCCAATTTAGATAACCTGTACCTTGGATAATCATGCGGTAGCCAAGAACAGCTAGAACGAGCAAGGCTAGTAATGTCGCACTTAAAAACAACATTTTATAAATTTTATTTTTAAGTAGACGTTTTGACATACGTTTGACTACCGTATCGTGATGGATGTAATTCATTAATATTCCTCCCTAAACTTTTTAGAGATATAGCCAGCTAGAAGATTCATGAGTAATGTAAAGATAAATAATGTAAAACCAACTGCATAAATTGAGTAGTAAATCGTTGTACCGTAACCTGCATCACCTGTTGATACTTGTACGATATATGCTGTCATTGTCTGAATGGAGTCGGTAATTTCCCCGTCAAACTTTGGTGTTGAACCACCTGCAAGAGATACAATCATCGTCTCACCAATCGCACGAGAGATACCAAGAACAACAGATGCTAAAATTCCTGATAGTGCTGCTGGTAAAACTACTTTTAAAGCTACTTCTAATTTCGTCGAACCAAGTGCTAATGCACCTTCACGCATCGATCTTGGCACACTTGACATCGCATCTTCTGATAAAGAAGCAATGGTTGGAAGAATCATGATCCCGACAACAATCCCTGGGCTAATCGCATTGAAGATTTTTAAACCTGGAATCACTTCTTGTAAAAGAGGTGTTACAAATGTTAATGCGAAGAAGCCGTAAACAATTGTTGGAACGCCTGCTAAAACTTCTAAAATCGGTTTGACAACACGACGTACATTATCCGATGCATATTCACTTAAATAAATGGCAGCCGCTAAACCAAGTGGTACTGCTACAACAATTGCGATGCCTGTTACTTTTAATGTACCAATAATAAGTGGCAATACACCATAACTCGGAGATGTACCTGAGAACGGAAGCCACTCTGTTCCGAGTATGTAATCGAAGAATGGGACTCTTCTAAAGAATTCAAATGTCTCAAAAATGAGCGTAAAAACAATACCAATCGTTGCTAATACAGATACAAGCGCTGTAATAAACAATAATTTAGGCATTAATTTTTCAACGAACTTTTTCATACCTTTATTTTTATGTTGTTCAATCATGCTTTGAACATTCAATTTGTCTCCTGCCTTGTTTGTAGACAACGTCTTTCACTCCTTTAAGAAAAGAGGACTGCCTATGCAACTGCTAATAGCAGGTGACTGGTAGGTCAGTCCTTCAATTGTGACACTTTATTTTTTTAGTTTTTCTACTTTTGCTAAATCTTCTTTATAAACATCTTCTGGTGCTTTTACATAACCAACTGCTTCAGCCATCGGTCCTGCATTCTTCACCATGTATTCTGTAAAGTTGTACATTACAGAATTATTTTTCACTGCTTCATTTTTCACGTAAACAAATAGTGGACGTGAAAGCGGTGTGTATTCGCCTGATTCAATTGTGTCATGCGTTGGCTCTACACCGTCAACTTTTACAACTTGTAATTTATCTTTATTCGCTACATAGTAAGCAAATCCGAAGTAACCAATTGCATTTTTATCTGATTCAACACCTTTTACAAGAACATTATCATCTTCTGATAAAGTAGCTGATTTTACGATGTCTTTCCCTTCTAAAATATCATTTACAAAATAGTCATATGTGCCTGATTCCGTTCCTGGTGAATAATAAACAATTTTCTCGTTTGGCCATTTTGGGTTGATATCTGACCATTTTTTCTCTTTACCATCTTCTAGCCAGATCTTTTTGATTTCGTCAGCAGTCGCATCTTTCAACCATGTGTTTTCTTTGTTTACAACGATTGATAAGCCGTCAAATGCGATTTTTAATTCTGTGTAGTCGATGTTCTTCTCTTTTAACTTCGCTGCTTCTTCTTCTTTGATTGGACGAGAAGCATCTGAGAAGTCTGTTTCACCATTAATGAATTTTTCAAATCCACCACCAGTACCTGACACACCAACTGATACTTGCACTTTCGGTTGTACTGCTGAATATTCTTCTACGATTGCTTCCATGATTGGTGCAACAGTTGAAGACCCATCTCCTGAAATTTTACCTTCTAGCTTCTCATTCTCACCTGCTTGTGCATCTGTTTGAGAAGTTGTTGAAGATCCTTTTGATGATTCGCTATTGCTGTTGCCGCACGCTCCTAAGATTAATGCCGAGCCTACGATTGATGTCATCATAAAGTACTTCCAGTTTTTCATTGTTTTTCCCCCTAAGCGTTCTGTTTATTATTTCTTACAACACTTACTATAAAGAATGATTATTGAGGACATATAAACGAATTGTAAGAAGGTATGTTCATTTTGTTAATGATTTGTAAACGTATGTAAAGACTGTATGTGAGAACAAAAAAACTGTACCTCTTGTTATAAAGAGATACAGCTTATAAGAACTATTGAATTTTTGTACCAATTGTTTGTTTATCTTTTTTCGTTTCTTTCTTTTTCAGCTCAAAATACTTATCAACTGACTTACGCGCGATAATATTATTGATTGGCGTATATTGTTCTGATGTTGTAATCCAAGGTACAACAACCGCATACGCTATTTGAGGATTGTCTTTCGGTGCAAAACCAACGTGTGTAACCGTTAATGTTTCTGTACCATATCGACTTTTTTGCGGTCCAAAGTATACTACCTGTGCAGTACCTGTTTTACCAGCACCATTAAATTTCGAGTCTTTAAATTGACTTGCACCTGAACCTTGTGAACCGTAGTACACTTTACTCATTGCATCTTTCACATGATTAATCTCTTGCTCAGAGTTATCAATCGTATTCAATACTTTTGGTTGAATTTCTTGCTCTAAAGCACCAATTTTCTCACCATCTTGTGACGGTTCATGAATTTCTTTTAAAAGACGAGGTGCAATACGCTTACCACCATTCGCAATTGTTGAGACATACTGTGCTAATTGTAACGGTGTAAATGTATCGTACTGTCCGATTACTAAGTCGAGATACTTACCACCGATTGTTTCAGACCCTTTAACCCCTGTAAATTCTCCAGGTAAATCAATACCTGTTTCTACCCCTAAACCGAACTGTGCGTAGTAACGACGTATACGGTTAAAGTCTTCAGTTGTTGTTGGAAGTGGTCCATTATAAATATATGGTAATTTAGCAATTTTCATCGCTGTTTTAAACATATAAACGTTAGATGAACGTTCAATTGCTGTCGTATCATTTAGAGAAATTGAACCACCACGGTTGAAGATAGAAGATTTCGGTCTTGTACCGGCTAATTTAACAGGTGAATCAACAATGTATTCTCCTATATTAATCGCATTATAATGATAACCTGTTAATAATGTAGCTGGTTTAATAACTGAACCTACTTCATATGAACTTGTAAAGTTACCAATTGAGTAGTCCGTAATTTGTTGTTTTCCTTTATCATCTGTTTCAATCTTCTTACCTACCATTGATAGAATTTCACCTGTATTTGGATCCATCATTACAAGGAAAGCGCGATCTAATAAACTCGAAGCTCCTGTACGCTTCGCCATCATTAATTGTTCGGTTACAATCTTATCTGTTTCTTTTTGTAGCTTACTATCAATTGTTAAAACAAGATCTTTACCTGCTTTCCCTTCTTTTACAACTTTCGTATCAACTACTTTACCACTACTATCCGTATCTGATTTAACAACGGACTTTTCACCTTGCAAGATGGGTTCGTATTCTTGTTCTAAATACGACTTACCGACACGATCATTTCGTGAATAGTCACGCGCTAAGAAGTAACTTAATTTATCTTTCGGAATCCCTTCTTTTGGCGTTGTTGTGGCACCAAGAATACTTAAATCCGATTTCTTTTCACGTTGCCAATCCGTTGTTGTATTCACACCCGGTAGTTCACTTAGATGTTCAGATACAACCGCAAACTCTTCATCCGATACATTATCACTCTTAATAATTTGAGGCGATAAATTATACCCTGCAACCATTTTCGAGTAAATCGCTACAATTTGTAAATCTTTTTTTGTTAAAGAATTTAATTCTTCTTTTGTAATACGTTCACGAATGATTTGATCAATCTCATTTTGTTGGTCGCCTGCTTTTTTACCATTCTCTAAGATTTTTTTCTCTTCTTCTTTCGTGATTTTTGCTTTCGCTTCTTTCGGATGCTTAATCATCCAATAATCCAATTTATCACGCTCTGCAATACGATCTGTTTCCATCGTAATCAGTTTTGATAGCTTTTTCGCCATCTTTAACATTTCTTCTGAAGTAGTCGTTGAATACTTTGTGTACGTAATAGCATTTTTCGGCTTATTATCTACTAAAACCTTCCCATTACGGTCAAAAATGCGCCCACGTGGCACACTTGTATTCACTGTTGCTTCTTCTGTTTTTTGAAGTTGCTGAGCATATTCTTCTCCCTTTACAATTTGAACATATCCTAACCGCATAACTAACACTGTAAATAAGATAAAAATTGTAAAAAACAAAATATTCATTCGTAGGGAAAGATTGGCTCTCTGTTTTGCATTGCCGTTGGAGGAGCGCTTAGTTTTACCTTTATTCTTTCGCTTCATCAGTGGGCCTCCCTCTATCCTTTTCATAAATAGTAGTATATCATTTTTTTATGTAAAAAACAGTCTCATGCTACTCTTTATAGGTTCGTTTCCTCTCTTTCATGTACCCAATATCTTACATAAAAAGTCCTGTTTTCTAGAGAACCCATTCTTCTTTTTTTACATAGAAAAAACACGTCAACTTCATGACGTGAAGTTGGCGTGTTTTGTTCCGAAATTACAAAATTATTTTGCTGCTGCGTATAATTCTGCAACTTTGTCCCAGTTTACTACGTTCCAGAATGCTGCAATGTAGTCAGGGCGTACGTTTTGATATTTTAGGTAGTAAGCGTGCTCCCAAACATCTAGTCCAAGGATTGGTGTTTTACCTTCCATGATTGGTGAATCTTGGTTTGGTGTAGAAGAAATTTCTAACTCACCGTTTACTACTGATAACCAAGCCCAGCCTGAACCGAAACGAGTTTTTGCAGCGTTGGCGAACTCTTCTTTGAACGCGTCGAATGAACCGAATTTTGCATCGATTGCAGCCGCTAATTCGCCTTCTGGAGCGCCTTTACCGTTTGGAGTTAATAAAAGCCAGAATAAAGAGTGGTTTGCGTGGCCTCCACCATTGTTGCGTACAGCTGTACGTACATCAGCAGGAACAGCATCTAAATTTGCGATGATTTCTTCTACAGTTTTACCTGCAAATTCTTCTTTGCCTTCTAAAGCAGCGTTTAAACCTGTTACATATGTTTGGTGATGACGATCATGGTGGATTTCCATTGTTCTTGCATCGATATGTGGTTCTAGTGCGTCGTTAGCATAAGGTAATTTTGGTAATTCAAAAGCCATAATTCAAATTCCTCCTTGGAATAACTATTATTTACTACACGTTTAGATTAACAAAAAATGATTCGTTATTCAAATGAAAATGCCTATTCCATACGTTTTTCAGTCTTTAGACGGAATTTTTATATTGCAAAAATAAACAGGAGAATCATAATAACTTGAATAATTCCCTTTGTCACAATGGACGTTAAGAAGCCAACTAATGAACCAACTCCCGATAGTACAGCATTCTTAATCGAACTACGTGTCACAATTAACTCTGCAATGACGGCACCTAAAAATGGTCCTAAAATGATTCCAGCAAAAGGTATAACGAACGGTCCAATCAATAAACCGATTGTACTCCCCCACATGCCTGCTTTGGAGCCACCAAATTTTTTCACACCGACAATATTCGATAGCGTATCTGCACTAAATAATAAAACGGTTAAAAGTATTTCAATAACCCAGAACCACCAAGCGAGGTCTCCAAATTCATAAAAAATCCCATAGAATATGAAGCCTAAAAATATAAATAGAACGGAAGGAATAATCGGATAGACTAAACCAATAAATGCGATGACGAAACTGAGAATAATTAAAATCCATGCAAGTATACTCATCCAAATCACTCCTTATTTTTGTAAAGTACTCTCTGTTAAATTGACGGCATGATCACCAATTCGCTCCAAATTACTCATCATATCTGTAAAAATAATGCCTGAATAAGCTGTGCATAAGCCTTTATTCAAACGATGAATATGTTTTTTGCGTAATACGCGCTCTAATTGGTCAATTTGTTCTTCTCGCTTTTCAATTTGCTCGATACGTGTATAGTCATTCGTGTTCAGTACATAGAGCGCAGCTTCAACATTTTGTAAGACAAGTTCATACATTTCAGCTAATTCTTGTTTTGCGATTGCACTAAATTGTACACGATTAGCGACAATATCATCAATTAATTCAATAATGTTTTCAAAATGGTCACCAATTCGTTCAATATCTCGTATATTTTCAAGTAAGACGTGATGACGTGTTGAATCAGTATCTGACAACGATTGACTCGATACACGAATTAAATAGTCTGTAATTTTACGATCCATACTATTGATGACTTCTTCTAGCTTTAAAGCTTCATTCCCTATTTGTCGGTCAAACGTTTCAAAATAATTCCACGTTTTCTTTAAGCCTTCTATACTATAATCACCCATACGAATTACTTCTTCTTTTGCCTGTCCAATCGCAATCGAAGGTGATGCACTAATGAATTGTTCGTCTAGTTGACTCGCACGAATTTGTACAGTGCTATCTTCTCCAGGTACGATTTTCGTTACAAGCCAGACCATTACACCGATAAATGGTAATTGTAACATGACATTTCCGATATTAAATGAACCATGTGCAAATGCAATCACCATACGCGGTTGTAGATTGAAGATATTCATCAACCATTCCAAATAGAGCGTAAAAAAATTAACGAATGTTAAAAATACGACTGTTCCAATTAAATTAAAGAGTAGGTGCGTGACCGCTGTTCTTCTTGCCATAACCGTTGTACCAATGGATGCTAAAATAACGGTTAGAGTCGTCCCGATATTTTCACCAAATAAAATAGGTAGAGCTGTATGAATTGGTAGCATTCCTTCATCGAACATTCCTTGTAAAATACCGACTGTCACACTCGAGCTTTGAACAATGAATGTCGACATAATACCAATTAGTACACCAAATAGAGGGAACTCGCTAATTTTCATCGACCACTCAACGAAAGAATTCAAGTTGGCAAGTGGCGCCATACCATTTGACATGAGATCCAGTCCGATAAACATGCCACCTAAACCAAATAATAATTGTCCTATATTTTGAAATAGAGGTGTTCTTACAAAATAAATAGATAATGCACCAACTGCTACTAATATGTATGCATAATTCCCTAAATTAAAGCCAATTAAAAATGCAGTTAATGTCGTTCCTACATTTGCGCCCATAATGACACCAATTGATTGTCTTAAAGTAAGAAAACCTGCTGAAACTAAACCAACTGTAATAATTGCGGTTGCGGCGCTTGAATGAAGTAGAATGGTTACAATAATTCCTACAAGTACACCTGAAAGTGGATTGGTCGTATAGCGATCTAAGACGTCCCGCAAACGATCTCCCGCCCACTTTTGTAAACCGTCTCCCATATATTTAATTGAAAATAAAAACAGACCTAAGCCGCCTACAAATTGTACCATCATCTCTTGCCAATTTATGTTCACATTAACATACCCTTCTTGAGTTAATATCTCTATTATGAACATGAAAAAAGAGAATTGTAAACACCCTAAATTGGCTAAAAATGGTGTTTTTGATATCTCCTCCCTTTCTGTGCAACTTGTTTTTTCTTATTTCGTTCCTTTTTACGTATTTTTCAACACGAAAATAGGTAGAACCTATCTTATACAATGTTTCTCCCTTGTAAATTAGTTTCAAAGACTGATAGAATAGGGATAGTGAGGCTACTAGATCAGCCAATGAAGGAGAGAGTTTGATGAGCGAAATAACACACCGCTCCAAAACACGTAAAGTACGTGTTGGAGACTTAACAATTGGTGGCAGTAATGAAGTAATTATTCAAAGTATGACAACAACTAAGACACATGATGTAGAAGCAACAGTTGCTGAAATCCATCGTTTAGAAGAAGCAGGTTGTCAAATTGTGCGTGTTGCATGTCCAGATGAACGTGCAGCTGATGCATTAGCGGATATTAAAAAGCAAATTCATATTCCGTTAGTAGCAGATATTCACTTCGACTATAAATTAGCTTTAAAAGCAATTGAAGCAGGCGTTGATAAAATTCGTATTAACCCTGGTAATATTGGACGTAAAGAAAAAGTAGAAGCTGTTGTTAATGCAGCTAAAGCAAAAGGCGTTCCAATTCGAATTGGTGTAAATGCTGGTTCATTAGAACGTAAAATCCTTGAAAAATATGGCTACCCAACTGCAGATGGTATGGTTGAGTCTGCATTACACCATATTAAAATTTTAGAAGACTTAGATTTCCATGATATTATCGTGTCAATGAAAGCTTCTGATGTAAACTTAGCGATTGAAGCATATGAAAAAGCAGCTAAAGCTTTTGATTATCCACTTCACTTAGGTATTACAGAGTCAGGTACTTTATTCTCAGGTACGATTAAATCATCTGCTGGTCTTGGTGCAATCCTTTCAAAAGGGATCGGTAATACACTTCGTATTTCACTTTCAGCAGATCCAGTAGAAGAAATTAAAGTAGCACGCGAATTATTGAAATCATTCGGTCTTGCTTCAAATATCCCAACATTAATTTCGTGCCCTACTTGCGGACGCATTGAAATTGACTTAATTTCAATTGCAAATGAGGTAGAAGAATATTTACAAACCATTAAAGCGCCAATTAAAGTATCTGTGCTTGGTTGTGCGGTAAATGGTCCTGGTGAAGCACGTGAAGCTGATATCGGTATTGCCGGTGCGCGCGGGGAAGGTTTATTATTCCGCCACGGGAAAACAGTTCGTAAAGTACCAGAGGAAACAATGGTAGAAGAATTGAAAAAAGAGATTAATATTCTTGCTGAAGAATATTATGCAAAACAAGAGGCTGAAAAAGAAGGTCTTAAAAAATCATAAATTACAATGGAGGCAAGGCAATTGAAGGAATATAGTTTTGGAATTGATATTGATGGTACAATTACAGCTCAAGAGTTCTTGCTTCCGTTTATTAATAAACAATATCAAACAAATTTAATGCTAGATGATATTTTGGAATATGATTTATCGAAAGCTTTACCTGTTGACCCGAATGATTTTTATAAATGGTTTAAGGAAACAGAGCTTGAGATGTATCGTAACCCACCACTTCAACAAGATGTTGTACGCATTTTAAATAATTGGCATCCACATACGAAGCTAAACTTTATTACAGCGCGTGAAACGAATGCCACAGTTATCACAAAAACATGGTTACAATCTTCAAATATTCCGTTTGATGCACTTGAGATTGTTGGTAATGCAAGTAAAGTCATCGCAGCCAAAAAACAAGGTGTCGAATTATTTTTTGAAGATAAACATTCGAACGCTGTCATGTTAGCTGAGGAATTAGATATACCTGTTATTTTATTCGATGCACCGTATAATCGTGAAGCAGTTCCTCATAACGTCTTACGTGTTGATACTTGGCGCGAAGCAGAAAACTGGGTTAAAAAAGAATTTGGCATTTAATTATTAAAGAGGCTGAAAAGGCTGAGATAAAATATATCACTTCCCTTTTTAGCGTTCACAACGAAAAAACCGAAATCGCACAGCGATTTCGGTTTTTCTATGTTCATACAAGATGGTATTTCTATACTTATAGCATCTTTTAATTTATTTTGTAAAATCGATTACCATACGCCCTGTAATCTTACCTTCTTCCATCTCTTCAAAGATATCGTTAATATCTTCAATCGGACGAAGTGCTACTTTCGGTACTACTTTACCCTCAGCAGCAAATTGGAAGGCTTCTTCTAAATCTTGGCGTGTTCCAACTAGAGAACCTACTACTTGGATTCCGTCTAGTACAAGACGTGGAATATCTAAGTCCATTTTATCTACAGGTAAACCTACTGCCACAACACGTGCTCCTGCTTTTACAACATCGACAGCTTGGTTGAATGGTGTTTTGGCAACAGCTGTAATAACTGTAGCGTCTAACCCTTTCCCCCCTGTTAGTTCCTTTGCTTTTTCAACTGGATCTTCATTTAGTGAGTTCACTATTGCATCTGCACCTAGCTCTTTTGCGAATGCTAGTTTTTCATCGCTAATATCGAATGCGACTACTTTAGCACCGAATACATTTTTCGCGTATTGAACTGCTAAGTTACCTAAACCACCAATTCCGAACACACCAATCCATTGTCCCGGACGAATATGAGATTCTTTTACTGCTTTATATGTTGTAACACCTGCACATGTAACAGATGAAGCTGCTGCTGGATCTAAACCATCTGGAACTTTTACTGCATAATCTGCTTTTACAATTACTTCTTCAGCCATCGCACCATCTACTGTATAACCTGCATTTTTCACGTCACGACATAATGTTTCGCGACCAGTTGTACAATATTCGCAATGTCCACAACTTTCATACATCCAAGCAATTGATACACGATCTCCAACTTTTAAAGTTGTCACATCTTCTCCCACTTCAATTACTTTTCCGACACCCTCATGACCTAATACAACACCTGTTACATCGCCAAAGTCAGCATTCTTTACGTGTAAATCTGTGTGGCATACACCACAATATTCCGTTTTAACTAAAGCTTCATCATACTTTAACGGACGTAACTCACGGTCCTCAATTTTAACTGTTTTATCACTTGCGACTACTGCTGCTTTCATTTAAACATTTCTCCTTCCATAGCGGGCAATTTTTTGGTGAAACATAAAATGATAAATCGCATCATTTATAATTATGATTATACCTATTATGGAATATAATGGTCAAATTAAAACATGTATTATCTAATTTTTTCCTTAAAATACTTTTTTTAGATTTATTTTATGTAAAAAATAGACATAAGTTATACAAAATAAACTTATGTCTACAAATTATTAAAGAAGATATTTTATTTGTTATGCTGCGCGTTTATAGTATTTATTATTTGTTTGATATACCACATATTTACCTGATACATAAATATTTTTTGTAAATGTACGATTAAGATTTTTTTGCCCCTTACCGTTTGTCTTCATCACGGCTAACTCACCATGATTTGTATAGTTACTGAAGTAAATTTTACCACCTTTATAAGCTAAGTATTGTACACGAGTATTTGATATTTTCTTATGTTTGTTTGTTGATACATTATAGCTGTATAGACGTTGACGATTTTTATCATTTGCATAGTAGATTGTTGAACCGTTTTTTGTAACTGAAGATGTTGATTTAAAGAAGTTGAATTTTGTTGATTTTGCTACTGGTAAACCTGTGTTGTTCCAAGAATGCGTTTTACGTAATTCACTATCACTTAATAAGAAATACTTGTAGCTACGTTTATAGTTATTATTTGGTAGTGGATCATTCCAAGTAATATCTAAGTTGTACCATTGTCCACTTACTTTTACTTTTAACCATGCATGACCAACATTTTTTGAGCGACCTTCTACATATTTAATTGGGATACCCATTTCTTTAAACATACGGTAAGCTGTAATTGCATATCCTTGACATACAACAACTCGATTTTTTAATACGCCATATGTTGTATATTTTGTTTGTGTACTACCACCATATGTCGCTTTTCCTACAATATAATCATTTACTGCTTTGACACGATCAAAGTTTGTTTTGTTACTTGCTTTAATTTTTCGAGCAATTTTTTTAGATTCTGTTTGTGCATATTTTTCCTGTGCTTTTGTTGCTAAATATGTTACTTGATATGTTACAACTAATTTATTTGATATGTTACAACTAATTTATTTGATACTGTTTTACCTTTATAACGGTATGTTTTTAAGTTTGCTGCGATTAATGGTTCTTGTTTTTGTTGTGCTTTGACTAAGTTCGGTAACTCTTTACGTAAAGTTGCTTGATTACCAGTGTATGTGATTGAAAAACTCGTATTTAAATTTTTTAAATTACTTTTTAATACTTGATTATATTGTGTCATATTTTTTGCTGTGTTTGATGCTGCGTGCGCTTCTTCTATATTTACTCCGAATAAACCACCAAACACTACAATCATACCAAATAAAAATGCTGCAACTGCTTTTTTTACCATATCTAATCTTCTTCCTTTTTCCTCATATTTACTTTTCAATATATCTTTAGACTTATTATTTTCTTACTTTCCTTTACTTACAATCAAAAAAACTTTATCATATATATATTATTTTTCAAGTTAAAATTAGTCTTTGTACCTATTTTAAACTCAAAAAAAAGCTAAAATCAATATAATCTAATCTATAAATAGTGTTTTATAACTAATAATAAGTTATTAATATTAAATTTTATCATTTTATAGTTCTACCGTTTTATCTATGTACTTTTTGGTTGTTTTTTTACAATCTAAGAAGTATTTTAAGCACAAAAAATGACTGCTAGTGGAATTTACTAACAGTCATTGTTTAAAATAAATAAATTTTTACAAAGATTTAAAGAGAATCTTTTATACTATATAAATTCATTTTATTCACTTCATTAAAAAAATTTAACAATATTATGAATGAAAAGTGACAAAAATAATATAATTGGACGTTTTTAATGGGTACTGTTCTTTACCTCTATATGATTATCTTAAACCTTTTTATTAAATTAACTAGCTCTTTTACAAAACAACAATAAATTTACTCTTAAATAATGGATGTAATATAGAGTCATGGACATACTCACGCTAT
>NZ_BJOB01000006.1 GCF_006539985.1 Kurthia gibsonii | reverse complement strand
CGCATTTTGTCAATTATACACAAGATACGAATTTTGAAAAATATTTTAAAGCATTGAACTTTATTTTATCACAGCCTATTCAATTAAGTATTTTCACCATTAATAAACAAGAAGCTAAGCAGTTAACAGCAGAAATGACAGTTATTATAAGTAGTGTTAGTATTGTATTAATATTTAAGGTTTGGTTATTGGATATCTTTATATTTTGGGATAAAAAAGCAATTAGGAGATGAATTGATTGAAGTTTATTAAAATATTTATGATCATGTTTATTTTAGGTACTGGGATTTTCTTCATCACACCAGATCAAAAGGCTTCAGCCGCTTCAACGAAAACAACGGCTATTCAAAAAGCAATGAAAGAGCTTTATGCGACAGAACCTTATACACGAAAAATTAAAATTTATTCGAGATATAATAAAACGAAAACAGGAACAGAATATGTAGATTTATACGAAAGTAACTCATATACTCATCACAGAGTCGCTTCCTATAAATTCATCAAAAAATATGGTCAAAGTCGACTATATAAATATGATGATCTAGAAGTAAAGTTTTATTTAGTAAAAGTTTATTCACTTTCTGCAGGTAAAAATTCGAAAGCATTATCGAATAATAAAGCTGCAACTCTTTTAAATAAGATTAAAACTGAAGGTAAAAAAGGAAAAACAATTAACACCAAAAATTTGAAAGTCGGGACATCTGTTCAAAATGTTAAAAAACAACTTGGTAAATCTCAAAAAGTCACAGTCCCATATACAAATGTTGTTTACAGCTATCCCAACAGTAAAATTTATTTAGATAGTGTCATTACAACGAATAACTGGACTGTCGATACAAATGGTTCTATTCGAATGATTCAAATCTATCAACCAAAAAATCAATTTCTAACATATGGTCAAATCAAGAAGAAATTTGGTAAAGCTAAACTACTTTATGATAGAACTTTAGGATTACATTTCATTCGATACAAATATGGTCCATACTCTATTAATTTTGTATCGACACGCTATAATGAATTCCAATACCAAACTAGCACAAATATAATCGAACTGAATGATCAACTAAAATTCAATTCATATGTTATTGGCTATACGAAATAATAATTTGAAAGCATCGGTCATTTGATCGGTGCTTTTTTCTTCACCAACGTTATTTATTGTAGAGCTCATTTTATTATTGCATGAAATCATAAAGAGAATAATGGAAATGGTTTACAAAAATAGTTATTTGTTATATTATATATTTGACACTAAAGTTAAATGTATAATATAACGAAATGGAGGTGTTTATTTTGTTGATAGGAGATATTGCATGTATTAAATCAGGTACGGTCATTACGCGCAAAAAAGCGATGAATAAGAACGAAGTAAAGGCAATTTATAATATGTTTACGCTGAAAAATGTGGATTCAATAAATGAGCCGTTCGAGCAATTTCAAAGCAATGATGTAATAAGTCCGCAACACTTCACAGAAGAAGGCGATATACTGTTTCGACTAAATCATCCGTATTCGGCGACATATATCGATGCATCGAAAAAACAACTATTAATCCCGTCTACTTTTGCGGTGATTAAGGTACAGGTTGATTTCTTTTTACCAGAATATGTTGCGTGGTATTTAAATACAGCTTTTGCAAAGAAAGAGTTGGAAAAAGGGCAGTCAGGAACGAAAATTCCGAGCACGAATAAAGCAACCTTAAATGCGATTCCAATAGAACAAATCGATATTGAAAAGCAACGTAATATTGTGCAATTGTACAAGCTTCATTTACAAGAAAAACAGCTACTAACAAGGTTAATAGAAGAAAAAGAAAAGCTATTCCAAGCGCAGATAACTAAAGTGCTTCAAGAGATACAATAGGAGGAAATCACATGACAGAGAAAGTATCGCAAGAGCAAATTAACAGTATATTATGGCAGGCCGCGGACACGTTCCGCGGAAAAATCGATTCAAGTATTTACAAGGACTACATTTTAACAATGATGTTCATTAAATATTTAAGCGATTCATACAAAGAGCATTTACAGGAATATACAGAACGTTATAACGGTGACGAGCAACGCATTCAGCGTGCCTTAACACGGGAGCGTTTTGTATTAGATGAAAAATCAACATTCGACTACCTTTATAGCAAACGTACTGACGCTGAAATAGGCGATAACATTAATAAATTATTGGCGCGTATTGAAGAAGAAAATACTGGCAAACTTCGCGGTGTATTCCGTAATATCGACTTTAATAGCGAAGCGGTTTTAGGTAAAGCAAAAGAACGTAATGCGATGTTGCGAACACTAATAGAAGATATTAATAGGCTAAATCTAAAGCCGTCAGTTATTGGTAATGAGGACGTGATTGGTAACGCCTATCAATATATGATTGAGCAATTCGCTTCTGACGCGGGGAAAAAGGGTGGAGAGTTTTATACACCGACAATGGCATCAGAGCTATTAGCGCGTTTAGTGAAGCCACAAGAAAATGATCGTATTTATGATCCAACATGTGGATCAGGTTCATTATTAGTCCGTGTTGCCAAGCAAGTACCAAATAATAAAGTTGCAATTTATGGACAAGAGCGTAACGGTGCAACACATTCATTAGCATTAATGAATATGTACTTGCATGGTATTGACGACGCTAATATCGAATGGGGCGACACATTAGCAAACCCACTTCATTTAGAGGACGGCAAATTAATGAAGTTCCAAAAAATCGTTGCGAATCCGCCATTTTCTTTAGACAAATGGGCAATGGGCTTTGCAAACGAAACAGCTAAAAAAGATAAAAAAGATGAGAAGTTTAAAATGGATGCAAGTTTAGATCCACACCGTCGTTTTGAATGGGGCGTGCCACCAACATCGAAGGGTGACTATGCATTTGTACAGCATATGCTGTATTCATTAGCTGAAGAAGGAACAATGGCAACGATTTTACCACATGGTGTTTTATTCCGTGGCGCAGGTGAAGGTAAAATTCGTAAGCAAATTATCGAAATGAATTTATTAGATGCAGTAATTGGTTTACCAGAGGCGCTTTTCTATGGTACGAGCATTCCAGCATGTATTCTTGTATTTAAGAAAAATCGTAAGCATGAAGATGTAATCTTTATTGATGCATCAGGTGAGGGCAACTACGAAAAAGGTAAAAAGCAAAATAAGTTGCGTGAAGAGGACTTACAAAAAATTGTAGCAACGTACGATAGCCGTGAAACAATCGATAAGTATTCATATGTAGCATCATTTGAAGAAATTAAAGAGAATGATTTTAACCTTAACATCCCGCGTTACGTCGACACATTCGAAGAAGAAGAACCTGTTGATATGGATGCAGTGAAGCAAAATATCGCGAACATCAAAGAAGAACTAAAAGTTGTTGAAGCCGAGATGGAGAAGTATTTGAAGGAGTTAGGGTTGTAACGATGTAACTAATAATCACAAAGGGGAGTTTGGGATGTTAGCAAAAGTAGATTTTTATTATGGAGCATTTTTGTCGCAATTAGTGAATAGTGGGTTTGCTCCAGCTATTATTGAGAACAGTGATAAAAGACGTATTTATAAATTAGCAACTGATTACGGTGATTTTAAAGTTTATACAAAATATGTATCGAAACAAGCAAATAAAGGTCAAAATAAGTTGTGGCATTTTCCATTTAATACAGATGAATTGAACAATATTTTGCAAGACGAATCAATTAATATGTTTGCTTTTATTTGTGGAGTTGCAGATTTAGTGAATAGCGAAATTGCTATTTTGAATAGAGAACAATTTAACGAGTGCATCGGTATAGGCTTCAAAACAGAAAATCGTAGAGTATCTGTTAAGTCGGAGAAAGGTGCACGGAACTATTTGATCTATGGTACTGGACTTGAATTAAAAGTAGACGCGCAAAAAATAACCAAAAATTTAAATAAGAGATTGAGCGAGTTCTCAATGGCTTCAGTATTATAAATAGAGGTGATTTAATGTCAAATGAAACGAGCTTTTTAATGTACCAGACTGAAAATGGCGACACAAAAATCCAAGTGCGCTTAGAAGGTGAAACGGTCTGGATGACGCAAAAGGCGATGGCAGAGCTATTTCAGAAAAGTGTTAAAACAATCAATGAACATATAAAAAATATTTATGATGAACGAGAATTACAAGAAGAAGCAACTATCCGGAAAAACCGGATAGTTCAAATTGAAGGTAGTCGAGAGGTAGAACGTGAAGTAACATTTTACAATCTTGAAATGATTATAGCGGTCGGTTATCGTGTCCGTTCACATCGTGGTACACAATTCCGTCAATGGGCTACGGAACGCTTAAATGAATATATGGTAAAAGGCTTCACAATGGACGATGACCGCTTAAAAGAGATGCGTAACATTGGAGCAGACTACTTTGACGAACTGCTTGAACGTATTCGCGATATTCGTGCTTCTGAAAAACGCTTCTACCAAAAAATTAACGACATTTATGCTACATCGATTGACTATGACCCGAATTCAACGATTGCAAGGGAGTTCTTTGCAACCGTACAAAACAAGCTTCACTTTGCTATTCATGGGCATACAGCTTCAGAATTAATTGTGGAGCGCGCCAATGCAACGAAACCGAACATGGGATTAACTTCTTGGAAAGGCGATAAAGTCCGCAAAAACGATATAACCGTGGCAAAAAACTACCTATCTCAGGAAGAACTAAGTGATTTGAATCGTATTGTGACGATGTATTTAGATTATGCGGAATCGCAGGCAAAAAAGAAGAAGCCGATGTATATGAAAGACTGGGCGCAAAAGCTGGATGCGTTTTTAGAGTTCAATGAACATGATATTTTAACAAACGCAGGAAAGATTAGCGCGAAGCTGGCTGAACAATTTGCTAAGGAGCAATATGAAGTCTTCCAACAGCAAAGATTAGCAGAGCCGAAGAAGGATGATTTCGAAAGATATTTGGAACAAAAAGGACAAATTAAAGGTGGCGAGTGATATGAATCAAATAGTTGAAAATCATACCTATCCAACTGATTGGGAAGAAAAAAAACTTGGCGATTTAGGTGTATTTCTAAAAGGGAAAGGTATTTCTAAAAATGATAAAAAGGAAACGGGTTATCCATGCATTTTATATGGAGAAATCTATACACGCCATCATAACTATATAAAAGACTTCTATTCATTTATTGATGAAGAAACGGCAAGTAAAAGTATGGTTATAAAAAAGGGAGATATTTTGTTTGCAGGATCAGGGGAAACGAAAGAAGAAATAGGAAAATCCGTAGCATATTTAGACGATACTGTCGCTTATGCTGGTGGTGATATAATAATATTGAGAACAAAAGATGTCAATGCTCAGTACCTTGCATATAGTTTAAATCATGGAAAATTAGCGGTAGAAAGAGCAAAATTAGGTCAAGGGCATTCAGTAGTTCATATTTACTCTAAAGAACTTACGAAATTATCAATTAGCTTACCTCTGATAGAGGAACAAAATAAAATAGTATCTATTTTGAGTTCTTGGGACAAAGCAATTGAATTAAAAGAAAAGCTTATTGAGCAGAAAAAAGAGCAGAATAAAGGCTTGATGCAGAAGTTGTTAAAAGGTGAAGTTAGATTGCCAAATTTCCAATGCGGTTGGAAAGAAACCTTAATGAGCGATTGCGTAGAGATTATGAATGGATACCCATTTAAATCGAATTTTTTTAATGAGGAAAAAGGTATTCCTTTGATAAGGATTCGTGATATAAAAGCAAAAAAACTTACTACATTTTATAATGGTGAGTATTCAAAAGAATACCTTGTAAATAACGGTGATGTTCTAATCGGGATGGACGGAGAGTTTAATATTACTATGTGGAATAAAGGTATAGGTTTATTAAACCAACGTGTAATGAAAATTGAGACTAAACCAGGACATGATAAATACTTCATTTATCAATTATTAATACCTTTATTATCTAAAGTTGAAGACCTTACCCCATCTACAACAGTAAAGCATCTATCAAACAAAGATATATATAACTTATTAGTAAAAATTCCATCGTATGAAGAGCAAGTGGCAATTGGTAAAATACTATTAAATTCTGATAAAGAAATAGAACTATTAGAAAGTGAAGTTTACAATTTAATAAAACAAAGACAACATTTAATGCAACAACTCTTAACAGGAAAAATTCGAGTGAAGGTATAACATCTTTACTCCTTTTCCTTCATTTATAGAATGGAGGTGGCGATATGCCTACTGAGCAACTTTATGATGAAATGAATATAAGTCAACAGCCTGCACTGGAAGTATTACAAAGTGTAGGGTATATCTATATCCCAACTGAACAAGCAGAACAAATGCGTGGGAATCTTCATAATGTGTTACTGCAAGATGTATTGGAAGAACAACTACGAAAAATGAATTGCTATGAATACAAGGGGATATCTTATTCGTTTACCGAAAACAATATTCAACAAGCAATTCGCGATTTGGATGAGCCATTAACAAATGGTCTGATTAAGGCGAATGAGATGATTTATGAAACCATTATGTTAGGGAGAAGCTACACCGAGTTTCTTCCAGACGGTTCAAAGAAATCATTTACTATACATTTTATAGACTGGGACAATATTGAAAACAATGTCTTTCATGTAGTAGAAGAGTTTTCTGTGGAGCGTGCAGATGGAAAGCTTGCACGTCCAGATCTTGTGCTTTTCGTAAATGGGATTCCGTTTGCGGTCATTGAATGTAAAAAAGCTTCTATCTCAATAAGCCAAGGTATCAGTCAAATGATTCGCAACCAAAAGAATGAGTATATTCCACAACTGTTTAAGTTCGTTCAAATTGTTATGGCGACAAATAAAAATGAAACACAGTACGCAACATGCGGTACGCCGAAAAAATTCTGGTCTGTTTGGAAAGAAGAAGAACAGGATTGGTTAGAACAGTTGTTACAGATAGCTGTTGCAGACCGCTTACCAACAACGCAAGACAAAAATATTATTTCCATATTCCATCCAGCGCGTCTATTGGAACTCACAGCCTTCTTTACGCTATTTGATAAAGATGTGAAAAAGGTGACGCGCTACCAACAGTATTTTGCTATTAAAGAAATTCTAAATACAGTGGAACAGCGTGATGAAAAAGGTAATCGTCAATCGGGTGTTATTTGGCATACACAAGGTTCTGGTAAATCATTAACAATGGTCATGTTGGCACGCTATATATTAACGGAGTTATCAGATTGTAATCCAAAAGTAGTCATTGTAACAGACCGTGTAGAACTGGACAAACAAATTCATAAGACGTTTAATCATACACGTCTAAAAGCAAGTCGTGCAAATTCAGGTAATCATTTAATTACGTTGTTAAATGACGGTAATGTCGATATCGTCACTACACTGGTTAATAAATTTAATACAGCGTCAGCAAAACAGCAAGTGAATGATTCACGTGATATTTTTGTCCTTGTCGATGAATCACACCGCACACAGTACGGGGAGCTCCATAACAAAATGAAGAAAGTATTCCCGAACGCGTCGTATCTAGGCTTTACTGGTACGCCTTTAATGAAAAAAGAAAAAAGCACAATGATTAAGTTCGGTAAGCTGATTCATAAATATACGATTGCAGATGCGGTGAATGATAAAGCCATCGTACCTTTATTATATGAAGGGAAAATGGTGGACCAAACAGTAAATAAGACTGCAATTGATAACCGTCTAAACATGATTACGCGTCATTTAAATGACAATCAAAAAGAAGAAGTAATGAAAAAGTGGGCGCACTTTGAACGTATTGCTTCTTCGGACCAACGTATTAGTATGATTGCATTTGATATTAATGAACATTTCTATCGCAACTATAAAACGCAAGGCTCGCAATTTAAAGCGATGTTGGCAACAAATAGTAAGATGGAGGCAATTCGTTATTTAAACGCATTTGAAGAATTTGGCGATTTAAATTGTGCGGTCGTTATTTCTCCACCAGATCAGCGTGAAGGTCACGATTCCATTGATGAAGACTCACAAGATGTAATACAGCGTTTTTGGAAGAAAATGATGGACCGTTATGGAACACCAGATGCTTATGAAGATGCCATTAAAGATGAATTTATCAACGGTGATGACATTGATTTATTGATTGTAGTAGATAAACTTTTGACAGGCTTTGACGCACCACGTGCATCGATTCTTTATATTGATAAGCCAATGAAAGAACACACGTTATTACAGGCGATTGCCCGCGTAAACCGACTATATGAAGGTAAGGATTACGGGCTGATCATCGATTACCGTGGTTTACTAGAAAAGTTAGATGAAGCATTACAGATGTATTCAGGTGCGGGACTTGAAAACTTCGACCCAGAAGATATTCAAGGAGCCATTTATGATGTTATTACAATTATCGGTGAGCTTCGTCAATACCATTCACAGCTATGGGACATCTTTGCGCCGATTCGTAATAAGTCAGATATTGAAGAGTTTGAAGTGCTATTAGAAGACGAAGAACTGCGGAACGACTTTTATGATACGTTAAGTAAATTTGCACGTAATCTTGCTATCGCTTTAGAATCAGAGCGTATATACAATGCTTTACAGGAAGATGAACTGAACAAATATAAGAAAGACTTAAAATTCTTCCAAGAACTTCGCAAAAGCGTTAAATTACGCTACTCAGATTCGATTGATCATAAGGAATACGAAGCGAAAATGCAAAAGCTGATGGACCAATATATTTCAGCCGAAGACATTATTCGTATTACGAACCCTGTTGACATTTTGAACGAAAAAGGATTTGAGGAAGAACTTGAACGTCTTGGTTCAAAGCGTGCAAAGGCGGATGCAATTCGTACACGCTTAACGAAAAGTATTAGCACAAAGTGGAATGAAAACCCTGCGTATTATAAGAAGTTCTCTGAGCGCATTCAGCAGGTCATTGATGAATATAAGGAAAAGCGCATAACAGAAGCGGATTACTTAAATTCGATGAATGAATTGCTAAAAGAATTTCGTCAAGGTGAGCCGAAAGAAGATTATCCATCAATCATTAAAGATAATGGCCATGCACAAGCCTTCTACGGCGTGACTAAGGACGTTTTAACAATAAAGGATCAAAAAGCTTCCTATGGCGATGAAGACTTCGCAAATTTAGCGTTAAAGATGGATGAAATAATAAAGCAACATCAAAAAGTAGATTGGCATAACAACCTGCAAATTCACAATCGTATTGAGCAAGACATTGATGATTTATTGTTTGATTTCTCAAATGAAAATAATGTAACATTAGACTTCGACACGATTGATAAAGTGATTGAACAAGTAAAAACAGTAGCCATCAAGCGTTATTAAGGTAGTGAGTAATATGGAAAAGCACCAAATTCATTTCGGCAATCAGCCTATTGATTTTTGGATTGAGAGAAAAGACGTTAAAAACGTCAATTTAAATATTAAGCCTGACATGCGTATCGTAGTGTCAGCAAATGAAAAAGTACCATTAAGTTTTATATATGACTTTGTGAAAAGCAAAGGCTCTTGGGTTTTGAAAAACGTAAAGCAATTTGAAGACGTACTTCCGCATAAACAAAGCGAACGCGAATATGTCAGTGGAGAGTCTTTCAAATATTTAGGAAAACAATACCGCCTGCGCGTCGAACAATCAGCAGAGGAATCGGTCAAATATTTTAGAGGTTTTATATATGTACACGTCCAAAATCCATTGAACCGTTCTAAAAAAGCGAAACTTGTAGATGCATGGTATAAGGAAAAGGCATACAAAGTATTTGAAGAATCGTTAAATAAGATGTCGGCATTAATCGGGAAGTATGGCGTTGAAAAGCCAGAACTCGAAATCCGCGTCATGAAAGCGCGCTGGGGATCAGCTCAAATTGACAACAATACGATTTTAATTAATACAGAGCTTATCAAGGCGCCGAAATACTGCATTGACTATGTAATATTGCACGAATTAATACACTTTAAGTACAACAATCACAGTGAAAACTTTTACAATATGCTATTTACACTAATGCCAGATTGGGAGAAGCGTAAGAAGATATTAGATGAAGAAATTGTGCGCGAACTATAACATCATGAACAGACATCCAGAATAAGTACGAAAGACAGTTTCTAAGTTTATTAGAGCTGTCTTTTTATTATAAAAGGAGATGTTGCAAATGATACAAGAAAAAAAATACATTAGATCATTAAATAAGTTTTTAGATGAAAGCATTACTGAGTTCCGATTAGGAATCCAAATTGAAGAAGAAAATATAGAAAAAATTAAAAAAAATCGGATTTGAGAAACTTGAAGAAGGACAAGTCATGCTACCGCCTAAAAAGAGGAGATTTACAAAGTTTAATATTGAAGGTAAAGAATTCGCGCGTAAAGACCTTCCTAAAGTACCGATATATTTTTCAATGTATACAACACGAAGAGAATTCAGAGGTCGTAATCAAACAGAAGAAGTAACAGATTATGTAGATGTGTGCCGTGAAGTTTACCAAAAAGAATTAATTCCAGGTCCAAGTTTAGAGTTAGCTATTGAAAGCAACGGTGAAGGTTTATTTTTGATGATAGCTCAAACATTTTCAAAAGAAGAGAATTTAGACGATGCTATTCTTGGAGTAAACATTTTATTAGAATTAGTAGGTTGTTGTGAAATTTACTATGAGAATTTAGAAACTTATCGTAAACCTAAAAAGGTTGAAAAATTAAATTGGATTATATTGGATAGCGACGGTACAGCTTGGGGTGAACGTCGAGAATGTTTAAGACAATATGTTGAAAACTGTAAAAAAGGTAAGCAACCCGTTATATGGGGTAGGTTGGATACCATCGCAAGTTATAAGCCCGACTTTGAGGCTGTGGGCGCGAATGGACTTGCGGGTTATTATATATTTGGATTTAAAAAGAAAGGGATATTCGTCTTTGAAAATGCAACTCTTGGGAACGCAACTTATATAATTAAGGGAGATTGGAAAACTATCTCACAAATGAGTAAAGCCTTTATAGTGAAAAATAATTTGCATGAATGGCGCTTAATTCATAGAGATGATTGGAAAGGAAAAATAAATAGCATTTTGGCTTAGTAAAAATTCTTCGAGTTTGAGACAAAGTAAAATTAGTGTGCCCAAGACTTGATTATAATTTTTTTGTACTTAGCGATTATTTTTGTATCTAGACATAGCAGCACTGAATTCCTTTTCAATAGGGAGTTTTATTGAAAAATACAATTTTTATTTTCCTTCGACTATTAATTTAAAGTTGATAGATATTATTTATAAATATAATTCCTTTTATTTTACAATGAAAAAATATCTCGAATGCTACATAGAAATGTAGTTTATACAGTTATTAATATACAATCTAAACAATTTTCTGGAGGTCCCCCATGCCATCACTAACCGAAAACCTCGAACAATTATATACTGAGCTGCGTGCAACAGAACCACAGCCCATCACAAACCTTTTACTCGAAGTGAAGAATAAAAATGGTGAGCTGCACAAAAATTATCCTTCAGGTTGGAAGTTTAAAATGGTGATGGACATACCTTCACTTGAAATTCTTGACCATGGGGGCATCTATGTCTTTTGGTGGTTGAATGATTCTCCAGAGCGTCTTCAACCACTCTTTGCGCCAGATTGTACACGGACTTATTCGGTGAAGGGCAAGAAGGTAGTAGGTGAAGATGAACCAGATGCGTATCATTCAGTGGAGATTGAGTGGACGGACGCGTGGCTCACAAAATATCAAGGGCATATTCCATTGTATGTTGGGAAAAGTGCGGATCGTATTTTGAAGCGAATGGCGCTACATCTACAAATTCATCAAGCAAAATATACAGGGAAAACGACGTCTGATCAATTGCGTAGAGGGATGGAACGGTTATTTCAATCGCATGCGAATACTGCCGATATCATCGTGAACCATGTAGGCTTTAGCTACATTCCTTTACACGGTGTGGAACATGTTGTGAATCGCTTTTATCTAGAAGATTATGCAATTGGTAAGCTCATGCCGTTATTTAATGTGGATATTGAACGACAGGTTAGGTAGAACGAACTTTACATATATTGTATAGTTTGTTTTTTATTGCATAACGACATTTAAGAGATACTATTTAATTTTTCTGTTATTATTTTACATAGGATATTCAATTATTACTAATTTATATAGAGAGATAAAAAAGAGGAGGTAGGCAATGGATTCTACAATGAAGCAAGTGGTGGAAACAGCGTATTTAACAGCTCCTTCAGCTGCACAATATCGTACGATTTTGCGATTCTTTTATGAACAACATGAGCGTATGCGCGATTATTTAACGCCAGAAGAAGTGTTGCAGCATGTGCGGTCTTTTCCACAGTTTGAAGACTATGATGAAGATGTGTTGCATCAAAATTTAGCTAAGCTCGTGGAATGGAATAATTTATCGGCGCGACAAGATATGACGAATGCGCGGACAATCGAGGAATATAAAAAGAAACGTTTTAAATATTATCCAACACCTTATACGATTCAAATTGAACGTATGCTGATTGAACTTGAAAATATCGTAGATGATCGATTCAAAGGCTCGCTTGAACCGTCTCAATTTGAGCGCTTACTAGATGCTTTACAAAAGTTGGATCAACAATCAGATAATGCAGATCGAAGTATGCACGTGTGGGAAGATATTCTAAGGTCTTTTAAAACGATTCGTACAAGTACGGCAGATTATATTGCTTATATAAATAGTGAAAAGACAGATCAACGTATGCAGTCAGAGGCTTTTTTAGTGTATAAAGCACAATTCACAAATTATTTGCGGGATTTCATTGTGTCTCTGCAAAAAACATCCGCACAAATTAAAGAACTTCTAGAGCGTCATACGAAGCGCTCGTTACTTCCTTTTTTTCAAAAGCTTGTCGAGAAAGAGAAGTCTATTCCGAGACTTGAAGAGGTAGGTGTTTCAGATGAGCAGCTTTTGGAGCGATATACAGAAACGTATCACTCCATTCAACGATGGTTTTTAGATGTAGATGGTCAAAAAAGTGAGTTAGAAGTTCTTCAGTGGCAAACGAATGAGATGATTCGGCGTATTACGCGCTATGTGCAGCGTTTAGGAGAGCGTCAACATCATTTTAAAAGTCGCCGAAATGATTATGTTCATTTGGCTAAATGGTTTGCGAAGTGTGAAACGTTGGAAGAAGCGCATAAAATTTCTGCAATTGTTTTTGGTGCTATGCAAGTGAAGCATGTGCAGTTGAAAAAACATACAACGGATGACTTGTATAGTGATACATGGGATCATGCGCCTGAAAAAGTGATTATTAAGCCGCGAACCAATCGCTATCGTGAAAAAACAAAAGCAACGGGTGTACCTTTGCAGACAGAGAAAAAGCGAGAACAGCGTGAACAATATTTAAAAGAGCGGTATCACCAAGAGAAAGCGGTCAAAAAATATTTTGAAAATGGTTCTGTACAATTATCAAAGCTTGATGTAGTAGAACCTTTTATGCGAAAACTTCTATTAACATGGATGTCAAAAGCACGCGCTAATAAAGAGGGATTTGTAACGACTGAGTCGGGTATGCTGCTACATATAAAGCCACTGGAAGAAAAAATAATCTTGCATGCACTTGATGGCGATCTTCATATGAATGATGTGTTATTTGAATTGAGAGAGGAGGGGCGAAATGGATGAATTATTTGATGAGAAGGCTGTACAAAGTTTAGATTATTTATTACATCATTTTTGGGTATTGCGTAAAGAAGAGCCGAAGATGTATCAGCAAATTCGTGAACGTCAAAAAGTGATACAGCGGTATGTGTCCGAAAAGTTAGGACTTCAGTTACATGTTCGTCAACACTTCATTAAGCTTGAAAAAATACCGATTAAACCTGAAAGCTGGATGGGCATTCAAAGTTTTCAAGCGCCGATGGACTATATGATTTTTTGTTATGCACTAGCATTTATAGAGAGTAAGGGAATTGAAGAACAATTTTTATTATCAGAACTTTGTGAAGAAATTCGCGCGCTTAGTTACGAAGAAGAAGAGCTGGACTGGACATTATTTCAACATAGGAAATCACTGATTCGCGCAATACAAACATTAGTAGAACTACATCTAATCGAAACAATTGATGGAGATGTAAAGCGTTTTGATCATCATGAGGAACAAGAAGTATTATATGAAGTGACAATCTATAGTCGTTATTTTATGCGTGTACATCCAGATGAATTTACGATGTTTTCAAGTGCTGAAGAACTGCTACACCTAGAACACTCACTAACAAATGAAGATGAGCGTCGAAAAAGAGTGTACCGTCAATTATTTACGTCACCTGTCATGTATCGTCAGGAAGGGCAGGACCCAGACTTTTTATATATTCGAAACTTCCGTAATCGAATGAGTGATGATATTGAAAAACATAGTGATTTTAAATTGCATGTATTTAAAAATGCAGCTTTTTTATCCGTTACAGAGCCGAAAAATTATTATGAACTCTTTCCAAACACTAAGTCGGTAACCGATATTTTACTTCAGCTTTCGAGTTATTTACACAAAAATGTAGCGCATTATCCTCCACAAGAGAATGGAGATATAATCTTAACGGACGGACAATTAAATACAATTATACAAGAATTAAAAAATGAATTAGGTGAAGGGTGGGCAAAACTTTACCGTGAAAAGTCGGTTGCGGCAGTCCGACAAGATGTTGTAACAGAACTCGTTTACTGGCAGATGGCGACAGTTGAGCAAGGTTTTATACACATCCATCCGCTATTAGGCGTTTTAAGTGGTTCATATCCAGCAGACTATCAAAAGGAGGGTGAAGTATGACGAAGTGGCAAATGAATCGAGCAGGTCTACTCAGTTTTTGGTATTACGATGATGAAATTTTTGAATTTGCAAATGGGAAGTTACTACTTCGAGGTACAAACGGTTCAGGAAAATCAGTTACGATGCAGAGTTTTATTCCCGTATTATTAGATGGTAAAAAATCACCCGATCGATTAGATCCATTTGGCTCTAAAGCGAGAAAAATGAGTGACTATTTGTTAGGGGAAGAAGAAATTTCGGGTCGTGACGAGCGTACAGGCTATTTATTTTTAGAATATAAAATGGCTGGAACAGAGCAGTACATAACGACAGGTATTGGTATGCAGGCACGTCGTCATAAAGATTTGAAGTCTTGGTATTTTGTCATCACCGACAATCGCCGAATTGGTATTGACCTAGAGCTGGCTCATCGCAGCTTGAATGAAATAATTCCATTTTCTCAAAAGGAACTAACGAACCGCATTGGCACTGGTGGTATGGTTACGAATTCACAAAAAGAATATGCGGCACTTGTAAATAAATATGTATTTGGTTTTGAAACTATGGAGGCATATGAAGACTTAGTTAAACTATTAATTCAACTACGCGCGCCTAAGCTCTCCAAAGATTTTAAACCAACCGTACTATACGAAATTTTAGAATCAGCCCTTCCACCTATTACAGATGATGAATTGCGCCATTTATCGGATACGATTGAAAGTATGGATCAAACGGAACAACAATTAGAGCAATTAACCATTGAATATGAAGCAAATAAAAAAATTGTGAAGCGTTATGATGCGTACAATACGTATATTCTAGTTGAGCGAGCAGAACGTGTCTTACAAGCAGAGGAACGATTAGCGACAATCCGTAATGAGAAGAATACGAACTTGAAGGAACAAGAACAAATCAAACAATCCATTGAACAGCTTCAGCAAGAATATAGGCAAATAAAAACAAATCTCGCTGTATACAAAAATGAAGAACAATCGTTATCAAGACATGAGATCTGGACGATCACTAAAAAACTACATGAAAATAAAGAACAACTAACGACACTTAAAAACAGGCTAAATCAATTAAGTGTAAAAAAAGATGCAAAAGAAATGAAAAGAATTCAGCAACTAGAAACACAAAAGCAAAAAGAATATACGCTGGAATCAACTAAGAGTAAGCAAAAAGAAATCACCCTTAACATGCAGTCGTTAGCAGAAGAAGCAGATTTTGCACAACATACTTTAAATATAAATAGTTTAGAAAGACAGTCAGCAGATTTTAAGTTTTGGAAACGAGAAGTGAAAGAACATAAAGAACAGCTACGTCAACTTGAAAAACAAATTGCTGCTTTAAATCATTTGCAAGAGAAAGATAAGCAGCTTCAAATCCAGTCCTCTAATCTATTACAAGAAATTGATTTATTAGAAAAAGATATAGAGCAAGCAAGTCACTGGTATTCAGAGGAATTACAAAAACTAAAAACAGCTATTTTCATGTGGATGAAAACATATAATCAAATTGCGTTCTCTTCCGAACAGGAACAACAGATCTCGTTAATGCTTGAACAGTTATATAATCAGTCTTCTTATCATGATGTGACGAATATTTTGATTACAGGAATAAATGGATTACGCGCACAATTTGAGGTTAAGCTACAAGTAAATAAAGAGAAGCAAAAGCAGTTACAACACGCTCTTATAGAACAGCAACAAGTTCTCGAAAAGTTACAATCAGAAGAATTCGCAGATCCAAGTAGAATGCCAGGTACAGTCGCTTTTCGTCAACAATTAACGGAACAACAAATTCCGTACCTCCCTTTTTATGCGGCTGTCGAGTTTCAAGAGCATGTAACAGATGAACAAAAAGCGCGCATTGAAGCAGCGCTAGCTTCCACAGGTATTTTAGATAGCTTAATCTCACCAGAGACTTTTAATGTAGAAGAAGATTCATTTTTAGTTGCAAATCCAAGCTTACTTGGGCATACGTTGGCAGATTTTTTACAATCAGATGTTGAAGGTCAAGAGATCTCAAGCGCATTAGTAGATGATATACTGCGAAGCATACCAATTGATGAAACAGAAAGTGTGTTCACTATTGATGAAAAAGGTTTTTATCGTTTAGGTATTATTACGGGACATGCACCTAAACAAGGACCGTCAAAATTTATCGGACGTACTTCGCGTAAACGATATCAGTTAGAACAAATGGAGCTTGTACAACAAACGATGCGTGAAATAGAAGAGCAGTTGCAAAGTGAACGCCAAAAATATAATGAGATTGAACAACAGCTACGTGACACACGAAGCTTTGAGGCAACTATACCGAGTGACAAAACCGTATATGATATTGATGTGGAAATACGAAATCGACGTGAAACACAAAAGATTAAACAACAGGAGCAAAAAAAGATTGATGACCAATGGCAAGCTGTTCATTTGGAATTAAAAACACTCCGTCAGCAACTCTATACGGAAAAAGAAAAAATAAATCTTGTACAAACGACAGAAGCAGTAAATGAAGCTATTCAATATATGGACGATTATTTAGAAGAATTGAATGACTTAGAGCGTGTACTTATGGAAAAATCAAATGTACAAAGTGATTTAGTACACATAAAAGAAAACCTTGAGGAAATTGAATTAGAGATTGATGAATTTCATAGTGACATAATCGATATACAAACTGAACAAGATCAAATCATAGCTGAAATTACATCACAAGAACAGCAACTTGAGTTGGAGGGAGCAGAGGCGATTCAACAACGGATTGCTAAAGTGCAGCAGGAACTACGTGAATTAGAAAAACGTGATAATGATCTACGTACAGACATACCAAAACAAGAAGCAAAGCAAGAAAAAATTCAAGATGTACTTCAACAATTACAGCAGGACGAAGAGTTTTCAATCTTATTAGTCGAGCAATGGAAACGAGCATTGCAAGAAGAACTTGATTTAGGCTTTATTCAACTTGAGAGTAAGGAACCACGAGATATTGTAAAACAATATAACATGCAGCAAGACCGAGTGAAATTACAAGAATATTTATCACGTGTGCAGAATGAAGAAATGCATGCATTGACGGAATATAATGTGAATAGTTATTTAAAAGAAACAGCTTTACTTCCACAACTTGAAGATGTGGTGGACGATCGCTTAGAGGCATTTAAACAATTACGTGGTCGACGCATAGTAGAGCTAGATTATCGCGGTCAGCGTGTAAGTCCATATCGAATTGATGCGGTTCTTGCAGCAGAGCTTGAAGAAAGTCGGCATTATTTAGATGCACAGGACCGAGAGTTGTATGAAGATATTATCGTTAATTCGGTAGGGACGATTTTACGACAGCGCATTTCTAGAGCAGAGCAATGGGTGAAACAGATGGACAAAATAATGGCTGAGCGTGATAACTCATCTGGATTAATTTTTTCAGTTAGTTGGAAACCGCGTACAGCAGAATCAGAAGCAGAACTGGATACGAAAGAACTTGTTCAATTATTACAGCGTAAAAGTAGTTTCTTAAGTGAAGAAGATTTACAAAAGATTACTAAGCATTTTCGTTCGCGTATTGAAAGTGCAAAAGAGTCGATTGGTTTACGAAACGAAGGAAACACGTTACGCCAAGTGTTAAAAGAAGTATTAGATTATCGTAAATGGTTTTCATTTGTACTGTACTATACACGCCAACATGAATCGAAAAAAGAGTTAACTAATAATGCTTTTTATAAATTTAGTGGTGGTGAAAAAGCAATGGCGATGTATATTCCACTCTTTACAGCAGCTTATTCACGCTATAAAGAAGCAGATGCGATGGCTCCATACATCATTTCGTTAGATGAAGCTTTTGCGGGTGTAGATGATCAAAATATTCGAGATATGTTTGAAGTCGTTGAACAACTTGGCTTTAATTATATTATGAACTCGCAAGCGATTTGGGGAGATTGTGATACTGTTCCGAGTCTTGCAATTGCAGAATTAGTGCGTCCGAAAAATGCAGATTATGTCACGGTACTGAATTATCGATGGAATGGTAAGGAACGTGTGCTTATTGAATAAATTAGATGCCTTTCAAAATACAGCTTTTTTGAAGTTATTTGAACACTTTAAGAAAAAATATTATTCACTTGGTAGAATGCGTGGAACTGTATCCTTAAAAGATTTTAGCGCAGAGGAGATTGCAGAAATCGCTGGATTTTTAGGCGTTTCTGCGATTCAACTCGAGCGTAAAGGCAAAGTAACATTACAACAATTCGAAGAACAGCTTATGACATCTGCGTTTTCTCATATGACGCTAAAAGAATTGATTGAAGCCATTTTGAATGAACAACTGGAAACGAAAATACAAAAAATGCTGGAACAAGAAAATGTAAATAAAAATTTTGTGCAACAACTAGAAAGTATCCTAACCAACTATCCAGCATGGTTACAACAGATTCTAAAACGCGAATCCGATAGTCGTTTTATTTGGCAACAACAAGCCACTATTTTACGAGATCTAGAGATTGTGGCAAAAGCATTGGAACAACATCTTATTTATAATCAATTTATGCGATTGCCCCTTTTTTCTCAAAAAGCGACTGGAAATCCACATGCATTTGATACAAATACAGTACTCGGAAAACTGTTAGTTCATGCTGCTTTTAGTTTAAATAAGCAACACATAGCATATCCAAAAAATACAGAAGAACGTGTAGATTTACTAGCTACACTAAAAATTGTGCAAGACGATTTATGGAATTTTGTTACTGTACAAGGTTTGGTCGGTTATACTCATGAATCGATTCATAAAGTATGGGAAGCAGCTAACCAAACCAAAAGTGCACTCAATATGCCGATGCGTGAGTTATTAAATATTACACGCGTACAACCACTCTCTAATAAGAGTGTATATATAGTAGAAAATTCGAGTGTCGCCTCTACGTTAATGGACATAAATCCAGAAGCACCGATTATTTGTACACATGGTCAAGTACGCATGGCTGGTTGGCGCCTATTAGATTTACTTGATTCAGATGTAGCGATTTATTATGCGGGAGATTTAGACCCTGAAGGTTTACACATCGCACAAAATATTCTAAAACGTTATGGTTCTCGCGTGAATCTTTGGCGAATGGATGTGCAATGCTATCAAAATGCTATGAGTGAAACATTATCCGATGATCGCCTAGCAAAGCTAAAGTCAATCACCATACTGCCAAACGTTGTCGAACAAATGCACCAAAATAAAAAAGTCGCATACCAAGAAGCATGGATCGACCTTTTGATTGAAGATATACAGAGGAATGGAAAATAAGCTTACTCGACTAGATGAGTAGGCTTGTTTTTGTGGAGGGAAAGATAAATATGAATGAAAAATATAGGGATTTATAAAATTATTAATAACAAAAACCACCACTATAATTTAAACTAATTATCTCTATTAAAGTATAAATAAGGTAAAATGATATAAGTAAATCAATACATAGAGGTGAAGAAATGGTTTTTGGTAAAACGATTAAAATGTTTTTAATTGATGGTGATTCAAGTGGGCGTTTAACGTGTGAACTTTCGAATTGGACAGGGTTGGCCTACCGTATCCCACGTACAGAAGTGAAAAAATGCTCAGATCGACCTAATTTAAGCTCTACAGGTGTGTATATGTTATTTGGTCAGAATGAAGAAGATAAAGATGCTGTATATATTGGTGAAGCAGAAGATGTCTATAAGCGTTTGCAAGACCATTTACGTGAAAAGGATTTTTGGAACGAAGTAATTGTATTTATTAGTAAGGATGAAAATTTTAATAAAGCACATATTAAATATATTGAAAATAAGTTATATGAGAAAGCGAAGGCAGCCAAGCGTTATGTCGTAATGAATGGTAATATTCCACCTATTCCATCTATCTCTGAAGCTGATCGCGCAGAAATGGACGAATATATTAGCAATTTAACGATGCTAGTAAATATTTTAGGTCATAAGCTATTTGAGGATATAAAAGAACAAATTGAACTTAATGAAGATGAATTATTTTATATCGAGGGTGCGCGTGGAGCCCAAGCTAGAGGTATTCAAACACAAGAAGGGTTTGTTGTTTTAGTTAATTCTAAAATTGCAGATAGTTACGTGAAATCTTATGGTGAACGAGCCATTCTGAAACGAAATGAGCTTATTCAATCAGAAAAAGTTAAAGAAATTCAGGGCGAATTCATTGTACAAGAAGATTTATTATTTTCAAGTCCATCTGCGGCTGCTGATTTTGTCATGGGACGAAGTGCTAATGGACTAACAGAGTGGAAAAACAAATATAAAAAAAGTTTAAAAGATTTAGTTTAATAGTTGAAAAAGTTTTAGAATATGTCGTGAATCACTTTTATTTAGAGGACTATACGATTGGTAAGCTCATGCCACTCTTTAATGTAGATATTGAACGATAGCTTAGGTAGAATGAACTTTACATTTGATGTAGAGTTCGTTTTTTTAGTTAGTAAACAAGAAAAAAATGGATAAAAAAGCTATAAATTGTGTATATTTTAAATTGATAAATAATCCATTTTATAAGACAATAGAACTAGGTATAATATATCACCTAGAAGGAGTGTCATCATGTTACTAACAACGTGTATTATTGTAACCGTGAGTTTAATCTTATTGATTTTATTATTGTTACAAAACAAAAAAGACCGAGTATTATTTATGGAACTAGTTCAAAGAATGGAGCAGCTGGAGTTAACAACACCACATCAATTTGATAAGTTATCACAGGAATTCATACAACATATGAATCAACAGTTAACAGAAACGAAGGAAACAATCAGTCAGCAGTTAAAGGATGATTTACATACATACTTAACATACGATCAATTACGCCAAAATGAATGGAAGCAATTAATTGAAAATCAGCGCAATCAACGTACAAAATTACAATATTTAGAGTCAGCGTTAAATAAATTTCCAGATCATCGAGATTTTTTTGAAGAATATATGGAATTATTGAAAGATACATTAAAAAATGCAACAGATCGTGCAAAGCCAACAATTATTGAAAAAATGAATCATACAAGCCGTATTTTCTTTGATCATTGCCGAGCAGAGGATGCTAGTTTTGCGCAACAAGTAAAAGACGAAACAATCCGATTAGGTCATGAATTTATGGAAGAATTTAATCTGAATCAAGAACGAAACTTACAGGCTCAAGTAAATAAATTAAATCAATTTGTTTTAAATAGTAAGGAAAATATGGAGGGAATTGAAAAGTTAGATGAGTCCATTAACAAAGATGCATTGAAGAAATACCCATATTTACTTCAACAATATCAAATGATCACTAAGAAATTAGCAGCAGAGATCATGGAGAAGCCATCCGAAGAAAAGATTCAAACCTATAATCTAAAAGCTGTAGAAGCATTTAAACGAGCACACGAGTACTTTAAGGATAATGAATCGACTGTTAAAACAGGAGGAACATTACGCGAGGTTATAAAAGAACTGGGCGGTTGGAAACTACAGTATTTGACGCAACCTACGCAAATCTATTATCAAAATATATATTCTGAAATTTTTTCAAAATTAGATGCAAATATCAAACCGGAAATGACTGAGCGAATTTTAAAGGCTCCTACTAAAGAGATGTAATGTTATGAAATTAATCAGACCAGAATATAATCATTTGTATCACTCAGCAATTACACCCGTACTCAGTGTCACAACTGTGGGGACAAGTTGGTTAGTGGATGAACTTTGGGTTGAACCAAAAGAATTAGAGTATTTACATTACGAAGAAGATGTCACGAAAAGATTTGAAGAACTACAATTATCACAAGAAATTGATACGAATTCCATCGACTATGCACGGTCTCAGGGTGTTGAAAATGAGTGGGAAATGATGCATTTTTTTGCAAGTGAAGATGTTAATGCACCTTCCGAGATTCTACAATATGTTGACGATGAAGGAAATTTAGTATCTTTTACAAATGATGAGTTAGAAGCTATTCGAGAATGGCAACCTGGACAAGCTTATCCTGTAGAGGGAATACAAGGACATCATATTGAGACAGTCCATGAGAACGCTACAAACATAGAGCTGGCAGGTGATTCAGATAATATTATTTTAGCAACTGATTCTGCTCATCTGGAGTATTTACACGGAGGAAGCTATAAAAATCCTACACAAGATGAATACTTAGATGTGAAAATGTCGAATGAAGATCGTCTTGCAGAAACACTTTCATATAACGAAAGTCAAATCGTACCTGGATTCTTCGAAGTAGGTTTAGTATCTATAGCTCCAACAGCTTTACTGGGGATTACAATCAAACAGTTAGTTACATATTATCAATTACAAAATAGCGAACTTCCTTGGAATGAGAAGAAAAAAGTACTAGCCAAGACGGCTATATTTTCAACGCTTACTAGCTCAGGAATAGGCGCATTATCTTACTCAACAGGATCCGTATTAGATTGGGTATTCGATGATCTATCAGTAGGCGTAGTCGATGAATTCTTTTCCAGTATGATTGAAATAAATGGTTCTTTATTAAGTGTTCAACTAGCAACAGCTGCACTTAGTTATGTAACTGCATTATTTAAAGGCGTAAACAATGAGCAAGCTTTTAGAAACGCTAAAAATCAAATGGTCACAGCTCTTGCTGAATTTGCGGTATTTTCAGCTATTGGACTTGGCTTAGAATTAAGCTTTGATATGCTAGGTGGCGTAGTCATGGATGCACTCCTACCAGACCCTACATTTAAATGCCGGATATAAATTATTTAAACTAGGTCGAAAGATTTGGATAAAAAGAGTCCATGAATAAGCGTATAAAGAATGTATGCTTATTCGTCAAAAACACGCTTACCAATTAACGAAAGATTCTTTGAAGTTGAATGAAAAAGTTGAGTTTTAAATGTAATGTAGGAGTAATTTATAGAATAAGTAGATTTTATATAGAGAGAAGTGAGTAAATGGTATTGCTTTTTTAGTAAAACAGGCTCGGAAATTATAAAAAACGGTTCAAAAATTGGTAGTCATAAAATAGATGTTTTTCATGATTATATTATAGCTGAAGACTCAGGTGGGATATTTGCACCTACTAAGACAATAAAGAGTTATTTCATTAAAGATGACATTCTTCTCAAAATTGAAGCATTCGATTATGAAGGCTCGATAAATAAAATAATTTTAAAAAGTTCTAGCGGGGATTTAAATTTAAATTTTCGTTTAGACATAGAAGAGATTAGAAAATTATATTTTGAAACCCAATTAAAATAAATTAAATTGGAGTGTCCATATGTAAAAATACATGGTTTTTTAGATCATCCGAAAGGTTATACATATGTGAGTATAAGTTATGTTAAAAAGCAATTAAAGCTTATTCATCACTACGGTAAAGATAAGATATCGTTGAAAGATATACAAAAAATTCATCAATTAGAGGAAAAAGCTTTTGTAATTACTTTTGGAAATAAATCATATAAGGGAATAGTAGATAAACAACTATTCGCCGTTAAATTACTGTTGACTAAGTTTTTAGAAGGTATTTTCTTACTGTCCAAAAAAGGCAGTCAGTGCCAATTTTAATTGTAGTTCTATATATTAGTTATTCTTTTAGTTCTAAAATATATTTTTCTATAGCTTTCATAGTGGTTAATGTTTGTACAAACACACTTTCAGAAAGCTGTAAAAATTCTTCAAATGTACCTTTCCAACCATAATTCATTTATAGAGCCCCCTTTATTAATAATCTTATAAAACATTATAAAACGAAAGAATCCCCCTTTCCAATTGGAAGTAGGGGGATTTAATTATTAATTAATTTAAATTAGCTAAAACTTCTTCTGATTCACTAATAGCAGTTGATACATCTTCATAGTTTACAGCGTTCATATGATCTTCAGTATCTGATTTTTGAACAAGACTGACTTTACACATTTTGTAGAGTAAACCGACTAGAAGAACTGCGTTTTGTGTTGCTAGTTTTTCGTCTTCGGTGAAGTCATTCCAATCTGTTTTGTGTAGGCCATTTACTACATATGAAATATAATTAAATGCATGTGTATACTTTTCTTGTACAGTTGTAAGGGATTGAATATATTGATTAGCTACTAACTTTAGTTCATTTAAATAATTACAAATTTCTATAATAGATGCTTCTGCTTTTTCCATTTGTGCAAAAGCTTCATCTGCCTTATCAGACAATTTACCACCTGTTACACTAAATATTGCTCCTCCTACTAGTAAACCAACACCTAGTGTGGCTGCACCCAGAATCGTTGTGCCAAGAGCAATACCGCCACCACCAGCAGCAATAGCACCGCCACCTAGAGCTGCGAGTGTAGCATTTGTTGCTGCTACGCCACTTAGCGAAGCAATTGCTGTTCCAGTTGATGCAGTACCTAATGCCATTACAGCAGAAGTAGTGGCGCCAGCAGCCGCAAATCCACCAGCTGTACCAAGTGTAGCTCCACCTAGTCCTCCTAAAAGAACGCCAGCACCTACAGAAACACTTTTTAATACTTCTTTATCGTAAGTTGGTAATGTAATACCTTCTTTATTATATTCTTTGAATTGTGGACGGTTTTGAATTTTTTCGATTGTATCAGAGAAAGTATCAAAACCTTTTAAAATTTGTAATTCTAGATTACCCAGTTCGTCCATTTTTTTCGTCGTATCTGTATTTATTTGTTCAAATGCAGCCATATTTTGATCATGACGCTCTTTTGCTTCGCTCATTGTATCATTTGCTTCTTTCATTTTAGCAGCTCCGCGAACGCCGCTTCCTACACCTACTAAACCTGCTACCGCAGCTCCTACACCTAAAATAATTGGTAACGGCATAATTAATTCCTCCGTGAAATATAGTTTTTAATCAAATGTCAAAGTTGCATTTTTGTTTGACATATGTGAATCAAAATCATTCTCCCAGGGCTTGTTATAACCCATTCGTTCGAAAGTATTTAATAAAGCAACATTTAAATCTTCTTCAGTCTTAACTGTAGAAAATAATGTGATTACTTGTTGATACTCGGATGTCTCTTTTTTAAACTGAACTAAATCAATTTGTTCAAGCTCATGTAAATAAACCAATAAAGCTTCATTTATTTTTTTATACGCTTCAATCTGTTTTTGTAAAGGATCAGCAATACCGATACGAATAAAGACCTCTTTGAAAACGAGTGTGACAAATCTGAACCATGCAATTAAATTAAGACGCATAAAGAAATTTAAAAAGTTACCACCTGAACGAATTCCAGCATCCATGCCATCCATTACACAAAGTGTGCCATACCCACATAGCAACATGACGCGTAAATCAGCGTGCTTTTTAGTTGGAATGCATTCTTTTAAAGGTTTTTGAAATTGAAAATATCGTCTTAAAGACCAAATTAATCGAATCGTTAGATCAGTAATAATGACTGGAATAGCAGTTGCTAAACCAAATCTAAAATCATAACCTTCTTGAAAAGCACGAGTCGCAATAGTAGCTAAATCTTGTTTGTCTTTACCTACATTAAATTTACCAAACGTACAAAATTGAAATAGTTCGTAAAAAGGCATTACTACACCCGTTCCACGCCCGCTGTTACCACGTGTACCGGAGCTACCAGCAATATCTGACATAATATGACCAAACCAATTCGCAATACCGCAAAATAGTTTGGCGATAAAATTACCACCCTGTAATTCAAAAGTTTCTGTTTTAATCGTGATAATTTTACCGTCTGCCATAAATGACGAGGTAGAAGTAAATTGATTTAAAAGTGAGAAAAATAAACCTACAATATCTGGTGCATGAGATAAAGACTTCATATGGTGATTTTTTGCAGACATATTAAATAAATCATCTACATCTTTTGTATGTCGCTGATCGTAATTTACGCGATATTTCTTTTCAAGAAAACCAATCGCACTGGCTACATTATCCTTTTGTGAATCTCTCGGTTTCCAGCCCACCATTTTTGCGAATTTTTTTACAGCTTGATCTGTCTGTTGGTCTGTCCATTTACCTAATACGCTTTTCCCAGGAGCTCCAACAAGGAAAATATCAATCAAGCCACCAATTGCACCACATGCTACTGAAATAAGATAATCGTACTTATCACAGGTATGATCTTGTTGGAAAAGTTGTTGGCTTTCCTGACTTTTTCTCAGCTTAGACTCTGCAGTTATGGAAGTCTGTGTCATAGTGCCGTCCTTTCTGTCTTATAGACGAATATTACTTAGCTTGATTTTTTAAAAGTTGGCATGCTTCATAATTTAGTTGATAGTATTCATCTTTTGTCATGTACGAGAAAAATAGTGAATACATATGATCAACTTGGCATTTTTCAGGCCTTGTTTCATAAATTTTGCAAAGTTTACTTTGGCGATCAAAGTGCATACAAGTCCCATCTCCAGAATCTAAATCTGAATATTGATCAGATAAATGAAGGTTTTGACAACATAAACCACATTGATCGCAAAAAAAATGATCCATATTTTTCTCCTATAATTTTGCATAATGAATTGAATTGTTACAAAAGAATATATGAAAGTAGGTCTATTAATTACTAAAACTATAGTTTTAGGTAATTAATAAGGTATATATGTATATAAATATCTTAAATTCAATATATTTTCTTTTATATATTAAATTATAAGCCTTATTTAACTAGTGTCAATACTTTTGATATAATAAAAAATGATCAAAATAGTCTTAAAGTCTTATGTAAAAACCTCCTCCTTATGTCTGATTTCATCAATGATGGCATGTGTAATCGTTTCGACATTGTGCGCGCCGCCGAATTCAGCGACGAATCTTCCACCTGATTTTAAAATGGCGTACATACTTTGTAGAGCAGTGAGTGGCTCTTTCACCCAATGTAGTGTCGCGTTTGAAAAGACTGCATCTACATTTGAAAAGCCTGTTAGTTGTGTTGCGCTTTGTACATAGAATGGAATGTGTGGGTACTTTTCTTTTGCGGTGGCAATCATATTTGGTGAAGCATCAATGCCAATCACATGAACACCTTGTTTTGAAAGTTCATGCGCTAAGTCGCCTGTACCGCATCCAACATCTATAATGGTCTCGCCTTGCTGTGGTTGTAATAGTGACAAAATATCTTTTCCGTAGTGTGAAACGAAGGCGTGTTGCGTATCATAACGCGTCGCATTCCAGTAATCTTGTTTGGTCATCTTTTCCATCTCCTTATTGATTCGCTGTGATTCATTTGAGTATAATGGAAAAATATACCGAAGAACATTCAAGAAAATAGCGTTTTAGTATAATGATTCGTTATCGTAAAGAGGGGTTTCTATGCAAATTAAATGGATACAAACATTTGTTGTAACAGCGAAAAATTTTAGGCAAGCATCGGAGCAATTATTTTTAACACAGCCTGCTGTGACGAAACATATTCAGCGTTTAGAAGAAGTCATTCATACAACGTTATTTCATCGCACGAGTAATCGCGTCACATTAACAGCAGCAGGGAAGAGATTTTATACATTTGCGAATGATTTACTCGCTGAATATGAAGCAGGTATGGAAGCTTTTGAATCATGGAAATAGGGATATGAACAGAAGCTCGTTATCGCAGTTGCACCTCAAATTGCGGCATCACTATTACCGACATGGTTGGCGCAGTTTATGGCTGAAAATCCAACGATTGAGGTCATAACGAATATTGTCTCCTCTTATGACGTGGGGCAAGAGGTGAGTTCAGGGCGAGCGGATCTTGGATTAGCACGTATTCTACCGATTCAACCGAGCATTGAAGCACTTCATATACATGAAGAACCAATGCTTTTAACGTCGAAGAAAAGACAAGGGACTTGGGATGAGGAGCGAGTTATGCAAACAGACCGTATTATGACGCATAACCACCCTCATTGTAGCGATGTATTTTTGCAGCAACTAAAGCACGCGTATCCACTTGTTCGAACGATGCCAGTGAATCAAATTGAAGTAACAAAACGATTCATTGAAGCAGGGCTTGGCAGTGCCTATTTACCGTATTCAATGATTCAAGAAATGAACGAAGTCATGACAATCCCAGCACAAGCCATCTCACCACCGATTTCGACGACCTATCTTTTAACCAAAGTACGCACAGTGGAAGTAGAGAAGTTTATTCAGTTTTTAACGGAAGGATGAAAGTGAATGTTATCAAACTTTGAAGTGGAATTTGTACAAGGCGAATGGAAAAAATATTATAAGTGCACATCAAAGAGTTTTCAAAAGCAGATTTCCTATTGGCGTTTTAGCAGAATGTGTCGCAGCTTTTTAAAAGGAGTTAGCGCATTAAAACGTCAATACGAAAAAAAGCTAATGAATTCGATTCAAATTCTTTTTGTTGATGAACAGTGTGAAAAAGCAGTTCATATCGTGACCGATTTACAAGGGACGATTCATGGCTTTACATTGCGTCCTTACTATCAATTTGACACAGATCATCTGTGGACAAAAAACACATATCACATGCCCATTTGTGACGAATGGTTTGTATTTTGGGGTGGCACGAACGAATTTGAAAACTACCATTATCTCTATCCTCATCAGCGCTATGCCTATGATTTAATACGTGTTGTCGATCATCAAGCATTTAAAAATGAAGGAATACACAATGAAGATTATTTTGCTTTTGGAGCTAAAGTAGTGGCTCCATTAGACGGAAAAGTACTTCAAGTCATTCAGCATATTCCAGACCAACCAGTAGGTGAGATGAATGAAGCAGATTTTTTAGGAAACTATATCATTCTCGAACATGCGGAAGGAGAATATAGTTTGATTGCCCATTTGAAGCAATATAGTACCGTAGTGAAACAAGGCGATGTAGTAAAAAGTGGTGAGTTACTTGCGCTTTGTGGCAACTCGGGGAATTCTTCTGAAGCTCATATTCACTTTCAAGTAATGGATTGTCCACATATAGAGCAAGCCAATTCGCTACGCATTCGATTTGAAGGTGGAGTAGAGCCTGTGCAAGGGGATACAGTTTAAAAGAGAAATAAACATACAAAAACCAAAGGGGTGTTTCAAATGCATCATAAAAAAAGAATGCGAGATTACGGAATTGAGATTGGGGAAATGCGCACAGGTCCTTTAAATGCGATTACAGATGTTAAAGGGGTAAAAGTAGGACATGTTACATTAAGCGAAGGGGATATGCAGACGGGTGTCACAGCAATTCTACCGCATAGCGGAAATGTATTCAGAGAGAAATTAATCGCTTCAAGTCACGTCATTAATGGTTTTGGTAAGTCGATGGGGACGGTTCAATTGGCTGAGCTTGGGGCCATTGAAACACCGATTATTTTGACAAATACTTTAAGTACAGGCATTGCAGCAGATACTTTAATTGATTATATGTTAGAACAAAATCCTGAAATTGGACGAACGACAGGTACGGTAAATTCAGTAATCGGTGAGTGTAATGATATGATCATCAACGATATTCGAGGTAAATTTGTAAAACCCGAGCATATACGAGAAGCATTGAATAACTGTGATGAGGTATTTGAGGAGGGAGCAGTCGGCGCGGGAACGGGTATGCTTTGCTACTCATTAAAAGGCGGGATTGGCTCTGCTTCAAGAATAATGGACTTTGAATTTGGTTCTTATACATTAGGTGTACTCGTATTGACGAACTTTGGGATATTGAAAGACTTCATAATTCAAGGAAATCCAATTGGTCAGCAATTAAAGCAAAAATTAGATGAAGTGTATAAGGAAGAGGATAAAGGTTCTGTCATAACAATTGTTGCGACCGACTTACCCGTTTCAGAAAGACAACTTCAAAGAATTTTGAAAAGAACGGTGACAGGACTATCACGAACAGGTTCTATTATTACAACAGGTAGCGGAGAAGTCGTATTTGGTTTTTCAACTGCGACAAGAATTTCACACGATGAAAAAGCGAAATTAATAACGATTCCTCAAATTCCAGAAGACGTGATCGATGTCGCTTTTAGAGCAGTTGGTGAAGCGACGGAGGAAGCAGTATTGAACTCGATGATTACTGCTCATGAAATCGTAGGACGCGATGGAAATTCAAGATCTACTTTGAAAGATTTGTTAGAGAAATATAATATTAGCTTACTGTAAAGTGACCTACTTATAAGATAAAACACCATATATATGTATATTTTATTAAATAATGAAAAAATAATAATTTATAACAAATTTATGTTAAAATTGTTACGGAATTAAAATCTAACAATATATGGAAGGGTGTAAGTAGTGAAAAAGCTTATTTCAATATGTGTGCCGATGTACAATGAAGCTGAAAACATCGATGCATTTTATAAGCAACTAACAACAACGATTAGACCTCTAACTCAAAAGTATGATTTTGAGTTCCTTTTTATTAATGATGGAAGTATCGACCATAGTGTGAAAAAGGTAAAAGATTTAACATTAGCAGATGCAAGAGTGAAGTTGCTTGATTTATCGAGAAACTATGGGAAAGAAGTCGCGATGGCTGCAGGTTTTGACTATTGTTTAGGAGATGCAGTAATTACGATGGATGCAGATTTGCAACATCCACCTAAAGTGATTCTTGAAATGGTCGAACAATGGGAAGCTGGTTATCTTGATGTATATGGAAAAAGAAATGAACGAAAAGGCGAAAGTTTTCTAAAAAAGAAAATGTCCGAAATTTACTATAAATTACTCGTTAAATTTTCAAAAGTAGAAGTATTGCCAGGTGTAGGTGATTACAGATTATTAGATCGTGTATGCATCGACAGTATCAGAAAAATGAAAGAAACGCAAAGATATACAAAAGGGTTATATATGTGGATTGGTTTCCGTAAAAAAGAAGTCAACTTCGATGCGGAGGAGAGATTTGCGGGAGAAACGAAGTGGAAATTCATGGACTTATTAAAACTTGGTATTGATGGTTTAACATCGAACACAACATTCCCACTTAAAATCGCAGGTATATTAGGCGGAATTCTCTCATTCAGTTCGATGCTTTATATGGTTTATATTCTCATAACAACATTAATTTACGGAACGAGTGTACCAGGTTATCCAACGCTCGTCACATTAATTCTACTGCTTGGTGGTTTCCAACTAATTTCATTAGGCATCATGGGTGAATACTTAGGGAAGATTTTTCATGAAACGAAAAACAGACCGCTTTATTTTGTTCAAGAATATACAGGTGAAAAAATTGAACTAGAAAAAATTCAATTACCGCAAAGATTTGCGAAAACAGAAAGTGTATAAAAAGAATGAAAAAATTATTTAAAAATGAAAAAATACGCTATCTCCTATTTGGGATTGGCACTACAGCAGTTTATTTTTTGACAAGATTTTTAATTGTAAACATAACTGAAAACTCAATGTGGGCAGTCATTACAGCTCAAATTACAGCAATTCTATTCGCTTACTTTACGAATAAAATTTTCGTCTTTAAAGATCAAAAATGGAAGCCAATCGATTTATTAAAACAACTTACAGGGTTTATAGCCGGTCGAGCATTCGTGTTTGGTTTGGACTTGATGATTACGTATATTGCGGTCGTAGCCTATTCTAAAGAAATCATTCACTTCTTAGGTTTGAATGCTATTAATTATGACTATCTTCTTTTCTCATCTTCATTAACAAAAGGGTTCATTGGAACACCTGCTTTATTAAATGAATTTATTTTTGTATTTATCGTACAAATATTAGCCATTATTATAAACTATATTATTTCAAAAAAAGCCGTATTTAAAGCGGAAAGAGTAAATAAGGAGTAGTTGCATTGATTATTACAACTTTTAAGAAAAGTTACATTTGGCGATCAATCTTTATATTCTATGCAGTGATTGCCTCATTATTAATACTGTCAGGTGATGATTGGGCATGGGGTTCTGAAGAAGGATGGTCAAGACTTGAAAATGGATTCGATTATTACAACGGACGTTACTTAGGGAATATAATTGAAATTTTTATTACTCGCTCTCTACTATTTAGAATTGCAATGTATGCTTTAGTTAATACAGGAATCGTGTATGTGACTTGGTTATTACTAAATCGAAAATTTAGCATTCCACTCATCATGTTACTTATTATATCTATGCCAATCTCAATTTATGGTGAAACATATGGTTGGTTAGCAGGCTTCGCAAACTACAATACTTCTTTATTGGCAATTTTATATATTTTATATGTTGCCAAGAAAAAACAGCCGAAAATGATTGAGTTGTTTTTCGTAGGAATCGTCGCGTTTTTAGGACAATTTTTCGTTGAAAACGTATCTGTCGCTAGCGTTGTTATGGCAGTGATTGGATTGTTATTGGCACTATTCTATAAAGAAAAGAAAGCTGTATTTATTGTGTGGCTAATGGGGGCAGCGGTTGGCGCTTATATAATGTTCTCTAATACGGCCTATCATACGGAAGGGAATATGCGCGAGGTTGGAGGATTAGACTTCACGTTATTATTCACAACGATGATCACGAGCTGGAGTGAATTTTATTTTAAAGATAATCTCATTCTCATCGTATTGTTTACAATCGTATTAGCAATAATCGGTAAAGGGCAAAAGTATTTAGTAGGTTCTATACTAGTAATTGCCATGTATTTCATTATTCGAAATCTAGTTGGATTAAGCCCCGCATCACTACCTTATTACTTACTAGTAGTGGAATTTATTTTAATGTGTATCTATTTAATTTCGCTATTAATCATAGTAGGAAAATCAAAAGTGAAAAATGAACATAAACGATATTTCTATACATATTTTTTATATGCAATCATTTTATTAGGTCCATTTTTATTGATTACACCATTTGGACCAAGAAATATGCTGTTAACTTATATGTTACTAGTCATTTGTTTATTACTAATTTGTGATGAAAAAATCTTAGGATGGCTGAGAAAAGGCAACAAGTTTGTTGTTTTAGCTGTAATTGGTTTTTGTATGACTTTCATTATAATGCATGGCGCAAATAAAATTGAAAATCATACGCGTTATGATCAATTAGTCGAGGAATATGAAGCAGGTGCTAAGTTCTCAACATTAACGAGACTACCTTTTGAAAAAATCGGTCATGATTTAACGCCGAAGTTTAATAATCTTCAAAGACAACGACAAATTGAGTATTACAATTTACCACCAGACATTCGCATTCGATTATCAAATTATATTCATATTGAGCCAGAACCACCATATGGTCCAATCGAACCGAAGTATTTAAGGTAGATAAATAGTTCTTAAGCATATACAAAAAGCCGAAATCGCACTTGTGGCAATTTCGGCTTTTTGTTGTTTATTTAAGATAACTTTCAAAGATTCCACCTTGTGAAAATTCACTAAATGGAATAAGTAAGAATCGGGTATAGGCTTTGCCTTTTTCATATTCACTTAAAATGACTAGAATATTTGTATTGTAAAAATAAATATAACCTGCTTCGTTTTTTGACGCCTTATATTCAACAGGTTTACCAAAAGTTTATGTCACTTGTTTTTTTTGTGAATTTTTGAGGAGTTGAGAGCAGCATTCCACGCACTTTATCTGTCGCTTTGTTTGTTTTTTTCTTCCCCTTTAGAATATACGTAAAAATCATATCTTTCGTTTTAAAATATTTATTATTCGCATAAACATAAACATTTAAGGACGAACCACGTTCTTTAGCATAGTAAGGCAGTCCCGCATGTTTTTTCCTTTAAACTTTTTATAAGGATCACCAATCTTTGCGAGTGCATAAGGTAATTTATTTTGTGTCACTTGTTTTTTAACTTCTTGTAATGTGATGTTTTTTGTTTTTGCATCGGTATTTAGGGTAGTAAGGTTCATGATGCAGCATATGGCGATGAAAAGAACGATGATTTTTTTCATAGTAATAGCTCTTTTCTATTTAACTTCTAACTTACTTGAAGTTGATTTTAAAAACAATCTCATATTGGAAAAAGTCTTTATAAAAGAACTCGTGTATAATGAATGAAAATACGAATGTAGGGGGAACATATGGGCATCTATTTTGAGTCAATGGAGATGTTTCAAAAAGATGGTGGTTTAAAACAAACAACGATTACAGCGAAACAATTACTACCAGCGATAGTTACACATATGAAGCGTGGCGACCGTCAGTTTTCACTCTACTTACAAGGACGTCTACCGAAGTCTGTACCAGATTTATTACAGGAAGCTTTTTCACTACTGCATTTACAAGAGCCTTTTTATACGCAACATTGTGCGAGACAGGAGAGTTCGTTCAAATATGTATCGAAGAACCGTATTAAGATGAATTTTTCGATGACTTATCGTATGACGAGAGAAGAACAACAATGGGTGATACAAGAGATTCAATTAATTTTAAAAGACCTCATAACGAATACGATGAGTGATGTGGAAAAAGTGATTGCTGTTCATGACTATATTGTACGCAATCACCAATATGAGATGAATACGACTGGTTCACCGTTTACGGTCTATACATTTATGCATGAGAAGCAGGGCGTCTGTATGGCGTATGCACTACTGTTCGAAAAAATGATGGAAGAGCTAAAAATTCCTTGTTATTACGTTATTGGTCAAGCGGACGGTGAGAGTGATTTAGGACATGCATGGAATATGGTGAAATTGGATGACGCTTGGTATCATATCGATGCGACGTGGGATGATGTCGGTTCGAAAATGAAGAACCATGAAATTCGCTATCGCTATCTGCTCCGTTCAGATGCTTTTATGAAAAAAGATCATCAGTGGAATGAAGCGAATTACCCGCAATGTTTGAGCGAGCGTTATCAATACTTTACGAACCTTTATGATGTCGCATCACATGGTAAAAACATCTACTATCCAAAACCAAAGACTGCTTCACTCATGTCCTTCGATATTGTATCGAGAACTGAGACACTTCATTTAGAAGAACGTGTGCAGTTTTGTACGTTTGAACAGGGGCGACTCTATATGAGCTGTGTGGACCGCGATTGGCATCTATATGCTTTTGAAGTTGATACAAAACAATTAATATGTGTCGAAGAACGCCAAGTACAGTCGATTCATCAGACGATTCATGAAACGATTGTTCACTTCCATCAAGGAGAACCCATTTACTTAAAAGAACGTGCAACAATCGAACCAAAGCCCGTACCAGAAGCACATGAAGTCATACTTACAGGGTATGGAAATAGCTGGTTTGGCGAATATAAAGGGAAGGCAAAACCACTTCGCTTCATTAGTGATGAAGGGTTGGAGCTGCTTATTGCCGATGCCTACAAACAAGTAACCGTCGATTTCTTATGTCATGACTCGCTGCAAATTCAGTTAACAGCGAACCAAAAACCATTAAAAGCAGAACACCCTGTCATCGTGACACTACCACCCGATATTGCGACACGCGTCGGTCGAAAAGTATTAGAAATTGAAGAAGATTTTGAAATGGTGTTGTGACATAAGTGTAAAAATAGCATTCTAAATGAGCATAAAAAAACTGGAATCACGCTATGGCGCGGTTCCAGTTTTTCGTTTCGAACGCTAACAAGGGAAGTGATATGTTTTGTTCCAACCTGTTGTATAGTGTCATTCACTTTTTTTAGCGAAGTGTCTATGTAGACGATAAGCACAAATTTGTTGTACCCATTCAAAGAGAATGTTTTCAGATTCTTTCGGTATATCAATAAGAAAGGCAAAAGAGCCATTTTCGAATGTAGCAAGACCTTTACTACTTGATGCCCATTTTGTCATGGGCATTTGTTCAATGCGACGAATGATTTGATTGAAGTCAGTAGGAATGGCTTCGATTTGCTTGCGAGAAGGTTCTTCTAAGTAAGCAATAAATGACGGTGCTACTTCTTCTGCTGTCATCGGTTTGTACCAATTGCTTGCACCGCGTTCTAGCATAGCTTGTAAAAGAACCATTTTATAGCTTCGTGACATATTCGTTTTTTCGACTTCAAGTAATAATTTTTCAAAGGAGATGAAGACTTCTTTTTCAATAGCATCTAATTCGTCTAGAGCATTTAAAAAATGAATATATGTACCATACTCCTTTGTAATCGGTACGTCGTCAATTCCACATTGTAAGTAAAACTCAAGGTAAGTAGGTGTACGTCCTAAATCATACTGCATATCTCGAAAAGCTTGTTCGATTTGTTGGCGTTTTGTCAGTTTCTTTCGTAAGATTTCTTGCAGTAAATCAATCACTTCTAAGTCGAAATGTAATACAATCTCTGTATTTTCAATGGCAATGTGTGGTTGAATAGACGTACTTTCTAACTTAGGAGATAGCCACTTCAGCTTTTTCTCTGCATGACGATAATTACCGATAAAATCAATTACAACACATTGTTTTTTCTGATCAGCTAAACGTAAACCACGCCCAATTTGTTGTGTGAAAATAGTAGATGATTCTGTCGGGCGGATAAATAGAAGTGTATCGACTTTTGGAATATCGACACCTTCATTGAATAAATCAATTGTAAATAGAATATCAAGATTACCTGAATCTAATCGATCACGCATTAATTTACGTTCTTTGGAAGTATGTTGTCCGGTCAATGTAGCAGCAGAGACACCTTTTTCCTGAAAGAATTTTGCTAGTCGGGTCGCTTGTTGAATAGAAGAACAAAATCCAACTGTACGTGTTTGTTTCAATTTAGACCATTGATCAAATACTTGTTGCATGGTATTTTGCTTTGTCTGTTGTTCAAATAATTCATATTCATCATATTTTGAACCCGACCATCTGATCTGACTATAATCAACCGTATCTTTTACACCATAATATTGAAAAGGAGTAAGCCACTTTTTTGCAATGGCTTCTAAAAAGTGAATTTCAATCGCCACATTTCCATCACAGAGTGCATAGATATCCTTATTATCTAAACGATCGGGTGTCGCAGTAATACCTAATAAAAAAGAAGGATCAAAATGTTTTAATAGTTTTTGATAAGTAGTAGCGGCAGCATGATGAAATTCGTCTACAATAATTAAATCAAAATGTTTAGCATCAAATGAAGCAAGATGATGTGGTTGAGCAAGTGTATAAATAGATGCAAATATCATATCTGATTCCATATCTTTAAGGTAGCGATTAAATTCACCAACTGAGCGGTCAGGATAAATATGCTCAAATGCTTTTTTTGCTTGATATAAAATTTCTTCTCGATGTGCCACGAATAAAATACGCTTAAATGATTTTGCGAAAAAAGCAGCCAAATATGTCTTACCTAAACCTGTCGCAAGAACAACTAGTGCTTTTTGATATCCTTGAGCTTGTGTATCATATAGAGCTTGTAATGCAAGTTGTTGAGCGGGTCTTGGTGAAAGTACTGCTTCTTCTGAAGAATGGTTATCAAATATGACACGATTATAGTCGTTAGCTTCATACATTAATTGAATTTCTTCTTCTGTTTCCCATCGTTGTATTAATGGAAGTGCTTTTTTGTTTTGCTCATAAATTGAACGATATTGATGAATAGAAAAAGAATTAACGGACACAGTATTTTCTTCATAAAATAATTCTGAGAATGCATGTAAAGCTTCCTCATAAATCGTTGGTTCAACAACTTGTAAATTCCACTCAACTCCTGTAGTAAGAGCAGATTTAGATAAATTTGATGAACCGACAATTACATGACAACCTGTATCTGATTGGTATAGATAAGCTTTTGGATGAAATGATTGATTCGATGTTTGAAATAGGCGAATATCTGCTTTTGGTAATTCATTATGAAGCATTGCGAGTGCATCAGGTTGTGTAATGGATAAGTAATCACCTACTAAAATTTGAATTTCAGCACCTTGTTCCATTGCGAATTTTAATGTGTCGATTGTTTTTTGTACACCGGATACCATAGCGAATGCGATGATCCAATGAATTTGTTTGGATTGTTTATTGAGTGTATTCAATTCTTCTATTAAATTTTGTGTAATTAACTTCATCGATCTTCCACTTCAATAAGGTATATACCTTCTTCAAAACCGCCACGTTTATTTTTTTTAGCTATTCGAATCTGTTCAAGATCTTCAAATGTGTGATTTTGTACACGTAGAGCAGCGTGAAGTAATTCTAAAATATCAGCCATTTCCTCTAAAGCATCATGTGTATTAGTTGTTTCGTCGAATTCTTTTACTTCTTCATATAATTTTTTCTTAATCTCTACTAGATGTTCCTCTGGTTTTAATAAACGAGACTCATAACGTAAACCATCTTTTTGAATGATGTTTAAAATATTGTCACGCACAAGTTTGTTATATACGGGCATCATAATCACCTCTTTTAATTGATAGTAGTATAATAACGTGCATTTCCAATATATACAATTTAAAATCTTTTTCTTTACCATTATGGTCATATTTCGTCCAATACAAACTCTATACTGTAAAAGAAGGTAGATATTACAAATAAACGAAGTGAGGTTTTTAGATGTTTGACCAATTAAAAGCAGGGTTTATGAACTTCAAAGAAAAGAAGGCAGTGGATTTACCATTAAATGCGTCTGTATTCGAAAAGATTTTAGAGCGTCAATCTATTGAAGGGGTAGAGGATCTTCAAGTGAAGATTGAGGAAGGGTTTCTTATTTTAGAAGGGGATACGAAAGTGAAGAAATTTGGTATATCGAAAAACGTTCACTTTACGCTTTCTTTAAAGCCTGTTCATGCAGAGGGGCGTACGCTACAGTTTGAGTTAAAAAAGATGAAGCCGCTTGATTTTAGTGCAGTGCATAAAAAAATTTTTCATAAACCGCCCGTTGTGACATATGATGAGCGTATGATTCAGATTGATCTTAATGCATTTGATAAGGTGAAGGCTATTCCCATTGGAAACATTAAAAAATTTGCGATTCAAGATAAGCAGTTTATTGTATCCATTGGTTTATAAATAAGAGGAGGGAATTCAAATGAAAAAAATTCTAAGTATGGTATTTGTTCTAATGCTAGTTAGTAGTGTATGGACAACACAAGCTTCTGCAGCTTCATATGATCGTGCAAAAACAGCGAAAACAGTCAAAGTGTATGTGAAGGCTGGTACATCTTATAAAGTAGCGTACACTGTACCAAAAGGCAAAGCAGTTAAAGTAATCGGTGGCGTGGATGTAGGTTGGGATCAATACTATTGGCTGATTGCGAATCAGTTTGGATTTTATAAAATCACATACAAAAATAAAAAAGGTTATGTGGCTCAAGGTAATTTAAATTTTACAAGTGCTTATAGTTGGGTTCCAGGCGTAAAAGCAAAAGCGAAGAAATATGCAAAAAGTTACGCAGATAACGATCCATACCGTTTTGTGAAAAGTAAAAAATACGGTAAAGATGGTTACTATAGCATTCAGCACAAATGGAATGGTACATGGTATACAATCGGACGTGTGAATTGTAAAACAGGTGCGATTCATGGGTAAAAGAAAATACATTTTATTTTTCCTAATTGGCTTATTAATATGGGGAAGTGGAAACAGTCCGATTTCAACTGTCGAAGCAAAAGTAAAATATAATCATGAAAAATATAAACGCTCAAGTACGTATAAAACATATGTTTTTAAAAGTTATGAAAAAGGTAAAAAAGCTAAAATTGTCACATATCGTTATATGTTAAAAGGTCCTTACAAAGATATGTGGAGAATTAATAATGAAAACTGGTATGTTGATTATGGCAGCGATTCAACAGGTGTCTATGGCACAGCTGTTTATAAGCACAAAACGGGTGAACGTATTATAAGTTCTCAAATTTTACCGCGAAATTTAAAAAAGGGTGCGAAAGGTTATATGGGCGATGCTGCTTATAATGATCGTCATAAATATAAAGTTTTATCCACAAATACAACAGTTCGAACACCAGCAAAAACTTTTAAAAATGTATTGAAAATTTGGATTTCAACACCAGATTTAAGCATGCAGTCTATAGATTACTATGCTAAAGGCTATGGCATGATTAAAAGCGAAGACATAAATGAAGGTGAAATTACAAAGTCATCTGAATTAGTAGCTTTAAAAAAATAAATAAAAAACATCTTGTATGTGGTAAAGCATACAGGATGTTCTTTTTTTATTACAATACTTTTTCAATTGCTTGTTCTAAATCAAGTAGTGAATCAGTTGGTTCGAAGCGTGAAATCACTTGACCATTTGCATCGACTAAGAATTTTGTGAAGTTCCAGCGAATATTACGTCCAATTAAATAGTCTGGGTAATCACGTTTTACGCGGTCCATGACCATCATCTCTTGCATATTTGATTGATCGACATCGCGTACATCGACTTCGTGTTTTAAGTAATTGAATAGTGGAGCAGTGCGTTCACCATTCACTTCAATTAAATCAAATACAGGATACTCTACGCCAAAGTGAGTTTTACATGTTGTCATCGTTGTGACACCATCTTCAGGGTTTTGTTCACCGAACTGATTCGTTGGGAAGGCGAGTACAACGAAGTCGCGATTTTTATATTTTTCATAGAGCTTTTGTAAGTCTTCGTATTGATATGTAAACATACATTGACTTGCGGAATTGACGATTAACATTGTTTTTCCACGATAAGTTTCCATCGATAAAATTTCACCGTTCGGTTTCTTTACTAAATAATTATAAATACTCATAAGTAAGTAGTCCTCCTTCTATATAGGGTTTTTTATACTGTTATTATATAAGAAAATAAAACAAAAGAACGAATGATTTGATTTGAAAAGAAAAACTGGGATTTGTGTGCAATAGTTATTTAAGATTATTTTTAAAAGAAAATAATACTGTTTTACTTATTTAACTGCTAAAATTTTTGTGAAATCATTTTTTATGTGAATCATAAATATTAAAAATAACTTTTTTTGTTGTTTTTAATTCAAAAATAGTTCGATCATTAGATATAAAGTCCTTTTTTGAGGGAAAAAATGTTATAATTATTTTAGTTATATATTTTTTTGATGGTCATATAACGACCATTGACCTATGTAAGATAGAGTGTAAAGAGGTGATGTTATGAGTCGAGAAAAAGAATCACAAATACATCGTATTTTATCGATGTATGATCGACTGGAAAAAGGTGAAAAACTTGTAAAGAAGGAAGAATCTCAAAGATTCCAAACGAGTGATAAATCAATTCAACGTGATATTAATCATATTAGAAGGTTTTTAGAGTTGGAAAAAAATAATGCATACTTAGACTATAATCGTAAAGAAAAGGTGTATCAATTAAGTGTAGGAGACGATGAAAGTCACTTAAATAGTCATCATATTTTAGCGATTTTAAAAGTTTTAATGGATTCAAGGGCATTTAAAAAAGATGAGATGGACAGCATTGTAAGTAAGTTATTAATGCTTGTAAATAAAAAGGATCAAGAAATTTTAAAGAAAATGACAGGGAATGAAAGACTTCTCTATACCGATTTATCGCATGGGCAAGCAGTGATTGAAAAAATCTGGACGTTATCAGAGCATATCCAGAATCAACACATCATGACGATTACATATCAGCGTGAACTAGCAGACGCTGAAAAAGAGCATCTTGTTAAACCGGTTGGCATTATTTTTTCAGAGTACTATTTCTATTTACTTGCATACCCTGCAAATAAAGAAATTGATTATCCAATTATTTACCGAATTGATCGTATTAAGTCGATTAAAGCGGAACAGGTATCTTTCAAAATCCCTTATTCAGAACGATTCCAAGAGGGAGAATTCCGTAAACGTGTGCAGTTTATGTATACAGGAGATTTATTAAAAGTGAAGTTTAAGTTCACAGGAGCTTCTAAACAAGCTGTATTAGATCGTTTACCAACAGCGAAAGAGGTCATGGCGATTGATGATGGTTGGATTTTTGAAGCAGAAGTGTTCGGTAAAGGAATTAAAATGTGGTTAATGAGTCAAGGTGAACATGTAGAGGTATTAGAGCCGAAAGCATTCCGTGAGGAGTTTTTAAAAACATTTGAACATTTATATGAGATATACCAACCAGTCAAGTAAGGCGTGTTATTTATGATGAATAGGGAATAACTTGTAAAAACGAGGTGTTGCCTGTGCATCAGCGAAAAGAAGGTATTCTTAATAAAAAGTCTGTCACGATTGTGGGCATTATTGTGCTTGTATTAGCTGTGATATGGTTATTTTATTTAAAGAATACATCGTATGAAAAGCCCGAGCAGGCGATTCGTGCAGCTGAAAAGAATTTAACATTGATTCCTGCTCATCAGACAGACAACCAAGCACTGTACTTTTTTGTGAAGGATGACCATAAGTATGGTGTAACCTACGCTCAAAAAGGGATGTGGGGTTGGAAAACACGTGGTATTATTTGGACAAAAATTCATGATGATCGAAATAGTTACGAAAAGCTAACAGGTTATCAAGAATACGAAGGACAGCTTATGTATGGTCTATTGAAAAATACAAAAAATCGCGCTATCTACTTTAATAAACAACAAGCAACATTTTTAAATTTAGATGAGTTGCCAAAAGAAGTTGTAAAAAAATATCGTTTGGAAGGTATGGCGATTTGGTATTTAGAGCATGATGCGGTAATCGAGAAAGGTGTGCTTCGTCTTGTCGATACAAAGACGAATAAGACGATTCATCGGATTGTCATTAAATAGGTTACTTTGCGAATAGCTTTCAAAGCTTTATAATATAAGTAACGACTATGTTAAAGGAGTTTATGATGAATACACGTTATAAAATTACACGTTTAAATGAGCAAGAGGAGCCAATTTTAACATTGGAAGATTTCCAACAATTCTTTTCTACACAACCTGATTTTACGTATGAAGATGCATTTGTGTCACGCAACCAAGAAGGCGTTGAGATGAGGATCAAAGGTGACTTTTTTATGTGGCATGTCGATCAAGTGAAAGTACCATTTCGTTTCTTCGATGGGGAACTCTATGTAGCAATTTCCCATCCAGTCATAGAAGAAAAGATGAAAGAAATTGCGGCTGCACTTGATGCAGTATATGTAGAAGGCTAGGATAAAGAAGAGGAGGTATCGCGATGGCGATACCTCCTCTTCTATTTATTTTTTAGATGGTTTGAAGTCATATAGAATACTACCTGGTTGGAATTTTGCAGCAACCATTGTTCTTTTGCCTGTTTTGGGATTAATTCGATAAGTATAAATCATATAACCAAAAGTTTCAGCATTGTCATACTGTGCAACTTTAATTAAGTTTTTACCAGCATAGATAGGCTTTACAGTAGACCCAAATGCATTTTTAGCTTTTTTTAACTTTCCATTATACATATAGTATAAAGAATAGGTATGATTATTTGAACTGAAAGATTCTTTAATATACAAAAATTGCGGCGTTCCTTTTTTTGACGGAATTACACCTATATTTTTATGTGTACGATTAAATTCTTTTTTTGTTTTTAACGTTGTTTTTTTATTATTTACATAGAATAAGAATGTGCCTTTATAAAGTACATCACCTTCTATAAAACCAGCCCATGTATAGTCTACAATCTCTTTTTTCGCATTATTCGAACGCAGAGAAACAGTATATTTTTTACCTGTAGCCGATTTAATCGTTGTTTTGTAATATGTCTTTGTTGCTTTTGCATCTGCAAGAGTTGGCGCAAGTGTACCAAACATCACGCATATAAGAAGAGCAGTTAAAAGTTTTTTCATAAAATCGCCTCCGGATTACTTTTTATTCACTTTCAGTGTGTAATATTTATATGAACCAAACTGTTCAAATTTATAGGTGTATGTGTAGGGATTGAAGAAAGAAAGGGTTGGGCTGGCTTTTACGAATCCTTTTCGTTCAATATAGTTTTGCATTGCCTTGGCACGTTTTGCGTCGTAGAATGTGTACGTGTCAAAATACGAACCTTGGAATGCGTAATCTTTGCCTTTATGAATATTCGTAAAATAAGAACGTAATTGTTTTTCGGTCTTTCCTATATTCAAATACATAAAAGGTACATAGTATTTTTTTCCTTTATACGTAATAGGAATTAAATTTTGGGCAGAAGAAATATTTTTTGTAGCTTTTGGGGTTTCGTTTGATGTGAATAGTGTTCCTTTTTTATTCGTCAAACGAGTTGAAGTCGCTTGGAAACTTCTTTTCGCATAGCCATATAAGTTTGCTTGATCTGCATAGTAATACCATGTTTTCTTTTTTAACGCTTTGGATTTTGGGATATAACCCGTTTTTGTTCCAATTTTCACTTTGTAATAAGTTGCAGATGCTTTCGATGTTGTTGTGAATTTTTGGTTCTGTTTTAATGTAGTTAATTTCGTAGATGACTTGCTTTGTTTTGCATATAAATACGTATCAGGCTTTGCATAATAAGTAGTCGATTTGGCGTTGACTTGCGCGGAAAAGAATAAAGACCCTGCTAAAATGATGAATAGACTCCAAGTTAATTTTAATTTCATTTTGTCTAAAACCTCCAATCCATCCTATTATACCCTAATGAATACGAAAGGTAATATATGGATTAAATCCTATTTTGACATTGAATCATATTGAAAAAAAGAGTAGTTTAACGCGAAAAAATGATATTTTAATCAAAAATGTAATAAATTGGATTTCTGAAGTGTGCATTAAAATGTACAGGACGAATGGTATCGTTGTCTTATAGGAGGGGATTATATGCAGTCTCAAACAAAAGTTATTTATTGTGATACATGTCATAAAAAAATTAAAAAAGTTCGGATAGGCGATGCGATTTTGCCTCATCAAGTAAGTGATTTGCTTCCACAACAATGCAAAGTTTGTAAGGTGAAGGCGATGATAAAAGGCACAAAAAAACCCGAATGATTGGCATTCGGGTTTCATACATTAGATTACCTCACTCGCTAGTACAGCTTCCACCATACCGCGTGCTTCTTCAACTGATTTGGTTTGCATTAAGCTATTGCGTAACTCAGCTGCGCCGCTAAATCCACGTACATAGATTTTAAAGAAGCGATGTAGATGATTATAAGGGCGTTGTGTTTCTTCTGCATATTTTTCATATAGTTCAAGTTGTAACAATAGAAGATTTAAATATTCTTCTACACTGCGTTCGCGTGGATCTTCGCTAAATGCGAATGGGTTTGTGAATACTCCACGGCCAATCATGACACCATCAATGCCGTATTTTTCAGCTAATTCTAAGCCGACTTTACGATCAGGAATGTCACCATTAATCGTTAATAATGTATTCGGTGCAATCTCATCGCGTAATTGTTTGATTTCAGGAATCAAATCCCAGTGAGCAGGCACTTTACTCATCTCTTTACGTGTGCGTAAATGAATCGTTAAGTTCGCGATATCTTGTTTTAAAACATGTGTTAACCATTCGCGCCATTCATTCACATCTGTATAACCAAGACGTGTTTTTACGCTAACTGGTAATCCACCAGCTTTTGCGGCTTGGATAATTTCCGCAGCTGTTTCAGGGTGATTAATCAGACCTGAACCTTTACCACGTGAAGCGACATTCGCCACAGGACAACCCATATTCAAGTCGACCCCTTTAAAGCCCATCTCTTTCATACCAATGCTCATCTCTTTGAACATCTCTGGTTTATTTCCCCAAATATGTGCAACAAGAGGTTGTTCATCTTCTGTATAAGTAAGACGACCGCGTACACTATAAATGCCTTCTGGGTGGCAGAAGCTCTCTGTATTTGTGAACTCAGTAAAGAACACATCAGGACGACCTGCTTCACTAATTACATGACGGAATACAACGTCTGTTACGTCTTCCATCGGTGCTAATATAAAAAATGGCTTCGGTAAATCTTGCCAAAAGTTTTCTGATTGCTTACTCATCGTATCTTCTCCTTGCATACATCTATAAAATTTTCACTATCCTAAATAGTATCATTTATTCGCGCATCCTGCACAAAAATAATCTTCGTAAAATCAGAATTTAAAAATCTTCTTTATCTTGTTATCTGACAAGACAACTTACGTGCGATGTTTGAATAAAGGTGATATGTTAATAACCATAAAAAAAAGGGTACTTTATTTAAAATTACAATTATTTATGATAGTAAAAATCTTACGAAATGACATTTTTTATAAAATATAAATTTTGTAAAGAGGTGTTCGATTTGGGAAAACTGAATAAAAAAATCTTTATCCCGTTATTTGTATTATTATTACTTGTCATTAGTGTAGGCGTATTTTCAATGAGGGCCGACTATACAAGTGCAGAGTTATTTGATGCAAAGCACGAGTTTTCATATGGTGAACAGGCGAATCAAGACTTAAAAATTTATCAAAAAGGGTTAAAAAAGGGAGAGAAAACGCCTGTTGTACTGTATATACATGGCGGTGGTTGGTATGCAGGAGATAAAGCGAATGTAGGTAAAAAACCAGGTTATTTTAATAAAAAGGGTTACACCTTTATTTCGATGAATTACCGCTTATCACCGGTAGGTAATTATGAAGACCAAGCAAGTGATGTAGCAGCTGCGATGAAGTGGATTGTCGATCATGCAGATCAATATCATTTAGATGCCAATCAAATTACATTGATGGGGCATTCAGCAGGAGGACATTTAGCTTCTTTAGTTGCACTTGACCCACGCTATCTAAAAGAAGTAGGATTACCACTTCATACGATATGCGGTGTTATTAATATTGAAGGACCACTTGATATGAGCGACTTTATTAAAGAAGTTCCAAAATATAAATCAGTTTACGGAAAAAATCCAAATGTATGGAAAGCAGCTTCACCTAGTACTTATCTTGGTCAACAAGCAGTTCCGCCGATGTTAATTATCTCAAGAGAGGACGCAGCAACTACGAAATTCGTAAAAGCTGCAAAAAAATTAGGTGAACCAGTTGATTTATTAACAACACATGAATTATCACATTCGGACTTAACGGGTTTGATTGGAACGAATGAAAATGCAGAAGCGATTCAAGTGACAAATGCAGTGACAAAATTCTTGCAAGCAAATCAACCAAATACATTCAAATAAACAAACATTACAGCAAACTAGTGCATACATTGTCTAGTTTGCTTTTTCATTATTGAAAAGGGTATAAGTGCAAATGATTGTAGAAGGAATCTTTATAAATCAAAGGAGGAAATTGTATGTCTTAGTCAGAATAAACGAATGAATGGATTGAAAAAAGAAAACAATATATTGTACGTGGTGTAAGTAATGGGAATTTAGCGATTGTCAAAAGGCGCAACGGTTACGGATTTAGGTGGTAAACAGTAGAGTGATTTTGTATCTATGATTGGTGTATTAAATGTTGGGCATAATCACCTGGAAGTTGTAGCTGCTGTAAAAGAGCAAGCAGAGAAGTTTTTATTACCTAGGTTTAATGTACATGAAGAAAAGTTATGTGAAAAAGAGTTGGTCATTTTAGGTCGAGCATTTGAAGAAGTGGCGAAATAATGAAAGGACACGTATAACATCAAAACGAAATCGCATTGTGTGAAGCGATTTCGTTTTTTTTTAAAGCCTATAGATTTATATTTAAATACAGCGCGCCAGTCGTTGAATGGCTTCATCTACTTCCTCCATTTGAATATTTGCGAAACCAATCACGAGTAATCGGTTACGCTGAATAAGTGGTAATGGATTCAATGAAAAACGTTTTAATGTATAAAGTTCTAACTTCTCTTGTTGTGCTGCTTGTTCGATTTCTTCATAAGATTTTGATGTAGGTACTTCAATTAAAAAGTGAAGTCCAGCAGGAATATCGTAAATCACAAGATTACGCGTCAAATTGTTAGAGAGTGCTTCAATTAATGTGGTTCGAATTTCTTCGTAATGTTTCGTCATCTTTCGAATATGTTTTTCATATTGCCCACTCTCGATAAATTCATTCAACGTATAAAGTGCTAAATTATTCGCTGGTTGAATCTCAAGTGGAAAAGCTTCTTGATAAGCTGCCAATAGTTTTGTTGGAAGTACCATATAACTAATACGCATTCCAGGTAACAATGTTTTTGAGAACGTCCCCATATAAATGACTTTTCGGTTATAATCCAAACTTTGAAGCGAAGGAACATTGTCTGTTTGATATTTGAACTCACTGTCATAATCATCTTCTATAATATAGCGTTGTTCATCGCGTGAAGCCCAGTTGAGTAATTCAACACGTCTTGAAATCGGCATAATAATACCTGTTGGAAACTGATGAGAAGGTGTCGTGATGACAAACTGTGCATTCGTCTGCTCAATATACTTTACATCAATCCCGTGATCATCAAGTGGAATGAGGTGTGTTTTAAACTGATGTCGCTGTAGAAGTTGATAGTATCTTGCATAGCCCGGATTCTCAACTGCAAAAGCTGTTTTAGTTGTCTGCAACATTAAGAGACGCTCCATTAACCCCTGACTCGTTGCGTGAATAATAATTTGTTCAGGTTCACATTTGACACCACGCGTCGCATAAATAAAATTCGCAATATTTTTCCGTAGTATGTAAGGTCCCTGTGTATGTGGCATTTCACTTAATTCATCCATATGTTCCTCATAAATTTTCGCCTGACAATTCAGCCACTTACGAAAGGGGAATAATTTCGGATTCGCATTCATATGAGAGAGCGAAATCCATCCCTCACGCGAACTTTCTTCTTCTCTTAATATTTCAGGGAATGAGGGCGTAATCTGGTCGTTAATATCAAAGCGCTGAATTTCCTCTACAAAATAGCCGAGTCGTTCAATTGTATAAATATATCCTTCAGCCAAAAGCTGGTCGTAAGCTGTCGCAACTGAATTCGTACTAACAGCAAGTGATTTTGCGAGTTCACGTTTTGGTGGTAATTTGTGATGTGCACGCACTTGATGGGTTAAGATTTGTTCTTTAATTTGACGATAAATTTGTTGGTAAATAAAGCGACCTTTTCCTTTTGAGTCCACTTGAATCTGCAATCTTATCACCTCTGGTACCTTTTTTTTATAAACTTGGTGCTTTTTATTGTACCAAAAAAGGGCATAATTAAAAAAAGAAACGAAGGAGGAAATGAAATGTTACAAACAAATCAAACAAAAGAATTAGTTGAAAAACGTAAGCAATACGTAGTACAAGGGGTAAGCAACGGAAATCTTGCGGTTGCGAAAGAAGCAAAAGGGGCAACAATCGTCGATATTGAAGGAAATGATTGGATTGATTTCGCAGCAGCTATTGGTACATTAAATGTAGGACATAGCCATCCGAAAGTAGTATCAGCTGTCAAAGACCAAGTAGAAAAATTCTTACATCCTGGCTTTAATGTCATCATGTATGACTCATATATTCGTTTAGCAGAAAAATTAGCAGAAATTACACCAGGAAGTTTTGAAAAACAAGTCGTTTTATTAAACTCAGGTGCAGAAGCAGTTGAAAACGCAGTGAAAATTGCACGTAAATATACGAAAAAACAAGCCGTTGTAGCTTTTACAAACGGTTATCACGGTCGTACCAACTTAACAATGGGTATGACGTCAAAAGTAAAGCCTTATAAATATGAATTTGGACCATTTGCTCCTGAAATTTATAAAGCGCCTTATCCATACATGTACCGTAAACCAGAAGGCATTACAGATGAAGCTTATGTAGATCATATTATCGAGCAATTCCATGACTTCTTTATCTCGACAATTGCACCGGAGATGGTGGCGTGTGTTGTCATGGAACCAATTCAAGGTGAAGGTGGATTTATCGTACCGCCGAAAAAATTCGTACAAGCCGTTGCGAACTTCTGTAAAGAAAACAATATTGTTTTTGTAGCAGATGAAATTCAAACAGGTTTTGCACGTACAGGTACATTATTTGCGATTGAGCAATTTGATGTAGAGCCAGATTTAATGACGGTATCGAAATCACTAGCGGCAGGTCTACCACTTAGTGGGGTTGTTGGTCGTAAAGAGATGATGGAAGTTTCAACAGCAGGTGAATTAGGCGGTACATATGCAGGAAGTCCAGTAGCATGTGAAGCGGCACTTGCAGTAATTGATATTATTGAAGATGAAAAATTATGCGAAAAAGCACAAGTTTTAGGTGACAAGTTAACAAAACACTTACATGGCTATGCAGAAAAATATACATTTGTAGGCGATATTCGTGGTCTAGGTGCGATGGTAGCAGTGGAATTAGTAGATGAGCATAAAGCGCCAAATAAAGCAGCAGCAACAGCAATTGCAAAATATGCAAATGACAATGGATTACTGTTATTAACAGCAGGCATTAAAGGAAATGTCATTCGCTTCTTATCGCCACTTGTTATTACAGATGAAGAATTAGAAAAAGGTTTAGCGATTTTAGATCGTGCATTCGAAGCAGCAGCGAAGGAGGCGTAACCGATGACAACAATTCAAGTAACGAACCCTGCAACGGGTGAAATTATTCATACGCTAACAAGAAGTGAAGAAGCAGAAGTAGTTGAAAAAGTAGATCGTGCTAAAGAAGCTTACACGTCATGGAAGAAGTTAAGTGCGCATGAACGCTCTGCCCTTTTAATGAAATGGGCAGCGATGATTCGCACAAATCGCCAAGAACTAGGTGAACTCATCACATTAGAGAACGGAAAACCATTAGCAGAAGCGCTAGGTGAAGTAGACTACGCAGTGAGTTATATTGATTGGTATGCGGAAGAAGCGAAACGTGTATATGGACGTACGGTTCCAGCGCATGTACAAAATAAGCGTATTGTTGTAACGAAAGAACCAATTGGTGTCGTAGCAGCGATTACACCATGGAACTTCCCAGCAGCGATGATGACGCGAAAAGCAGCACCCGCACTCGCAGCAGGTTGTACATTCATTGTGAAACCAGCAGAGGAAACACCGCTGACAACAATTCGTTTAATCGAATTAGCGCATAAAGCGGGGATTTCAGAAGATGCTGTACAATATGTATTAGCTGATGCGCCAATGGTAGGCGACGTATTTACGTCACATCCAGCGATTCGTAAAATTACATTTACAGGTTCGACATCGATTGGTAAACTACTCATGCAAAAATGTGCGGATACAGTGAAGCATGCAACAATGGAATTAGGTGGTCATGCGCCAATTATTGTAGCAGAAGATGCAAATTTAGATTTAGCTGTACAGCAAACGGTTATGGCGAAGTTCCGTAATGCAGGTCAGACTTGTGTTTCACCGAATCGTCTCATCGTACATGAGAATATTGTAGAAGCATTTACAGAGAAGTTAGTAGAACATGTTCGTAAGTTGAAGATGGGTAATGGCTTAGAGGCAGGTGTGGATCTAGGTCCAATCATTAATAAAAAAGGCTTCGATAAAATCAAACAACAAATTGAAGAAGCAACTTCAAAAGGTGCGGAAGTTCTTTGCGGTAATCAATATGATTTTGATGATGAAAAAGGTTACTATTTCGTAGAGCCAACTGTCCTAACAAATGTGGATCTATCTTCTCAAATTATGCATGAAGAAACATTTGGGCCAGTCATTCCAATTACTACTTTTGAGTCATTTGATGAAGCAATTCAAATTGCGAATGATACGCCATATGGTTTAGCGACATACTTCTTCACAGAAAGCTATAAAACAGGACTATACTTCAGTGAAAACTTACAATATGGTATTGTCGGTTGGAATGATGGTGCGCCGTCTGGTGCGCATATTCCATTCGGTGGTATGAAGGAATCAGGTATTGGACGTGAAGGTGGTGTCGAAGGAATCGAGCCGTATTTAGAAACAAAATATATCTCAATAGGTTTATAAACCACATAACAAAGAGGTCAGGGGAATTTTTCCCTGACCTCTTTTCATTTTAAACAACTTCTGTTTTTTGAACTGCTTTTTTCTCTTTTGCTTGTAATGAATCACTATACCTTTTGATGTGCTTATCAAATACAAAGTTACCAAAAGGAATAAAGGCTACTGCACCTGCAATAACACTGTAGAAAAATGCCCATTTTACGCGCAATTGCACGATAAGAATTGCAATTGCATATGTAATAAAGATTGCGCCATGCACACTACCTGTAATACGAACTGCGATTGGCAGGTCTGCAAAATATTTTAACGGCATCGCAATACCGAGTAAGACTAATAATGAAATACCATCCCAAATACCCATTGTACGTAAAAATTTAATCTCTTTTCTTTCCAAACATGAACACCTCCACTTTTCTTTTAGTATGTCGGGCGAATATGAATAGAATATGAACAGAAAAAGGTTAAAAATACCAATTTAGCGAAAAAACATTGTTTTAAAAGGAAATTAGGAAGCGTTTCCAGAAAAAAATTTAATAAATATAAAAAAAGATAAGAAATGTAGAATAAATAAAGCTTTTGAAGATTTTTTATGTGAGGAAAACTGACATATTAAAAAGAATATTCAGAAAAAACATTTGACTACATCATTTTTTTCTGTAAAATATGAAATATAAAACTTTCATGTAAGGAAAACTAACATGAATAAAATTTGGGAGGTTATGCAATGGATGTTTCTTTTTTAATGAACAGTTTGTGGACAATGTTAGGGGCAATTTTAGTCGTATTTATGATTGGTGGTTTTATCTTATTAGAAGCAGGGTCAACTCGTATGAAAAATGCGGGACATGTTGCGAGTAAGACAGTCTTTACATTTGGTCTCGCTTCACTCGTATTTTGGGCAGTAGGTTACGCTTTTATATTCGGTAGTAATGCAAACTTCTTCGTCGGTATGACCGACTTCTTCTTTTCAGGTGAGCAAATTAAAGATGCGAGCCTTTCTACAACCGTCTTCTTTTTATTCCAACTTGCTTTTGCAGGAATTTCTGTAACTGTTGCACTTGGTGGTTTTGCAGAAAGAGCAAAGTTCTCTGTATATGTCATCTTCACTATTCTATTTAGCGCACTCATCTATCCTGTCATCGCACATTGGATTTGGGGTGGTGGCTGGTTAGCAGAACGCGGTGAACAAGATTTCGCTGGTTCAACAGTCGTCCATTTAACTGGAGCGATGGCGGCACTTGCTGCAACAATGCTCTTAAAACCACGTATTGGTAAATTTAATAAAGATGGCTCAGCTAATCGTATTACGGGTCATAACCAAGTTTATACAGCACTTGCTGTTTTAATTTTATGGGTAGGTTGGTTTGGTTTTAATGCAGGTTCAACTGTATCAGTAGATGAAGCTTTCTTCGGATTTGTAGCTGTAAATACGAACTTAGCTGCCGCAGCAGGTGCTGTTGCTGCAACTTTAATTTCATGGGTAGTACTTGGCAAACCGGATATTCCGTCTATTTTAAACGGAGCATTAGCTGGGTTAGTCGCTATTACAGCTGCTTGTGCGTTCGTTGACGTATATGCATCTGTCATCATCGGTTTTATCGCTGGAATCGTTTGTTTCTATAGCGCTCGTTTCTTGGAAGCGCGACGTATTGATGATCCGATTTTTGCATTATCTGTGCATGGTGTACCAGGGATTTGGGGAACGCTATCAACTGGATTCTTTGCAACACCTGAATTAGCTGTAGTCGGTAAAGCAGGTTTATTCTATGGTGGTGGTTTCGAACAATTATGGGTTCAAACACTAGGTGTTGTGACATGTGGTGCTTTTGCATTCTTCGGGTCATATATCATCTTGTATATCATGAAAAAAATCATGGGAACTTTACGTGTGACACAAGAGGAAGAAATTATGGGACTTGATTTAAGTGAACATGGTAGTTTTGGTTATCCAGAACATATGAAGCGTCGTGAACAAGAAGTGTGGAGTGAAGTCGATGAGAAGCTACACAGAAATTAAAGAATGGTTAGAAGATGTTCAGCAAGATGAGCTCGGCATTCGTTCTTTAAATGGTCTATATGATCGGGCGATGATTCAAGTCATTCGAATTGCACTAAAAAAATACCCTGAGCCACCTTGTCACTTCGCATGGTTTGTCATCGGTAGTGGTGGACGCAGAGAATTAGTTCCAACAAGTGATCAAGACCACGGCATTATGTATAGAGACGATGGACATGAGCGCTATTTTCAACAATTAGGACAAGAGATTGCAGATGGTCTACACCAAATTGGCTTTTCTTACTGTGATGGCGGCGTTATGGCGAGTGAACGTGCATGGTGTCGTTCGCTAAATGAATGGCAAAAACAACTCATGGAATGGTATTGCAGTGATGACATAACAGCGACTCGTCATTTGCAAATGCTTTATGATTTACGCATTGTCTATGGGGATAAATCATATGAACAGATGGTGAAAAACTGGACGGAACCTCAAAGTCATGAACAACTTGAAAAATATATTTGTACGACGACGTGGGTGAAAAAAAGTATGACACCGTTAGGGAAATTGATTTTAGAAAAATCGAAATATTTCGATTTTAAAAATGCAGTATATGTACCTTACATCAATAGTAGAAGATTACAAAAGATGGCGGGCATGCAACAAGATTGTAAGCTATATGATGCCATTATGGAAATTCGAATGACAGAGCCTTCTTTCGTCGAAATTCAGCCATCCAATCGAAAAGCTATAAAAGAACTTGTGAAATCGGTTCGTAAATTACACAATGATGTGAGAGAAAAAATTGGAATCGGGTGTTCATAATGAATTTTTCAACCTTATTTCGTCAGCTCGTTGGGCGTGGACATACGGGACTAACGAATGAAGTCGCTTCGAAAGAGCAAATGGCTTATTTACGAAGACTAGAGAAAACGGTTCGATTAGCACGTGATTTTGACCAACCTTTTCATCAAAATGAATTTGTCATATTGGATATCGAGACAACAGGTTTTGAGGCATTAAGAGGAGATGAAATTTTATCGATTGGTGCCATTAAAGTAAGGGGAAATAAGGTAACAACGGAGCAGTTTTATGCGCTGACGAAAATTCAAGGGTGGATTTCAAAAGAGGTAGAAGAACTGACGGGAATCACAAATAAAGAGATTGCAAATGCATTTCCGTTAAGGGATGTATTGGAACAATTTATGCGATTTATCGGACACCGACCTTTGATTGCTCATCATGCCCAACATGAACGTGATTTTTTAGAAACGTATTATTTAAAATGTTTTCAAAAGAAATTCCAACATCGCATTATTGATACGCATATCGCACTGCAAGTATGTGGTGTAACGTCTTCTGTTATAACATTAGATGAAGCATGTACACATTATCAAGTGCCGATTAAAAATCGTCATCATGCTTTAGGAGATGCACAGTTAACAGCGCAGCTCTGGCTTACCTTAGTCGAACAATTACAGGAATATGATATCAATACATTAGAACAACTCTATAGTCAATATATTCAAAGGTAGGTTAAAATTTGTGTTTTTTGGTTATGGTGTATACGATAAAAGGGAACTATAACTAAAGGAGAGATGCGAGTATGTATCGTAAAGTAGATGATTTTATTCGAGATTGGAACTATTCAGCAGCAGGAACTTTAAAAGTGATTGAGGCATTAGAAGATGATAAACTTGATCAAGCAATTGTTGAAGGGCATAATACATTAGGTTGGTTAAGTAGTCATTTAGTAGATGCACCGAGTTTCTTCGGTGGGTTAGCAGGGCTAGATGTACCATCAATTCCAGAAGGTGAAAAACCAACAACGGTAAAAGAACTAGAAGAAGCTTATAAGAAAAAAGCAGCGAAAGTAGAAGAAGAAGCAACAAAACTATCTGATCACGATTTAGAGCGCAGAGTAGAAGCTTTCGGAAAAAATATGCCTGTTGGACAAGTACTTCGTAGTATGATTGACCACCAAACGCATCACCGTGGACAGATGACGGTGCTAATTCGTCAAGCTGAACTACCTGTTCCACCGATTATGGGACCAACAATTGAGCAAGCTTAATTAAAAAATAGAAGTTGCATCGATGTGATGTAGCTTCTTTTTTATTTTGCTATGTATTTAGAGGGCGCGGTAAAAAGGTATACATAAATGAAACAATTTAAACGAATCATTCGTATTACTTAAATGGAACCATTTGGATGGGTGAACCGTCCTCATATGCGGTCATATTGAATAAATCAAATGATGTATAATAGAAGCAATGATAAAGGAGGATTTACATGGATACAGAACAGAGAAGACAAGAGCGCAAAAAAATGAATAAGCGTACACGTCTACTATTAGGTGTTATTATTTTATCGTTAATCGAAATTATTTATTTCTACTTCATGGGAAAACCTTATAATTATGTGAATGGTTTAGATGATTTAATTGATTATATTATAGTAGGGAATATCGCTTTTTTTGTTGTGTATTTTGTGTTAATTGATGGAAATCAATTCCGGAAAAAATATATGTTATTCGCTGCAGCCTACGCGTTATTATTAGCAGCGCCATTCTTTTTCCATTCAAAAATGCCACAAACAAAAGTGGAAGAAGCACAGGCTCTCATTGTACGAACTGAAGGTGGTAAAGTGATCAAAGACCGAGATTATGCAAATGTGATTAAAACATATGAAGGAAAAGAAGTGTATTTAGTTGCTGTTGAAAAAGGTGATCGTGTATACCGTTATGCGTTTGACCCAGATAATCAACAATACTACTCTTTTTCTAAGTAAGGGGAGAATTAGATGACGGCACATCGCTTTATGTTGGAAGCGCAGTGGCCTGGTGGTAGAAATGAAGTGGGAACAATTTCTTCGGGTCAGCTCCAAACGAAAATTTCGATACCAAAAGAGATGGATGGACCTGGAGTGGGCACGAATCCAGATGAGATGTTGTTAGGTGCTGCAGCTACATGTTATTTGATCTCCTATGCAGCGATGTTGGAACGCGCGAAAATTATTCCTGTTGATTTAACGCTATCATCAGAAGGAATTGTCGATGTGACAAATGGTGTTTTCACATATGAAAAAATCACACACCATCCAACTATTTTGTTAGAAAAAAATACAGATGAGCGCACGCAGCGAATGGTACAACGATTAGCTGAAAAAGCCGAAAAAACGTGTATGATTTCAAAGGCGATTCGTGGAAATGTCGAATTAGCGCTAAATGTAACGATTCAAATTGCGAATGAATAGCGAAGAGCGTGTTCAAAGAAATCTTCTTTGAGCACTTTTTTTGTTATACTAGAAGAAAGAATAGAGGAGATATCACATGACACAACCACATATTATGCTTGTGGATGGTATGGCATTATTATTCCGCTCATACCATGCGACAGCACCAATGAATCAATTTTTTAGAAAAAAAGATGGTACACCAACGAATGGTGTTCAAGGATTTGCGAGACATGTATTAAGCGCGCAATCGATTATGAATCCGACCCACCTTGCAATTTGCTGGGATATGGGGTCGCAAACATTTCGTAATGACTTATTTGAAGACTATAAAGCACATCGTCCGGAACCACCTGAGGAGATGAAACCACAATTTGATTTGGCGCGCCAAATTTCAGATTTAATTGGTTGGAAAAGTTTTGGTCAAGTAGGAATGGAAGCAGACGATACGATTGGATCGCTCGTTGAAAAATGGAAATCTGATGCGAAGATTACAGTTATTAGCGGTGATAAAGATTTATTGCAACTATTAAACCCAAATACAACGATTGCTTTAACAAAAAAAGGTTACTCAGAATATAATCCTTACACAATTGAACGTTTTGAAGAAGAGTATGCGATTGCACCAGAACGTTTTGCAGATGTAAAAGCATTTATGGGTGATTCGGGTGATGGATATCCAGGTGTAAAAGGGATTGGACCAAAAACAGCTCTTCAACTCATTCAAAAATATGGAACAGTAGAAGGAGTTTTAGCTTCGATTGGCGAATTAACACCAGGACAACGTAAAAAAATTGAAGCAGATGAAGAAATGTTGAAACTATCACTACAATTAGCACGTATAAAAACAGATTTGATGATTGAGACAACAATTGATGAATTAGCTTTACCAACTTGGAATGAAGAAAAATTTGAGTGCTTAATGGCAGAAGAATATAGTTTGGTAGTAAGACATATAACATCATTAATGCGTTAGATAGGAGTGAGCAACATGAGAATTTCGGTCATGATTCTATGTGTATGTAGTGCAGCACTAGGTGTTTTCATGCTACTGACAAAGCAATTCCAATATTTACCGTTAGTTAATGTCTTTATGTGTATCGTGTTTCTTATGCTTGCATATCGAGAGTATAAAGAGCGAAAAGATTTGACGACGGTATGGATTTTGATCTTAGCGGCAGTTATTATTTTTGTTTTTACAGCAATAGGCGTATTTCTATAAAATAAAAAAACCGTTGACCACGGATTCTACAAAAAATAGAAGAGGTAGTCGAACGGTTTTTTTATGATTTAATTTGCATGCGGTCAATGACGAATTGATTAAATTCTTCTACATTGCCTTGTTCGATATCTGATAAAATATGACGTTCACCTTGGTTATAAAAAATTACTTCGTCGGGATGTAAGATGACTGCATCAATTTCATAATAATCAAATGTTAAAAATGCTGAATCATCGTGCGCATAAAAACAGATGCGTTCGTTTGTTGCAAATAAAGTCCCTTTTGTCTCCACGTGGACATAAGCGAAATTCCCAACTAATTGCACTTGAACACGTTCATTTTTATTTAAAAAAGCATGTAAGTGTGTAGAGATTGATGTTGTATTTTCCATATGAAGCACCTCGCTTATTTTTATATTATATATCCGTATACCTTTTATACCGTCTACGTAAACCTCATATGTTAAAAGAAAAGGGACATTTAAGCCCTTGTTTCTACAGATTCTTGTTCTTGAAACAGACGGTATGCTGATTCCTTCTTCAAAGCTGATTGTACAAATTGCATAAAATGATGTAAATTCGCCTCTTCGATATGTGAAATGGAATATCTTTTATTTTTGGTTAAAATAATAATTTCACGACCGCTTAACACTCGATTTCGCTGATAAATAGCTTCAATCTGTTCGTATGAAATACTGCGAATCTGATAACTTTCATTGTCGATCGTGTGCAAGTAAATACGTTCGGTTGTAGCAGCTACTAAAGTCGAACATTTAAACAAACGATTCATTTTCTCATCTGCATGAAGACTATTTAAAGAATATTCAATCTTTTCATGTGGTAATAAAATTTATAGAGCGCTTCCTGTGCATATATGTCCATAAAGGCGCACCTTCCTACATTTAATTTTAAAATTTATACCGCGAAGAAAGTAAAATAAAACACTACTTTGGATGAATTCCTATAAATGTGAGTGCATGTGCATTTGGTGCATAAGGAATTTCATGTGTTCGACTAGCTCGACTTGGTGTACCTAAATCTTCAACGATTAAATAAAGACCATCTCGTTTCCAATGAAATCCCGTCATAACCGTCCAATGATATTTAAAATAAGAAGGGCGATTTAATTTCCAAGTGAAATAGCAATCGAATTTAACAGCTACTGGCTGTTTTTGTTGAATCCAATACACCGCTTCAAAAAGCTGTAATGTTCGAACTGAATAGTTGCCTTGTACTGCCTTCGGTAAGAACCAATGAATAAAAATAGCAGGTAATCCAACTGGTGTACAATGTAGTGCTTCGTAAAGTTGGTTAATAGACAGAGCATCATCTTTATAAAAATGTAGAATCGAAGCAACTGCAGTAGGACCACAAGAAGAAGGACGATATGATTTTTTAACCATCGAATCATATTGTGAATAGACGGGACAATCAAAATTAATCTTCATTTTCAAAAATCCTCTGTATAAAAATGTAATTCTTTATAAAGATGCTCAAGAGCTAGGCGATATGTTGGGTAAGTCTCCAACTGCTCATTAAAACAAGATTTAACAAAATTGAAAAACACTTCAGATTGAAAACCTGTATAAACAACACGAATTCCTACAACAGTTAAAGTCATGTGTAGGTTACGTAAAGCATCCGATAATTCATCAATCGACATCATAATCGTATTTTTGTGCGAAATTCCTGTAAAGTCCATAATGACGGTTTTTACATGACGATGTTCCTGTAAGTAGTTGAATAACTTTACTTCAATTTGTGTAATGCGCTCTTGAAATAAATGACCACTTAAAGGCATGAGCAATGTATTGTTTAAGCTGGATTCAATTAATGGAACAGACATTTCTTTAATAATCGATTTGTACTGCGCTATTTCATGACGTAGTAAAGTAATTTGATCTTCCAAGTTCTGTGCCACTCATCATCACATCCTCTAACTGATTTTCTTAAGTATAGACGAAAAGTAGCAGTTGGGTAAATATAGTAATATGACAAATAAAAGTTTTTAAGTAGAAAAACGGATTGTTCAGAGAGAAAAAAACTAGCATGATGAAAATTCACGCTAGTTTGGAGTGATTAACTTCATCACTCATTAGATATTTGCATCTAAGTATTCAGTTACTTGTTCAGGCGATTTAGCATTTGCGCTGTGTAAGTGTGCTAGTTTTTCACCATTTTGGAAGATTAGTAAACTAGGAATACCCATTACATCGTACTTTTCAGCTAATTCAGGTAGTTCATCACGATTTAATTCATACCAGTCAAATTGTGTGTACTTTTCGATGATTGGATCGATGAACATGTTCATACGTGTACAATCTGGGCACCAGCCTGCGTAAAATTTAACAAGCACTTTTTTGTCAGTCGAAATAAGTTCGTTGAATTGTTCAACAGTTGTAATTGGTTTCATTATGAAATCCCTCCTATGTATTATTATTCTACAATTTTTTAGAGAAAACGCATAGTATGTTGTACCGAGTACGGAATAAAGAACAGAAAATGTGTATAATAAAGAAAAAATATACTTTTATTAGAAAAATCGTATTTTTTCGTTGCAATCATTTTTAGATTGGCATAGAATGGGTTTATAAGCCAATGGCTATTTTTTTAATCAAAAAATGAATGGTTATTCATTCAATGTGGAAGGGGCGAGTTGTTCATGGTAAGACGTATTCAAAAAGCGGCTGTTCTTGGTTCGGGCGTCATGGGTTCAGGAATTGCAGCACACTTAGCGAATTGTGGGATTGATACCTACTTATTCGATATTGTACCACCGACATTAACAGAAGAAGATCAGGCGAAGGGGTTCACTGTTGAACATCCAGCGTTTCGAAATAAATTTGCTAATACGGCAATTCAGAAGTTACAAAAGCAAAAACCTGCACCACTTACAACAAAGAGAAGTCTACAAAGAATTACAACTGGGAATTTAGAAGATGATGCTCATCGCTTAGGTGAAGTTGATTGGATTATCGAAGTTGTAACTGAAAATTTAGAGATTAAAAAAGCACTCTATACAAAAATCGATGCTGTTCGAAAAGAAGGAACGATTGTTAGTTCAAATACATCGGGGATTAGTATTGATGCCATGGCAGATGGACGTTCAGATGATTTCAAAAAGCATTTCTTAGGAACACATTTCTTCAATCCACCTCGCTACCTAAAATTACTTGAAGTCGTACCATCATCTTATACAGATGAGTCGATTGTTCAATTTATGAAAACATTCGGAGAAGATGTATTAGGAAAAGGTGTTGTTATTGCAAAAGATACACCGAACTTTATCGCAAATCGTATTGGCACATATGGGTTGTTAAAAACATTACAAGTTATGCTAGAAGACGGTTATTCAGTTGGTGAAGTGGATTCCGTAACAGGACCACTAATTGGACGACCAAAATCAGCGACACTTCGCACATTAGATGTTGTAGGTCTGGATACATTTATCCATGTAGCGAATACGGTGTATCACAAAACAGACGGTGAGGAACAGCGTGTATTTGAAGTACCAGCACATATGCAGAAGATGGTTGATGCAGGTCACTTAGGGGCGAAATCAGGTAAAGGGTACTTTGTGAAACAAGGGAAAGAGATTTTAGAGTTGAATATTGAGACATTTGAATATGTACCAACAACTAAATTGCAAGCTCCTTCAATTGAACAAAGTAAACAACTAAAAGGCTTATCGAATCGTTTAAAACATTTAATTTATGCAGAAGATCGTGCGGGCGAATTATTATGGAAGATTATTAGTCCAACACTTGTATATGCAGCTGAAAAGCATGGCGAAATTGCAGATGATATTGTAGCGATTGATGAAGCGATGCGCTGGGGGTTCGGTTGGTCGCAAGGACCATTTGAGATGTGGGATGCAATCGGTGTTGAACGCGCAGTTCAAAGATTGGAAGAACAAGGACAAAAAATTCCGACTTTCGTTCAACAACTATTAGCAGAAGGACATCAAACTTTCTATAAAGAGATTGATCACGTACTACACTACTATAATGGTGAAACGTATGTAGCTGTTCCAAAGAATGAAAAAGAAATCAATTTAAAAACATATAAAAAACAGCATGGTGTATTAAAGTCGAATGCTGGTGCAAGCGTAATCGATTTTGGGGATGGTGTATTACTACTAGAATTCCACTCGAAATCAAATGCACTCGGATTAGATATTATGCAAATGCTAACATATGCACTTGATGTATTAGATACATCAGACGATTACAAAGGACTTGTGATTGGGAATCAAGGTAAAAATTTCTCAGTTGGTGCGAATCTTGCCATGATTTTAATGGAAGCAGAAGATGATGCGTTATTCGAATTAGATTATATCGTACGCCAATTCCAACAAGGCACACTTCGTATGAAATATAGTAAAAAGCCTGTCGTTGCAGCACCATTCGGCATGACGCTCGGCGGTGGAACAGAGGTATGTTTACCAGCAGCTCATATTCAGGCGACAACAGAAACGTATATGGGGCTTGTGGAAGCAGGTGTTGGCTTATTACCAGGCGGTGGTGGTAATAAAGAATTATATATGAAACACTTAAAAGGTTTACCGAAAGATGTAGCAGTTGACTATGTACAAGTAGCAGCATCGGTATTCGAAAAAATTGCAACAGCGAAAACATCTACTTCAGGTGAAGAAGCACGTGACTTAGGTTTCTTAAGTCAAACAGATGCAGTTAGTGTGAATCCAGATCATCAATTGTATGATGCTAAACAAGCAGTACTCGGTATAGTTCAAGCAGGTTATCAAGCGCCAGTGCGAGAAAAAGTGCCTGTATCAGGTGCACCAGGGTATGCTGCCTTATTACTAGGAGCAGATGCCATGTTGAAATCAGGTTATATCTCGCCATATGATTTAGAAATTGCGAAAAAAATTGCACATGTATTAGCAGGCGGACTCGTACCATATGGTTCTCTTGTAGATGAAGAATATTTATTAGACTTAGAGCGCGAAGCCTTTTTATCACTTGTTGCACAGCCAAAAACACAGGCGCGTATGCAACATATGTTAATCAAAGGTAAGCCACTAAGAAACTAAGAGGGGGGATCTGAATTATGCGTGAAGCAGTCATCGTAGCAGGTGCTAGAACACCAATTGGAAAAGCAAAAAAAGGCTCGTTAAAGCAAGTAAGACCAGATGATTTAGGTGGACTTGTTGTGAAGGAAGCTCTAAAACGAGCAAATTATACAGGTGAAGTGGAAGATTTAATTATCGGTTGTGCCATGCCAGAAGCAGAACAAGGGCTAAATGTAGCACGTAATATCGGTGCGTTGGCAGGATTGCCTGATACAACTTCAGCTATTACAGTGAACCGCTTCTGTTCATCAGGTTTACAAGCGATTGCATATGCAGCTGAAAAAATTATGCTCGGACATGCAAAAGCCATTGTAGCTGGTGGAATTGAGTCGATGAGTATGGTGCCAATGATGGGGAATGTTATTCGACCAAATGCGAAATTAGCAGAGGAAGCGCCTGAGTATTATATCGGAATGGGGCATACAGCAGAAGCTGTTGCAAGTAAGTACGGTGTGACGCGAGAAGAACAAGACGCGTTCGCTGTACGTTCACACGAAAGAGCGGCACAGGCAATTGCTGAAGGCAAATTTAATGATGAAATCGTACCAGTAGAAGTAACGGAACGTTTTGTAGATGAGCAAAATAAACTACAAGAAAAGACATTCACTTTCAAAATGGATGAAGGCGTTCGACAAGGAACGAGTGTTGAAACGTTACAAAAATTGCGTCCAGCCTTTCATGTGAAAGGGAGTGTTACAGCAGGTAATGCTTCACAAACATCAGATGGTGCAGCAGCTGTACTTGTGATGGACCGCGAGGAAGCAGAAGCGCAAGGGTTACAACCAATGGCGAAGTTTTTAGGGTTTGCTGTCGGCGGTGTACCACCTGAAATTATGGGGATTGGTCCTATTGTTGCGGTACCAAAAGCTTTAAAAATTGCAGGCTTAACGATTGAAGATATTGATTTATGGGAGATAAATGAGGCGTTTGCTTCACAGTCGATTCAAGTAGTAAAAGAGCTAGGAATTGATCTTGAAAAAGTGAATGTTAATGGTGGTGCAATTGCGCTTGGACATCCACTTGGCGCAACAGGAGCGATTTTAACATTAAAACTATTACATGAACTAAAAAGACAAGGAAAAAAATATGGTGTTGTGACAATGTGTATCGGTGGCGGTATGGGTGCAGCAGGCGTATTTGAAATGATCTAACAAACATATGAGGAGGAATTGATTATGACAGAAAACACACAAAAGCACGTAGTAAAAGGCGGTAGTTTTTTAACAGAGGACGCGGAGTTCCAACATATCTTTACACCAGAAGATTTTACAGATGAACAGTTAATGATTGCGAAAACAACGGAAGATTATTTGCATAATGAAGTGTTACCAGTCGTACCAAATCTAGAAAATCATGAGTTTGAACATTCAGTAAAACTACTGAAAAAAGCAGGCGATTTAGGTCTACTTGCTGCCGATGTACCAGAAGAATATGGTGGTCTTGGACTGGATAAAGTATCTTCAGCATTAATCGCTGAAAAGATTTCCCCGGCTGGTGGCTTCTCGATTACGCATGGTGCGCATGTCGGAATTGGTTCATTACCAATCGTATTATTCGGTAATGAAGAACAAAAGTCGAAATATTTACCGAAGTTAGCATCAGGCGAATTATTAGCAGCCTATGCGTTAACAGAGCCAGGTTCAGGATCAGATGCACTAGGTGCGAAAACAGTAGCTCGCTTAAATGAAGCAGGTACACATTACGTACTAAATGGTGAAAAACAATGGATTACAAACTCAGCATTTGCAGATGTTTTCATTGTTTATGCAAAAGTCGATGGTGATAAATTCTCAGCATTTATTGTAGAACGTGAATATGCCGGCGTTTCAACAGGAGCAGAGGAGAAGAAGATGGGGATTAAATCATCTTCAACACGTACATTGATTTTAGAAGATGTTGCAGTTCCAGTTGAAAACTTACTAGGTGAAGTTGGACGTGGTCATGTTATTGCATTCAACATTCTAAATATTGGACGTTATAAACTTGGAGTAGGTACAGTGGGTGCTTCAAAACGCGCATTAGAGTTAGCAATTAAATATACGAATGAGCGTAAACAATTTGGTACAGCTATTTCTTCATTTAACCTAACAAAAGAAAAATTAGCGACAATGGCAGCACAAATTTATGCGTCTGAATCATTAATCTATCGTACAGTAGGCTACTTTGAAGATCGTATGAGCCAATTAACAGAAGCAGAAATAAAAGACGGTAAAGAAGTAGCAGCTGCGATTGCAGAGTATGCGATTGAATGTTCAATCAATAAAGTGTTTGGTTCAGAAACACTTGATTATGTGGTAGATGAAGCAGTTCAGTTACATGGTGGATATGGTTACATGCAAGAATACGAAGTAGAACGTATTTACCGCGATTCACGTATTAACCGTATTTTCGAAGGTACAAATGAAATAAATCGTCTGATTGTACCGGGAACATTTATGAAGAAAGCGATGAAAGGTGAATTACCACTTCTACAACAAGCACAAGCATTACAAGCTGAGCTACTTTCAATGATGCCAGAAGAAATCGGCACAGAAACATTAGCCCAGGAAAAATATCTTGTGAAGATGGCGAAGAAAATCGCTCTTCTTGCAGCAGGTACAGCGGCAATGAAATATGGTCCAAAACTTGAAAATGAGCAAGAAGTATTAGTGAATATCGCAAATATCGCAAATCAATTATTTGCAATGGAGTCAGTAGTATTACGTACCGAAAAAGCCATTGCACGTGATGGTGAAGCAAAAGCAAATCAAAAAGTATTATATACAGAAATTTTTGTACAAGAAGCATTTGCTGAAATCGAAAAAGAAGCAAAAGAAACATTGCTAACAGCGACTGAAGGAGACGAGTTACGTATGTTATTATCGGCACTACGTAAATTGGGACGTCACACACCATACAATATTGTCGCGAAAAAACGCGAAGCTACAGGCAAATTAATTGAAAATGAAAAGTATATTGTTTAATATTCTTACGTAAATAGTAACCTTAGAGTATGATATTGTACTCTAAGGTTTTTTGATTAACTTTTCAGTAATAATTATCAATTTTTTCTTATTTTCATACCTTATACTGCTTCAAAAATCATTATTAATGACATTTTAGACATATGTTTTTAAATGGATTATGATAAAAGAACTAAAAAATCTATGTTTTTGTTGTGTGGAAAAGTATAATGTGAGTACTATAATTAATGGGGGTCTCATCTTAATGGGAGAGTTACAAGAACGTGAACGAGGGACGATGAATGATTTATTGATGAAAGCATTAGAATCAAATTTAGCTGTGATTCGCTTTGATACGAATCGCAATGTTACATATGCAAGTAAGCCATTTGCAGAAGCTATGGGGTATTCGGTAGAGGAATTAATCGGTAAAAAACATGCTGAGTTATGTTTAACAGAGTTTACAAATAGTTTTGAGTATGAAAAATTTTGGCGTAATTTGCTATCTGGGAAAAGCTTTCGAGATAAAGTAGAAAGAAAAAATGCGAACGGAAAAAGTGTCTGGTTAGAAGCAACATATATGCCAATTCGTGATGAACGTTTTAAATTAATTGGCATTATGAAAATTGCATTTGATATTACAGAGAGAAATAATCAAATGATTGATTTAGCGACTGCCTTAAAAAACATGTCAGATGATATGAATGTTTTATCTGGTGCAGGTAAAGATCATGTAGCTAATTTGAATGAAAATTTTCATACAGTTGTTGAAATTTCAAATCAAAATCAGCAATCTGTTCATCAATTAATTGAAAAGACAGATGCCATTCAAGAGATAGTAAAAGTGATTCAGCATATTGCGAAACAAACAAATTTACTCGCATTAAATGCTGGGATTGAAGCAGCACGTGCTGGGGAATATGGGCTTGGATTTAATGTTGTGGCGACGGAAGTGCGAAAATTGTCGCAAAGTGTCGATAGATCGATTGTGGATATTCGTACGATGATTGAAGATGTAACCAAACAAATCGAAGTGATTGAAAAGGCCGGAGATACCATTTCAAAGATAGTAGATTTGAATCAAGCATTTATTGGCGAAGTAGTGAACGATTATGACTCTATTCAAAATCGTGCAGAATTGTTAAACAAACAAACAGAAACATTTGATGAATTTATTAAAAAATAAGTAATTAACTAGAAGGAGAATCGCATAGTATTATGTGGTTCTTTTTTTGTTGTTTTGAAGATTAAAATAGAAAAAAAGAGTTGTACGTAGTGGAAAAATCATTCAGAATGTTCACAATTAGCTGTCTTGCAGTAAAAAGCGTTTTAATCAATTGTGTTTTTTTCTATATTATATATGTAGAAACTCAATGATAAACATAGCTTGTCCTTTACAATTGGTAATTGTACATCTAGTATGGAATTTCTAGATGAATCTGTGATGAAATAGGTTGCACCTTTTCTAATAGATTTATACAATAAGGATATTCAATAAGAATGGAGTGAATGATCGTGACAATCACCGTGTATCATTATCCAAAATGTACAACTTGTAAAAAAGCAATTGCTTGGTTAAAAGAAGAAGACATTGCATTTGATACAAAAGACCTTGTGACAGAAACACCAACAGCTGAAGAAATAAAAGAGATGCAAGAAAAAAGTGGTTTACCGCTTAAAAAATTCTTCAATACATCGGGTATGAAATATCGTGAGTTAGGATTAAAAGATCGTTTGGCAGAAATGTCAGAATCCGAACAATTAGAGTTATTAGCAAGCGATGGCATGTTGATTAAACGCCCAATTACGTACGATGGAGAGCGTGTCACAGTCGGCTTCAATGAAAATAAATTTATTGAAAATTGGAAAAAATAACTAGAATGACTTGTATTTGCAGAAAAAATATGTAACACTATAGATGAAATTAACATTACATATTTCATGGAGGGGTAAAAAAATGAGCATTCCAACTAATTTACGTTATTCAAAAGAGCATGAGTGGGTTTTACAAGAAGACGGTACAGTACGTATCGGTATTACAGAATTTGCACAATCTGAACTAGGTGACATCGTATTCGTTGAACTACCATCTGTAGGCGATGAATTAACAATCGACCAACCATTCGGTAGCGTTGAGTCTGTAAAAACAGTTTCTGAACTATATGCACCACTTTCAGGTGAAGTAGTAGAAGTAAACGAAGAGTTAGAAGATAGCCCAGAGCTAGTAAACGAATCACCTTACGAAAAAGCTTGGATGGTGGTTGTAAAACCTTCTGACGCTGCACAACTAGAAGCTTTATTAACTGCTGAACAATATGAAGAAGTAATCGCAGGTTAATAGCACCCCTTTCATGTAGGTGCGCGTTTTCATGCTGATTTGATTAGAAGACACTGATTTCAGTTGTCTTCTTTTTTTATTTGTTGTAAAGTATGTAAAGTTTTTTCTATGCGCTTTTTTTATAAGCACTATTCCTACAAAAATATATCGAAAATATGGTATAAATAAAGTAAGAAAGAACAGAAAAAAGAATAAGGAATCAGATGGGGTGGTGTGTATGAAGATTATTGAGAAAGTACTCATTGTAGAGGGTAGACAAGATTGTTTACAGTTAAAGCCTATTTTGAATGAACCTGTTGAGATTGTCTGTACAAACGGAACCGTAAGCTCTCATCGTTTAGATGAACTATTACAGCCGTATGAGAGTTGTGATTTTTATGCATTTTTCGATGCAGATGATATGGGCGAGAAACTTCGTAAGCTTGTACAACAAGAATATCCCAATACACATCATCTTTATACATTACCGCGTTACGGTGGTGTTGAACGCACGCCGCGTTATCATTTAGCAAAAGTGTTACAAGGAGCTAAATTTAAGATTAAGTCAGGTTACTTATTAGATAAAGGATGACAATAATGCAAGAATGGACACGTGAAGAATGGGAAGAGCAAGTGAAGTCCCAAGAAAAAACAGCTTTTTACCTCTATACACCGATGTGTGGAACTTGCCAAGTTGCATCAAGAATGATGGATGTGACCGAGCAAGCAATTGGACATGTTCCGATGGGGAAAGCCAACTTAAATTATATGGAGCAATTAGCGTATGACTTTGAAATTGAAAGTGTACCTTGTCTTCTTATTACGCAAAATGGCGAGTTAGTAGAGAAAATTTATGCCTTTCAGTCAGTGCCACATTTATTTGAAAAAATTTTAAAGAAGTATTGACCTTTCAATTTAGAAGTGATAAAGTATCTACAATAACTAAATGAACTTAATTCGTTACTCTTATAAAGAGAGGTGGAGGGAAGTGCCCTATGAAGCCCGGCAACCATCACATTATGTGAAAAGGTGCCAATTCACGCAAGGACTATGTAGTCTTTGAGAGATGAGAGAACGGTTTAGCATATTTTATGATGTTTAAACCCTTCTGTTGTCTGACAGAAGGGATTTTTTTTATGAATAAAGTTCGAAAAAGGTGGGAAACAATTTGATTCAACTCAGCAATGTGACAAAACAATATAAAACTTCAAATGGTCCCCTCACAGCTGTCGATCAAGTAAACTTAACTATCCAAGATGGTGAAATCTTCGGTATTATCGGTTACAGTGGTGCTGGTAAGAGTACGATGATTCGTTTATTTAATGGCTTAGAGAAACCAACAAGTGGTTCTGTAATTGTAAATGGTGAAGATATTTCAAAAATTAAAGGTGCTAAACTCCGTGCAGCACGTCATAAAATTAGTATGGTATTCCAACATTTCAATTTATTATGGTCAAGAACGGTAGAAGAGAATATCGCTTTTCCTTTAGAAATTGCAGGTATTGATCAAGCTGCTAAAAAGAAAAAAGTAGCAGAATTGATCGAACTTGTTGGATTAAGAGGAAGAGAAAAAGCTTATCCATCACAATTATCAGGTGGTCAAAAACAACGTGTAGGTATTGCGCGTGCACTTGCAAATGACCCAGAAGTATTACTCTGTGATGAAGCAACATCAGCATTAGACCCTGAAACTACGGATTCAATTTTAGACTTATTACGCAGTGTAAATGAAAAACTCGGTATCACGATTATTTTAATTACACATGAGATGCACGTGATTCGTAAAATCTGTCATCGTGTAGCCGTAATGGAGCAAGGAAAAGTCGTAGAAGAAGGCGATGTTCTTCAAGTATTTGACGCACCACAGGCACCTGTTACAAAACGATTCGTTCAACAAGTAACGAATACAGTAGGGCAACAAGAGTCGATTGAACAAATTAAAGAACAATACCAAAATGGCAAATTAATTAAATTATTCTTTGTCGGCTCAAAAACAGAGCAACCGATTATGACACACCTTATTCGTCAGTTTAATGTCGATGTAAATATTGTACATGGCAATATATCTCCGACAAAAAGTGGTCCATACGGTACGTTAATCGTACAACTTGCTGGAACAGATGAAGAAGTTGAAAAGGCAGTAGCATATTTAACTGCTGAAGGAATTAAGTCGGAGGTGATGTCACATGAATAACGAAGCGACAGGGTTATTCCCAAATGTTGATTGGGAAGGAATGTGGCAAGCCACGCTAGAAACGCTTTATATGACAGGTGTTTCAACCATCATTACATTTATTTTAGGTCTAGTGCTAGGGATTATTTTATTCTTAACAGCACCGCACCAATTATGGGAGAATAAGGTTGTGAACTTTTTAACAGGAGCAATCGTGAATATTTTCCGTTCTATTCCGTTCGTTATTTTAGTGATCTTATTAATTCCATTTACAATCTTCTTAATGGGAACAATGCGTGGTGCAAACGCAGCATTACCGGCACTGATTATCGGGGCTGCACCATTCTATGCACGCATGGTATTGATTGCATTAAAAGAGATTGATCGTGGTGTGATTGAAGCAGCTCGTTCGATGGGTGCAACAACAGGAACAATTATTTGGAAAGTATTGATTCCAGAATCTTTACCAGCGTTAATTTCAGGTATTACAGTGACGGCAGTTGCTTTAGTAGGTTATACAGCGATGGCAGGTATCATTGGTGCGGGTGGTCTAGGTTACCTAGCTTTCCAAGATGGTTTCCAACGTAGTCAAAACGACGTAACATTCGTCGCAACAGTATTAGTATTAGTTGTTGTATTCATCATTCAATTCATTGGAGATTTGATTACAGCAAAAATTGATAAACGATAGAGCAAAGAAAAGGGGAAATGAATCATGAAAACATCAAAAAAATTAGTAGCAGGTCTTTTAACAGCAGCGTTAGCACTTAGTTTAGCAGCATGTGGTTCTTCAGAAAAATCAGGAGACGGCGATGAAAAAGTAATTAAAATCGGTGCTTCAAACGTACCACACGCTAAAATTCTTGAACAAGCAGAACCAATTCTTGAAAAAGAAGGCATCAAATTAGAAATCGAACCGTACCAAGATTACATCTTACCGAATAAAGATTTAGATTCAAAAGATTTAGATGCGAACTTCTTCCAACACATTCCGTATTTAGAAGATCAAATCAAATCAAATGGTTATGATTTTGAAAGTGCTGGTGGCGTACACATCGAGCCAATCGGTATCTACTCTCAAAAGTATAAAAAATTAGAAGACCTTCCTAAAGGCGCGACAATTCTAGTATCAAACTCTGTAGCAGATCAAGGTCGTATTTTAACATTACTTGAAGCAAAAGGCTTAATCACGTTAAAAGACGGCGTTAAAAAATCAACAGCACAATTAAAAGATATTGATAAAAACCCTAAAAACTTAAAAATCGATACAAAAACAGCTCCAGAACTATTAGTACAAATGTACAAAAATAACGAAGGTGATGCTGTGATTATCAACTCAAACTATGCAATTGATGCAGGTTTAATTCCTACAAAAGATGCAATTGCAATTGAAGATTCAAACTCACCATATGTAAATGTAGTAGCAGTTCGTAAAGGTGACAAAGATAAAGAAGAAATCAAAGAATTAATGAAAGTTTTACACTCAAAAGAAATCCAAGACTACATCAAAAAAGAGTGGAAAGGTTCAGTTGTTCCTGTGAACCAATAATGAACTAAAGGGTATTGTCAGTTTAGGCGATGCTCTTTATTTTTTTACATGAAAAAGCTCGGAGTAGCATGTGTAATGACACAGCTTTCCGAGCTTTTATTTTACATTCGCTTAATATCCCGTTTTCTAAGTTGTATATAGATGATGTGAGATTCGGGTATTTATACAATTAGATGAATTGTGTAAGACGTGAGAAGAAGGTACTCACAAATTCTAAAAATATTTTTTCAGATGGTGCTAATTCACGGTTATGTGGGAATACAACACCTACATTGCGTGTGAAGCTTGGTTCGGATAGTGGTAAACGAACCGTACGTCTTGGTGTCGAATCATAAAAGGCACTCTCAGGAAGTAACGTAACACCCATTCCAGCTGCTACAAGCCCTTTTAGAGCATCCATATCTTCACCTTCAGAACTCACGATTGGTGTGTATCCAACCGATTTACAAGCATCCACTACGACTTTATTTAAAATGAAGCCATCTGGGAATAATACAAAAGGCTCGTTACGTAAATCTGCTAGTTGAATTTCTTTTTTTGTTGCAAGTGGGTGTGTAGCAGGTAAAAGTGCAGATATTTTTTCTGTAAACAGAATTTTTGTATCAATGATTTCATCTTTTTTAGGGACAGGTCCTAAAAAAACAAGATTCAATTCACGATTTTTCACCGCATTGATGAGATAGCGATATGAACCTTGACGCAAGTGGAAAGATACATTCGGATGCTCTTTTTTAAATGCCGAAATGACGGTTGGTAATAAGAAGCTTGCAAGACTTGTTGGGAAGCCGATTTTAATTGTTCCTTGTTCAGGATCTAAGTATTCTTCGACTTGTTTGGCAGCGAAGTCGATGGCTTCAAGCGCAATGAGAGCATGTTCTAAAAAAACTTTACCGATTGGTGTAAGTTTAACATTTCGTCCAATACGTTCGAATAATTCTGTACCAAGTTCTGTTTCTAAATTGGAAATTTGTCGACTGACTGCTGACTGTGCGACATGTAAAGATTCAGCAGCCTCTGATATATGTTCTCTTTCCGCAACAGCTACAAAGTAGCGTAGTTGTCTTAATTCCATAGTTATACATCCCCTATTCATCTAAAAAAACGATTGATTCTATATAAATTATATATTGTTTATATGAATTTGTGAATTTAAAATATAGAATACAAGGGAGGAATCGATATGTCATTTCATTTATTACCAAAAGAGCAAGGTTTATATTCACCAAGAGACGAGCATGATGCATGCGGTATCGGTCTATATGTTAATTTAAAAGGAAAAAAAACACATGAAATCGTTGAAAAAGGATTGGAAATGCTATGTCGTCTAGATCACCGTGCTGGGAGAGGAAGCGACGGGAAAACAGGTGATGGTTCAGGACTGATGGTACAAATCCCACATGATTTCTTTCGCCAAGAAATAACTGCCTTTCAATTACCGGTAGAAGGTATGTATGGTGTAGGCATGCTATTCTTTTCGCAAGACGATGCAAAAGGTCAACAAGTAGTTGAAGAACAAATGAAAAAATATGCAGAAGCAGAAGGACAAACTGTTCTAGGATTCCGAACAGTACCAGTTGATGCATCGACATTGAGCGATACAGCGAAAAAGACAGCACCCATTGTTCGACAATTATTTATTCAAGCCAATCCACAAACAGTTGATCTCGCTTTTGAGCGTAAACTATATCTTATTCGTAAACAGACGGAACAATTTGCAAAAGCAAAAAACATCTCATTTTATTGTGCGAGTCTATCAAGTAAAACAATGGTTTTTAAGGGTCTATTAGCACCTGAAGAAGTAGCTATTTTTTATAAAGACTTGCAACAACCTCACTTTACTTCGGCCTTTTCAATGGTCCATTCACGCTATAGTACGAATACATTTCCTTCATGGGAACGAGCGCATCCAAATCGCTACTTGATTCATAATGGTGAAATCAATACATTACAAGGGAATGTTAACTGGATGAAAGCGCGTGAACAACAATTTATTTCAGATGCATTCGGTGACGATTTACAAAAAGTCTTACCGATTATTGATGAGAGTGGTAGTGACTCATCCATGTTAGATAATGCATTTGAGTTCTTCGTTTTAGCAGGACGTACACCAGCACAAACAGCGATGATGATGATTCCAGAGCCTTGGACAGAAAATCCACATATTTCAAAAGAGAAAAAAGCTTTTTACAACTATCATAGTACATTAATGGAACCGTGGGATGGTCCAACAGCTATTTGTTTTACAGACGGAAAGCAAATTGGGGCGATTTTAGACCGAAATGGTTTACGACCAGCGCGTTATTATGTAACGAAAGATGACTATATGATCTTTTCTTCTGAAGTAGGTGTAGTGGATGTAAAAGAAGAAGATGTTCTGTATAAAGAGCGTTTAAGTCCTGGAAAGATGTTATTAATTGATTTAGAAGAAGGTCGCGTAATTGCGGATGATGAGCTGAAATATCAAATGGCGACAGAAAAACCATATGAAAAGTGGTTGGATGAGTCTCTTGTTAAATTGACAGCTCTAGGAGATGAAGTGCAAATAAATGAAATAAGATTACGTCAAAAAATTCATGGCTACACATATGAAAATACGAAAAAATATCTGTTACCTGTTCTACAAGAAGGAAAGGATCCGATTGGTTCGATGGGGAATGATGCACCACTCGCTGTTTTATCGGAAAAACCACAGTCGCTATTCCATTACTTCAAACAATTATTTGCGCAGGTGACGAATCCACCAATTGACTCAATTCGAGAACATATTGTGACGAGTACGATGACATTGCTTGGTAAAGAAGGTGACTTATTACATCCAACGGAAAATAATAGTCGTCGCATTCAATTAGACTCACCGATTTTAACACCAGGAGAATGGCTAGCATTACAAAAGCAAAATCAATTCCGCATTGCGACAATCTCTCTTGAAATGACAGAAGATTTAGAAAAAATATTGAAAAATTTAGCAAAACAAGTAGATGAAGCAATTCAAGATGGTGCTGAAATTATCGTATTATCAGATGACCTACAGACTATCACACCGACAGTACCTATTTTATTAGCAGCAAGTAGCGTACATCATCATTTAATTCGAACAGGTAGACGTACGCGTGTCAGCATAGTTGTACAGTCGTTAGAAGTGCGAGAAGTTCATCATTTTGCAACGCTTATCGGTTACGGTGTAGATGCAATCTATCCGAGTTTGGCTTATGCAACAGTAGAGGAACTAGTGCATACAGAAAAATTGTCACAAACATTATCAGAAGCTTTCGCGTGTTACCGAAAAGCGATGACAGATGGAATTGTTAAAGTAATGGCGAAAATGGGGATTTCAACGGTACAAAGTTATCGCGGTGCCCAGATTTTTGAAGCAGTAGGGATTCATACGGATGTGATTGCTCAACATTTCACAGGTACAAAATCACAGTTGAGTGGCATTGATTTAGCAACGATTCAATTAGAAGCTGAGAAACGATTCCATGAAGCAGTTGAAGCTAATTCTTTATTATTAGAATCAGGCAGCGAATATCAATGGCGTTCAGGTGGAGAACATCACGCATTTAATCCGAAAACGATTCATACATTACAGTGGGCTGTTCGTAAAAATGATGCTGGACTGTATTATCAATATGCAGAGATGGCAAATGAAGAACAAATCGGATTTTTACGCCATTTATTCACATTCAAAGAAGACTTACAATCAATTCCGTTAGAAGAAGTAGAATCAGCACAATCGATTGTCAAACGATTTAAAACAGGTGCTATGTCTTATGGTTCAATTTCTGAAGAAGCACATGAAGCATTGGCGATTGCGATGAATCAAATTGGAGGCCGCAGCAACTCAGGTGAGGGAGGAGAATCTCCAGAACGCTTTGAAGTCGACGAAAAAGGACAATTGAGAAGAAGTGCGATTAAGCAAATTGCTTCAGGACGTTTTGGTGTTAGTTCACATTATTTAGTCAATGCAGATGAATTACAAATTAAAATGGCGCAAGGTGCAAAACCCGGTGAAGGTGGTCAGTTACCAGGGAATAAAGTATATCCGTGGGTTGCGAAAGTACGTGGTGCAACACCTGGTGTTGGATTAATCTCACCTCCACCACATCATGATATTTATTCAATTGAAGATATGGCTGAATTGATTCATGACTTAAAGAACGCGAACAGAGAAGCAAGTATTAGTGTGAAGCTAGTAGCGAAAACAGGTGTTGGGACGATTGCAGCAGGTGTAGCAAAAGGTGCAGCAGATAAAATTGTCATTAGTGGATATGATGGAGGAACAGGTGCTTCACCTAAGACAAGTATTCAACATACGGGCTTACCGTGGGAGCTTGGTTTAGCAGAAGCACATCAAACATTGATGCTGAATCATTTACGTGAGCGTGTCACATTGGAAACAGACGGTAAACTTATGACAGGGAAAGACGTAATTCTAGCAGCATTACTTGGTGCAGAAGAATTTGGCTTTGCGACCGCGCCTCTGATTGCACTTGGATGTGTCATGATGCGTGCATGCCATCTAGATACATGTCCTGTAGGGGTAGCTACACAAAATCCAGCGCTTCGTGAAAAGTTCATGGGAAAACCAGAACATGTAGTCAACTTTATGTACTTTATTGCAGAAGATGTTCGCTTGTGGATGTCGAAATTAGGTTTCCGTACATTTGACGAGATGGTTGGACGTACAGATATACTCGAACAAGGAAAGAAAGGGCAAGAGCATTGGAAAGCACGCCACTTAGATTTATCGAAACTGCTTGTGCAAGTAGAAGGACCGCGTACGAAACAAGTAGAACAAAATCATCGTTTAGATCAATCACTTGATATGCGTTCATTATTTAGACAAGTTGATTACGCAATTCAAACGAAAACAGCAATTCAAGTCACTTCACCAATTCGAAACGTAGACCGTGTAGTGGGGACAATAGTTGGTAGCGAAATCTCAAAAAGATACGGTGCAAACGGATTACCAGACCAACTGATTCAACTGCATTTTAAAGGAAGTGCAGGTCAAAGTTTCGGTGCTTTCATGCCAAAAGGAATGTTGATGACTGTAGAAGGTGATGCAAATGATTACTTTGCAAAAGGGCTATCAGGTGGTACAGCAGCTGTCATCTCACCATTGAAAGGGCAGGCTGAGGAAAATGTCGTTGCAGGGAATGTCTGTCTTTATGGTGCAACAGGTGGTCAAGCGCTAATTAATGGTCGAGCAGGTGAACGTTTTGCAGTTCGAAATAGTGGCGCTGATATCGTGGTAGAAGGAATAGGCGATCATGGCTGTGAATATATGACAGGTGGTCATGTAGTCATTTTAGGTGATGTCGGTAAAAACTTTGCTGCAGGTATGTCTGGTGGTGTGGTCTATATTTGCCCTACAAATCGTGAGGTATTCGAAAAAGCGTGTAATAAAGAGATGATTCGTATCGCAGATGTATTGACGAAACAAGATGAAACGAACTTACATCATTTAATTGAACAGCACTATTTGATTACAGAAAGTACAAAAGCACAAGATATTTTAAATCATTTTGAAGAAAAGAAAAAAGCATTTATTAAAGTAATTCCAGAGCAATATGAAATGATGCTACAGGAGATTCAAACATTTGAAGATGAAGGGTTAAATAAAGAAGAAGCAGCGATGCAAGCATTCATGTCTGCGACAAAATAGGAGGTGTCCATCATGGGAAAGAAAACTGGTTTTATGGAATATGAGAGACAAAAAGGGAATGAAGTTGCACCTAAAAAACGTGTGACGAATTTTGATGAATATACACGTCGATTCGAAGATGATGTTTTATCAATTCAGGGCGCGCGTTGTATGGATTGTGGTACACCTTTTTGTCATATGGGCATAGAGATTCGAGGAATGGCAGCAGGTTGTCCGATTCATAATTTAATGCCTGAATGGAATGATTTAGTTTACAAAGGCCAGTGGAAAGAAGCGTTAGAAAGATTACAATTAACAAATAACTTCCCAGAATTCACAGGTAGAGTCTGTCCGGCGCCATGTGAAGGGGCATGTACGGTAGCAATTCATGATCCGGCAGTGGCAATTAAAAATATTGAGCGAGCAATTATTGATCGTGGTTTTGAAGAAGGATGGGTAAAACCACGTATTCCAAATGCTAGAACAGGTTATCGTGTAGCGATTGTTGGTTCAGGTCCAGCAGGTCTAGCAGCAGCAGACCAACTTAATCAGAAGGGGCATGAAGTGACGGTATTTGAACGAGACGACCGTGCAGGTGGCTTATTAATGTATGGTATTCCAAATATGAAGTTAGATAAATCTGTCGTTCAAAGGCGCGTGGATTTACTTGAAGCAGAAGGAATTCATTTTCAATTGAATACAGAAATCGGACGTGATATTACAAAGTCACAGTTGCAAAAAGAGTACGACGCAATCATTCTCTGTGTAGGTGCAACAGTCGCACGTTCACTTCATTTAGAAGGTAGCGAATCAACAGGTGTTATTCGAGCAATGGACTATTTGACGAAGACAACAAAAAGTGTACTAGCAAATCAACCAGCACCAATTGATGTAAAAGGGAAAGATGTCATTGTTATTGGCGGAGGTGACACTGGAGCGGATTGTGTGGCAACAGCTCTTCGACAAGGAGCAAAATCAGTACATCAATTTGGGAAGCATCCGCAACTACCGATGACACGCTCAGAAGACCAACCATGGCCTGTAGATCCGAGTGTATATAAACTAGACTATGCGTATGAGGAGGCAGTTGAAAAATTCGGACAAGATCCTCGTGAATACTGCATTCAAACGAAAAAGATGGTGGCGCATCCTGATGGTCGATTAAAAGAACTGCATACAATCCAAATGGAAAAGGTAATCAATGAAGAAGGATATGTCTACTTTAATGAGCTAGAAGGGACAGAAAAAGTATGGCCTGCAGATTATGTATTTGTGGCGATTGGCTTTGAGGGAATTGAAGAAGAACTCGGTGAACATTTCAATGTACGTGTTTTAAACAATCGAATTTACGCAACTAAAAAATATGAAACAAGTGAAGAAGGCATCTTTACAGCTGGAGATGCAAGACGAGGACCGAGCCTAATTGTTTGGGCGATTCGCGAAGGACGGGAGGTAGCCGATGTCGTACATGGATTTTTGAAGAAGCGCCTAGCAATCGCAGTTAGATAATTTTTTCCAAAAGACTAAGTGAGAATTTTCTCATTTGGTCTTTTTTTTTCTTTAAAAGTTGTTATTATTAGATGAGAGTTCATTGAGTAGCCACAATTTAATCAGTTATCACTATTTCAGAAGTGAAAACAATTCTCAATTAGATTTCTTTATTGAAAATGAGAATGGAAATGTTAGAAATCCTCGGAAATAGAATAAAGTAAAGACTTTTTAAGGATTTCATAGTGAAATGATAATGAGTATCAAATGAGTTGCTAATGGCTTTTATTTGCGTTAAAATTAGAATGATAATAATTTAGGAATGGGAAACCAACCTAATAATTCAATGGAGGTAATGGAATGTCAACTTTAGTAATTAAAGATCTACATGTCTCAATCGAAGACAAAGAGATTTTAAAAGGTGTGAACTTAACACTAAATACAAACGAAATCCATGCAATTATGGGACCAAATGGTACGGGTAAATCAACACTTGCTTCTGCAATCATGGGTCACCCAAAATACGAAGTAACTTCTGGTTCAATTACACTAGATGGTGAAGATGTATTAGAGATGGAAGTAGATGAGCGTGCACGAGCTGGTTTATTCCTAGCTATGCAATATCCTTCAGAAATCGCAGGCGTAACAAATGCCGACTTCTTACGTTCAGCAATCAATGCACGTCGTGAAGAAGGCGATGAAATCTCAATCATGAAATTCATCCGTGAATTAGATAAAAAGATGGAATTCTTAGAAATGCCAGAAGAAATGAGCCAACGTTACCTAAACGAAGGTTTCTCTGGTGGGGAAAAGAAACGTAACGAAATTCTTCAGTTAATGATGATTAAACCAAAATTCGCAGTTCTTGATGAAATCGACTCTGGTTTAGACATCGATGCATTAAAAGTTGTATCAAAAGGTATTAATGAAATGCGCGGTGAAGGCTTCGGTTGCTTAATGATTACGCACTACCAACGTCTATTAAACTACATCACACCAGATCACGTACACGTAATGATGCAAGGTAAAGTAGTAAAATCAGGCGGTTCTGAACTAGCACAACGTTTAGAAGCTGAAGGTTATGACTGGATTAAACAAGAATTAGGTATTGAAGACACAGACGCAGTAACTGAAGAAGCATAAGAAGGAGGACGAGCAAGCCATGACTGTGGAAACAAAATTAGCGGTAAGCGCTCAAGACGTACGCTCATTCTCTGAAGCACATAATGAACCTAAGTGGTTAACGGAGCTTCGTGAACGTGCACTTGAAAAAGTAGAAACATTAGAAATGGTTAAGCCTGACAAAACAAATGTAGATTCTTGGAACTTCTTTGAATTCCCAGAACACAAGGTTGAAGGTAAAGCAATTTCTTCTTTAACAGAACTTCCAGCTGAAGTTCAAGCAATCGTTGATGAAAACCAACAAACACTTTACATCCAACACAACAATACACCTGCTTATTTACAAGTAGCAGATGAATTAAAAGAACAAGGTGTTATCGTAACGGATTTATTCACTGCCGTAAAAGAACACAGTGATTTAGTTCAAAAATACTTCATGACAGAAGCTGTAGAAGTAGATGAACATAAATTAACAGCGTTACATGCAGCACTTGTGAACGGTGGATTATTCGTATATGTACCAAAAGATGTACAAGTAAAAGAACCAATTCAAGCTGTATTCTTCACAGATGATGAAAATGTATCATTATTCAACCACGTATTACTTGTAGCAGATAACTTTGCAGAAGTAACATATGTTGAAAACTACATTTCAATTGGCGCAGCAAAAGGCCAAGTAAATATCGTAGAAGAAATCATCGTAAATGACGGCGCAAACGTAACATTCGGCGCAGTCGATACATTAGCAGAAGGATTCACTTCATACATCAACCGTCGCGGCGAAACAAAACGCGATGCATCATTAGATTGGGCATTAGGTTTAATGAATGATGGCGATACAATCTCTGAGAATGTAACACATTTACGTGGTGATGGTTCACGTGCTGATGCAAAAACAGTTGTCATCGGTCGCGGTAAACAAAGCCAAAACTTCACAACAGAAGTTCGTAACTGGGGTAAATCTTCAGATGGTCAAATCTTAACACATGCAGTTATGAAAGATGCGGCACGCGCAATCTTCAACGGTATTGGTAAAATCGAACACGGCGCAACAAAAGCGAACGCTGAACAAGAATCACGCGTACTTATGCTTTCAGAAAACGCACGTGGGGATGCAAACCCAATCCTTTTAATCGAAGAAGATGACGTAACTGCAGGACACGCAGCGTCTGTAGGTCGCGTTGATCCACTTCAAATTTACTACTTAATGAGTCGTGGTATTACACGCGCAAACGCTGAGCGTCTAATTATTCATGGATTCCTTGAGCCTGTAGTAAGCCAATTACCAATTGAGGGTGTACGCAAACAATTGGTTGAGGTAATCGAAAGGAAAGTAAAATAATGATCAAAGACGACATTCGTAGCTATTTTCCAATTTTAAACCAAGAGATTAATGGGAACCCGCTAATCTATTTAGATAGTGCAGCAACTTCTCAAAAACCGATTCAAGTCATCGAATCTCTTAAAAAGTATTATGAATTTGATAACTCAAATGTACACCGTGGTGTGCATACACTTGGGAATCGTGCGACTGACGAATATGAAGGTGCTCGTGAGAAAGTCCGTCAATTCATTAACGCCAAGTCCACAGAGGAAATTATTTTCACACGTGGTACAACAACAGGTTTAAACATGGTTGCATCAAGCTATGGTCGTGCAAATGTTTCAGAAGGTGATGAAATTGTCATCACCTATATGGAACATCATTCTAACTTGATTCCATGGCAACAACTTGCGAAAGCAACAAAAGCCACATTGAAATATATTGAATTAGAAGCAGATGGCACTTTATCAATGGATGAAGTGAAAAAAGCGATTACTGATCGCACAAAAATCGTCGCAATCACAATGGCATCGAATGTACTTGGTACAATTAACGATGTAAAAGCTATTGCACAAGTTGCACATCAGCATGGTGCTGTAATGGTTGTTGACGGTGCGCAAGGTGTTCCACATATGAAAACAGACGTACAAGATTTAGACTGTGACTTCTTAGCCTTTTCAGGACATAAGATGTGTGGTCCAACAGGTATCGGTGTTTTATATGGTAAAAAAGAACATCTATTAAATATGGAACCTGTTGAATTCGGTGGCGAAATGATTAATTTCGTTGGCTTACAAGATTCAACATGGGCAGACCTTCCAGCGAAGTTTGAAGCAGGCACGCCAATTATTGCAGGTGCAATCGGTCTAGGTGCAGCGATTGACTTCTTAAACGAAATCGGCATGGACGAGATTATTGCGCATGAGCATAAACTAGCGAAATATGCATTCGAAAACTTATCAACTGTTGAAGGCCTAACCATTTATGGCCCACAAAATCCAGAAATTCGCACAGGACTTGTAACATTCAATATCGATGATGTACATCCACATGATTTAGCAACAGCGCTAGATAGTAATGGGATCGCTGTTCGTGCTGGACATCACTGTGCACAACCATTAATGAAATGGTTGAATTGTGTTGCAACAGCTCGTGCTAGCTTCTACCTATACAATGATGAAGCAGATATCGATGAATTAACAAAAGGTGTGCGATTTGCGAAGGAGTATTTTGCAAATGTCTAATTTAGATCAACTATACCGTAGCGTTATTATGGATCACTATAAAAAACCACGTAACAAGGGAACAATTGAAGGCTCAAACGTTTCAATTGATATGAATAACCCAACATGTGGTGACCGCATCCACTTAACTTTACAAGTAGAAGATGGAATTGTTTCAGACGCAAAATTCGAAGGTGAAGGCTGTTCAATCTCAATGTCATCTGCATCGATGATGACGCAAATGGTTAAAGGGAAAACAACAGAAGAAGCTGTCGAATTAGCACATGTATTTTCTGACATGATGTTAGGAAAAGAACATGATGAAGATTTAGACCTTGGTGATGTGGAAGCATTATCAGGTGTAGCACAATTCCCAGCACGTATTAAATGTGCAACACTTGCTTGGAAAGCGATGGAAAAAGGAATTAACGAAAATAAGTAAGACAAAACTAAGCGATGAACGGAGGAGAAATGATGGCTAAAAACATGCCAGAAATCGGTGATTACGAGTTTGGATTCCATGATAAAGATGTATCGATTTTCCGTACAGAACGTGGACTAACTCCAGCGATTGTTAAAGAAATTTCTCAGATGAAAAAAGAACCAGAATGGATGTTAGATTTCCGTCTAAAATCTTTAGAAATTTTTTATTCAAAACCAATGCCTCAATGGGGTGGCGACTTATCTGGTTTAGATTTCGATGAAATCACATACTACGTAAAACCATCTGAAGCAACGCAAAAATCTTGGGATGAAGTACCTGAAGAAATCAAAGCAACATTTGATAAATTAGGTATTCCAGAAGCAGAACAAAAATACCTTGCAGGTGTTTCTGCACAGTACGAATCAGAAGTTGTCTATCACAACATGAAGGAAGAACTAGAAGAGATGGGTGTAATCTTTAAAGATACAGACTCAGCTCTTAAAGAGAACGAAGATATCTTCAGAGAATACTTCGGTAAAGTCATTCCTCCAGCAGATAACAAATTCTCAGCACTTAACTCGGCTGTATGGTCTGGTGGTTCATTCATTTACGTACCAAAAGGCGTAAAATTAGATACACCATTACAAGCTTACTTCCGTATCAACTCTGAGAATATGGGACAATTCGAGCGTACATTAATCATCGTTGATGACGACGCTTCTGTACACTATGTAGAAGGTTGTACAGCACCAGTTTATACAACAAGTTCTCTACACTCAGCTGTAGTAGAAATTATTGTTAAAAAGAATGCTTACTGCCGTTATACAACAATCCAAAACTGGGCAAACAACGTGTACAACTTAGTAACAAAACGTACAGTTGTAGAAGAGCACGGTACAATGGAATGGGTTGATGGTAACATCGGTTCTAAATTAACAATGAAATACCCAGCTTGTATCCTTAAAGGAGAAGGCGCTCGTGGTATGACATTATCAATCGCGATTGCAGGTCGTGGTCAAAACCAAGACACAGGTGCGAAAATGATTCACTTAGCACCAAACACTTCTTCAACAATCGTATCAAAATCAATCTCAAAACACGGTGGTAACGTAACATACCGTGGACAAGTAAAATTCGGTAAAAAAGCAACAAATGCACGTGCAAATATCGAATGTGATACATTAATCATGGATAACGAATCAACTTCTGATACAATTCCATACAACGAAGTAATGAATGATCAAATCTCTTTAGAGCACGAAGCGAAAGTTTCAAAAGTATCTGAAGAACAATTATTCTATCTTATGAGCCGCGGTATTTCTGAGCAAGAAGCAACAGAAATGATCGTAATGGGCTTCATTGAGCCATTCACAAAAGAACTTCCAATGGAATACGCAGTAGAAATGAACCGCCTAATCAAATTTGAAATGGAAGGTTCAATCGGTTAATCCATTGAATACTAAAAAGCCTCCTGGTTTGGGAGGCTTTTTTTATAACTTAATTTCTTGTTATTTATAATAGTTTTTAGTAAACACCCATTATTTTTATTTGTTCTAACTCATATTCTAATAAATATTCGAGTGTTTTTCCATCAATTTGTGCTTGTTGTAAAAATTCTTTAATACTTTGAATAAAGTCTGTTAGCTCGACACAAGTATCGTCATATAAAACATCTAATAAAATAAATCCTTTTTGTTCATCCCAAGCAATAAAGAAAATTTTTCACCCATATGAAAATTCGATTTCTTTTTTTGCTAAAAGATATTGGATAAAATTTGCTTTTGTCATTCATTCCATCTCGCATTCTGCTTTCGCTTCACTATTAAATATCCTTAAAATGGATATATTACATTATAGTTGAAAGACGAACTTTCTGCTAGATAAGGTTCCTTAAAATGAATAAAAAGACATTTTAAAAATATTTTTTTATAGACAAATGGTATATTGCTTAAATTTAAAGTCGGGCAAAACTACATTATCTATATAAAAAGAATGTATAAAATATGAATTCAACGAAATGAATACGTAAATTTCTATTTATAACATAGAAATTTGCGTATTTTTTTCATTTTTTTAACAGGAATTGAAATTGACAATGATAATCATTATCGATAGAATGAAATGGAATTATAAAGGAGGAAACACATCATGTATATGGTTACAAATACGATTCAAGTTTTAGAAGGTTATGGAGATGCAATTTTAGAGCGTTTTAAAGTACGTCAAGGAATTGAAGAGATGCCAGGTTTTAAAGAATTAAAAGTTATGAAAAAGCTAAATATGAAAGGATATGAAGAGGTACTTGTACATACAGTTTGGGAAGATAAAAAAGCATTTGAAAATTGGTTTTCATCACGAGAATTTCACTTAGCACATCGAAAACCAGCTATGACACCAGATGGTCAAAAGATGGTTACAGGGAACTCGATTGATCATTATGAAGTGGTTGTAGAAAGCGATACATCAGAAGCTGTTGGTTATGTGGGCTAAATATATCTTTATTTTTTTATTGAGTAGTTTGTTTATGTTACCTGTGGGTGCAAAGGCGCAGACGCTCGAGAATGGAACATATAAAATACCGTATGAAGTAAAAAAAAGTGGAGAATCGAGCACATCTATTGCGAATGATTACTTTCAAAAACCCGCAATCCTCATTGTATCAAACCAAAAGATGTACCTTGAAATTACTATTTTAAAAAGTCATTGGACGAAAGAAGTCACGTTTGATGGAAACAAAGAAACACTTGTAAAAACAAATAAAGAAAAAGATATGCGAACAATTCAATTTCCATTGAAACAAATGAGTGGAAAACATAAAGGAACACTCGCTGTTTATATCAATGAAAAAGTGGATGGTGAAGATTTTTTATATGACAACCGCTATGAAATTGATTTTGTATTGGATGAAAATAAGTTAGCCAAACAATCCAATCATGTAAAAGAAATTAAAATAATCGAGAAGAAACAGACGAAAGAACAGCCAATGGGTTGGTGGGTTTATGTCATTAGTGCGATGGTGTTCTTCTTGATTGTTGCGATAGTAGGAAAACAAATAAGGGGGAGAAAAGAATGAAACCGATGAAATATTCAATTCTGTCATTAGCAGCTGCAACACTGTTAACTACATCGATGTTTTCAGTGAATACGACACCTGTAAAAGCGGCAGAAAGTAGTGTTGTAGAGCCGCAAATGCAAGTTCAGTACATGCCATTCCAAGTATATAAACATGCAGATTTACAAGAAACTTCAAGTATGGGACGTAGCATGGATTTAGTTTCAAAATTACAAGTGGAGAATGGTAAAACCTATGCATATGTCACGATTAAAAGTGCTTCTATTTGGAACTCATTTAAAACAGATGTCCATGGTGAGATGAAAGAAGTTGAAACCATCTCAACGAATGAAGTAGAAAATACACGACTTGTAAAATTCGAAGTACCTTCTACATCTCAGGCGATTCGAGCTGATATTGAGATTCAAGCAGGTCCTACGAAGATGCAACATACCACGTATCTACAATTCCAACAAGATGCAACATCTTTACGTTCTTTCCAAGTATGGAATGAGCAAAAAGATGCGATTTCTTCAGGTGTGACACGTTCAGTAGAAACACCAGCTCAAATTGTTCAAGTAGGTGATAAAACCTATGCTTATATTACCTTGAAATCAGCACAGTATTGGAAAGGGTTAAAATCACTTGTAGGCGATGTATTAACAGAAGCGACTGTTGTGGGAGAGAATGTAGCAGCGAATACACGCGTAGTACGAATCGAGATTCCTTCGTTAGATGAAGTTGTAAAAACAGAATCGCATATCCAAGCAGGTAATTACGACGCAACCTACACAACGTATTTTGATTTTAATCATGTCATTGAAAATGGGCAATTCCAGTTTGTAAAAGATCAAGCTTTCCAAGTATGGGATGAAGCGAAAGAAAAAGCATCGACAATGGCAAATTATATGGGTACTCCAGCTCGACTTGTCGAAAAAGATGGAAAACAATATGCAGAAGTGACATTGAAATCAGCATCAATTTGGAAAGAATTCCAAACAGAAGTAGCTGGTCAACTTGTAGATGTTACAACTGTAAAAGAAGACAAAGCAGCGGATACAAAAGTTGTACGTTTTGAAGTACCTTCAACTAATCAATTAATAAAAGCAAAAACGCATATTCAAATGGGTAATTACGAAGGAACTTACACGACATATTTTGATTTTAATCGCATAATCGACCCAACAGTTAAACCACCAGTTGTCGTTGATCCAAATAAAGTCATCAGCACAACTAAATACAATTATGTGTTAAAAAATAAGACAAAAAAAGCAACATCCAAAGCAAATGCATATATGACGAAACCAGTGAAAGTTGAAAAAACACAAGCAGGTAAATATTATGCGACAGTGACTTTAAAAAATGCAGCGATGTGGAAATCTGTCAAAGCAGAAGTGAACGGTAAAAAAGTAGCTGTAAAAACAATCGCTACAAATTCGAAAAAGAAAACACGTACTGTTCGTTTCCAAGTGAAGTCACCAACAGCTACAACAAAGCTACATTTCACATTACAGACAGCTTCTAAAAAATTAGCAGGTACTTATACGACGTATCTAGATGTCACATCAAAATACGTGAAGCCAGCAACAATTGTATCTACCGCAAACTACAATTATAAAATTTTGAAGTCGAATAAGAAAAGTACGTCTGCAACAGATGCTTACGTCACAAAACCGATGACGATTACGAAGATGAGTGACGGTAAATATTATGCAAAAATGACTGTTAAAAATGCAAACTGGTGGAAGTCGTTTAAAACAGAAGTGAATGGAAAGATGACATCTGTAAAAACAGTCTCAACGAACAAAACTAAAAATACACGTACGGTTCAATTTCCTATTGTATCACCTAAAAAGCTTGTCAAATCAACAGTTCATATTCAAGCAACAAAACCAAAATATGAAGGAACTTATACAAACTATATTCAAATTGGAAAAGTCATTCCTACGAAAAAAGTAGTTCAAGTTTCAAATAAAGCAAAAACAACGAAAAAATCATTTACAGTCTATAAAAATAAAACAAGTAAACGCTCTGTCATGGATCAATATGTTCAAAAACCTGCTACTATCCAAAAAGTTGGCAGTAAGACATACGTTAAAATGACTTTAAAAAATGCAAGTTGGTGGAAAAGCTTTAAAGTGAAACAAGGAAGTAAATATGTTTCTGCCAAAGTGGTCGCAAAAGGTAAAAATACACGTACAGTCCAATTCCCAGTAAGTAATATAAAAAAGGGAGCGTATGTAAAAGTACATGTAAAAATCCCTTCTATGAAATATGATCATCATTACACAACAAAGATTGTATTTAAATAGGTAGAAAATTGAGGAGGAAGCCGCATATTTGTTGCGGTTTTCTCTTTTTATAAAGGAGGTTCTAACATGAAAAAAGTCGTCCTATGCGTCACAATCTGTCTATTATTTTTAGTAGGATGTGGAAAACAAGAACAACCAACGAAAAAAGAAGGAGAACGGATTATTGCAACAACGGTTGCTCTAACAGAAACAGCTGCTAAGCTTAATTTAGATTTAGTGGGTGTACCGAATACAGAAAAGGTATTGCCAAAAAAATATGCGAAAGTTCAGGCGATTGGGCAAGCGAAGCAGCCCAATTTAGAAATAGTGCGTAGTCTACAGCCAACACATCTTTTAAGTGTTACAAGTATTAAACCAGAGATGGAAAAAGCGTTAAAGGGTAGTGGTGTATCCGCTACTTACTATAATTATAATTCCATTCAGGGCATGCAAAAAGCGATTACAGAGCTAGGTGAACAGTTTCATCGTAAAAAAGAAGCGGAGCAGTTGAATGCAGTGTATGACAAACAAATCGCTACCATTCAAAAGAAAATCAAACAGAAGAAAAAGCCGAAAGTATTAATTTTATTAGGTGTACCAGGAAGTTATCTCATTTCAACAGAAAAATCATTTTTAGGTAATTTAGTTGAATTGGCAGGGGGCGAAAATGTCATTCAAGCGACAAAATCAGATGAGGAGTTTATTGCATCAAATACAGAGACGTTATATAAAATGCAGCCAGATGTTATTTTACGTGCTTCACATGGCTTTTCAAAACAAGTCAAAACGATGTTTGATGAAGAATTCAAAACAAATACCGTATGGCGTAATTTTAAAGCAACACAAGAAGGGCGCGTCTATGACTTAGATGAAAATCTTTTTGGGATTACAGCGAATGTTAATGCAGATGAAGCCCTTCAAACATTGTATGAACTATTGTATGAGGAGAAAAAATCATGAAGAAAATCATTTGGATGTATAGCGGAATGTTAATCGTACTCATTGTTATTTTGTATCTGTCGCTTACGTTAGGCAGTATTCCCATGACAATTAGTGACTTCGTCAAGGGGATATTTGGCCAACGTGACGGACAAATCGGTGTCATATTTGATTTACGCTTACCACGTGTACTGATTGCATTATTCGCAGGTGCTGCACTGGGGCTAGCGGGGGCACTCTTACAAGCGGCAATTAAAAATCCACTCGCAGATCCGGGAATTATCGGTATTACGACGGCTGCGATGCTTGGAAATATTGTCGTTATTAATTTTCTGCCGCATCTATTCTTTTATGCACCAATTTTTGCTTTTGCAGGTGGAATTATCGCCTTCCTCATCCTATATATTGTGACGAAAAAATATCAGATGTCACCGATTTATGTATTGTTAGTTGGGATTGCATTAAATGCGATATTTACAGCCATTATTAAAGTATCAGGCGTGACTGCGATTCATTTTACGGAAAGTACAGGACTAAGTATGAAAACGTGGGATGATGCGAATGGATTAATGCTATTTAGTGGTGTTGGAATTATCATAGCACTTTTTGTAGGGGGTTGGTGTAATGTACTTGGGTTGAGCGAGAAAACGATTCGAAGTATCGGCTTCCCACTGATGCGTGTTAGATGGGTGGTTCTATTTATATCAATTTATTTAGCGAGTGTCGCAACAGCCATTGTTGGTTCAATTGCTTTTATCGGTTTATTAGTACCGCACATATCTCGCTTATTAGTAGGTTCAGATTATCGTTTTTTATTGCCATTTTCAGCACTCTTTGGCGCAGCACTTTTACTTGTAGCCGACACGATCGGTAGAACGATTATTCCGCCATATGAGATCACAGCTTCGGTTATTATGGCGTTAATCGGTGGTCCGTTCTTAATCTTATTAATTCGAAAGTTTGGTGCAATTTATGGACATTAAACAACTTACTTTTTCATATAATCAAAAAATTCCTTTTTTAGCGATTGACCAGCTAATGATTCCGAAAGGAAAGGTGACAGCGATTATCGGACCGAATGGTAGTGGGAAATCGACATTGTTACATTTATTAGCAGGACTTTTAAAACCGACAAGTGGCGCACTTTTATTAGATGAGCAGTCGCTTTATACTTATACAGCAAAAGAACGAGCGAAAAAGCTCGCTGTTGTTCATCAGCAAAATGATGTACCGATGAATTATACAGTCCGTAAATTAGTGGAGATGGGGAGATATCCACATCGTAAAGGAATGATGCGATTTACGACAGAGGATGATCGAATTGTAGATGATGCTTTACGCGTAACGGACTTAATAGACCAACAACATCAGTTTGTGCATCAACTTTCAGGAGGGCAAAGACAGCGTGTGTGGATTGCACTTGCACTCGCACAGCAAAGTGAATATATTCTTTTAGATGAACCGACAACCTACTTAGACATGCATCATCAATTTGAAATTTTACATGTAATTGAAAAAATGAATCGAATGGAAAATCGTACGATTGTCATGGTACTACATGACTTAAATCAAGCGCTGCAATTTAGTGATGAAGTTATCGTTATGCAGGGGGGGGAAGTTGTTGCAAAAGGAAACACAGAAGAAATTTTGACAGAAACTTTGATTCAGCGCATATTTCGAATACATGTAAAGAGTATTCAAGATAGCAATTGTGAAAAACATTTCATTCATTTAAAAAAGAAGGTTTAAAATGAAATTGGGAGGGGTACTACTAATTATGCGTCTTTCTTATAGAATGATGGTCCCTCAGATAGAAAGAACATATGAGTCATTCATTGTGATGCACGCACAATATTTTCATTATGAAAGGATGAAGATTCTTAGATGTCGCCTATGCAGAATTCTGAAAAAGAAATTCTTGTATCGGATTTAGAACTTTCCGTCGATTACTACTCAACGATTTTAGGGATTCAAGGAGAAGGTTCGAAGTTTGTGGATGAAAAGAAAAAATTTATAATCCATTTAAAACAAGCAACGGATGTCACTGAAATACACCCAAAGAAGTTACAACCAGAATTATACGTATGTGTAGATACAGTCGAGGAACTTTATTCAATGTATTTAACATATCGAAATAACGGTGCTCTTTTTGCATTCAATCCACGTGATACATATGAAGAGGGTATACGTTTCAAAGAGTTTGCAATTCGGGATTTAGATGGCTACGTAATTGCTTTTAAGACAACCTTATCTAAAGAAAATCAAGCAGTCCACTAGAAGCATAGTGGCTGTTTTTTTAATGCAAATACCTTTATCATAGTAAGAAAGGATGTGAAGTGATGATTTATGTTGGATTAACAGGATGGGGAGATCACCCAGCAGCATATAGTAAAACAACGAAAGCAACAGATAAACTATACGATTATAGTGGACATTTCCCGATTGTTGAAGTGGATACATCGTTTTATGCGATTCCAAATGAAAAATCAATTCAAAAATGGCTGGATGATACGCCAACCACCTTTCGCTTCATATTAAAAGCGTATCAAGGAATGACAGGGCATCTACGTGAGAATTTACCATATGAAACAAAGGGTGAGATGTTCCAAGCTTTCCGAGAGGCAGCCGGAATTTTTCAGCGGGCAGGACGTTTAGCAGCTGTCCTTGTACAGTTCCCACCATGGTTTGATTGCCAGTTTAAAAATGTACAATATATACGATACGTGAAACAACAGTTAGCCGATTTTCCAATTGCGATTGAATTTCGAAATCGTACATGGTACGACAAACCGTATCGTGAAGGAACTTTTCAATTACTCAAATCATTACAACTAATTCATACAGTATGTGATGAACCGCAAGTTGGAGAAGGCAGTGTTCCACTTGTTGCACAGGCAACATCAAATAAGGCACTCGTGAGAATTCATGGACGAAACGCACACGGATGGCGTAATCCAGGGAACAATGAACAGTGGCGAAAAGTACGTTTTTTATATCATTATAATGAAAAAGAATTACAGGAATTAAAAACTGCCATTGAGACACTTCAAAGACAAGTGCAAGATGTGTATGTCGTTTTTAATAATAATTCAGATTATGATGCTTTTCCAAATGCGAAAACACTCGTTCATATGCTAGGCCTTTCTTACGATGGACTTGCGCCAAAACAGCTCGATTTATTTGGAGGAGATGACACATGACATACGCAATTATTTTATTTTTTTCACTTTGTTCAGGGATTATTGGTGCATTAGTTGGATTGGGTGGGGGCGTTATTCTTGTACCTGCATTGCTATACTTTGGTATTTCACAAGGAATGATTCCAGAGCTCACACCACAAAAAATTGTTGGCTTATCCGTCATTATGATGATTTTTATCGGCCTATCTTCAACTTTATCGTATATAAAGTCAGGTACGGTAGATTATAGATCCGGGTTCATTTTATTCGCGGGAAGTATTCCAGGTACATTCGTAGGTGCATGGATCAGTCAACAATTAGATTTACCATCATTTAACCTTTACTTTGGTCTATTATTGATTGTACTATCGCTCATTTTAATTTTTAAAAATCGACTTAAACCGATTGAATGGTTTAAAAATCATGGTATGCAAATAACAAAAATAGATTTAGATGGTAAAAGTTATACATACGGCTATCCAATTTGGTTTGCATTCGCGTTGACATTTGTAATTGGTATGATGTCAGGTATGTTTGGGATTGGCGGGGGATCGATGATTGTGCCAATGCTTGTCATTCTTTTTTTATTCCCACCACATATTGCAGTTGCCACATCGATGTTTTTAGTATTCTTAACATCACTTGTTAATTCAGCTTCACATATTTACTTTGGGCATGTTCCATGGCATTTAGTATTAGCTGTCATACCAGGAGCTTATATTGGTGCAAAAGTTGGTGCAGCTTGGAATAAAAGATTAGGATCAGATACAGTAATTTTTATTTTAAGAATGATGCTTCTGATTCTCGGAATTCGTTCAATTGTAGTAGGATTAATATAAAGAGTAAGCTTTTCACGAATACGAAGATAAGGAAGTGAATGAGATGACAACGATTCATATTTATCATACGAATGATATTCATAGTCATCTGAAAACATGGGCAAGGACGCGCGAATATTTACAAACACAGCGTCGAATACACGAACAACAAGGAGAAGCTTGTTTTATTTTTGATTTAGGAGATTTTATTGATCGAGCGGACCTTTATACAGAAGCAACGCTTGGACGAGAGAATGTTCACTTGTTAGATGAAGCTGGCTATGATGCTGTGACAATTGGTAATAACGAAGGCATTACCTTATCCAAAGAGGCTTTAGCAGCGCTTTACGAACAGACAGAATTTGATGTGATTTTATCGAATTTAAAAGAACAAGATGATACCCAGCCTGTATGGGCATCCCCTTATAAAATCTATACAACGCACGACAAGATAAAAATTGGGGTAATTGGTGCAACAGCTCCTTTTTATGATTATTATGGTCCATTAGGTTGGAAAGTCACAAATCCTATAAAAAATTTGCAAAAAACTGCTAAAGAAATCAGTGAAAGGACCGATATTGTAATATGTCTATCTCATTTAGGTCTAAATTCTGATGAAATATTAGCTGGTAAGATTCCAAATATTGATTTAATTATTGGTTCACATACCCATCATGTATTAAAACATGGCAAGAAAGTAGAACAAGCTTTGTTAACAGGAGGTGGGAAATTTGGACAGTATATTGGTTATTCTGTTATTAAATATAGTACAGAAAACCATAAAATCGAAAAAATTGAAACAGAGTTAATCGAGACAAGTCAATTACCACATGTTGAGGGAGAGACACGTGAATTCGAAGCGCTTCATAATTGGGGAAAAGAACAATTAAGTGTAGAAGTATTTCATGCTTCTCGCTATTATAATTTAGAATGGCAACATGATAGTCATTTAGCACGGTTCTTTGCAGAGGCATTGATGGATTATGCAAAGGCAGACTGTGTATTTTTTAATGCAGGAATTTTTTTAACACCGCTTAAAAGAGGTCCTGTTACTGCATATGATTTACATCGAATGCTACCCCATCCTATTAATGCTTGTAAGATTGAGATGACGGGCGCACAATTGAAGGCGTGTTTACAAAAAATAAATGAGCAAAATGCAGAATGGTCTCGAATGGAGTTAAAAGGATTGGGCTTCAGGGGGCGCATTTTAGGTAAGATGTTAAAGTATCACTGTGAGCTAAAAAAGGATGAACTTTATGTACATGGTATAAAAAAGCAAGATGATGCGCGTATTCAAGTAGTGACACTCGATATGTTTACATTTGGTTGGTTTTTCCCAGAATTAAAGGATATGAAAAAAACATATTTACTCCCACATTTTTTACGCGATATTTTAGCGATATATGGTTACAAATATTTTGGAAAATAGGCTAATTTCCATTCTTATATTTGTCATATATGTTATATAATAAAATCAAATCAAATAAGAGACTAAACAGCAAATGGGGATTAAGAATGAGGCTAATTTCAACGAAATTGCTTAAGCCAGGTATGGTCATTGGACGCACAATTTGGAATGATTCCGGAAGACCACTTTTGCAAGATGGTGTACAGATTACGGATCATATTATTGGGCGCTTAGTACAGCTTAATATTCACTATGTGTATATTGAAGATATTATTTCAAAAGACATTGATGTCCAAGAAACTATACCATTACAAGTAAGACATAAAGCTATTCAACAAATACAAGACTCTTTTAATAGCATTAAACGTGCAACAAGAGAAAAAAACATCACGTATTGTCTAGATGAAAATTCGAAGCAATTTGTGTCGATTATTAATGATTTAATGGACTATATTTTCGAGAGTAAAGAGATTGTAACAGTATTAAGCGATGCATTCATTTATGATGAATATATTTATCAACATTCGTTACAGGTGACCATTTATTCTATCTCTATTGCACGCGAATTAGGATATAATGCAGAAGAAATTCGTCAAATCGGTATTGGCGCGATGCTCCATGATGTTGGAAAAATGCTCATTCCATTTGAGATTTTAAACAAGCCAGGTCGCTTAACGTCAGAAGAGTTCGATACAATGAAGTTGCATGCACGTTATGGTTTTGATTTATTACGTAATCTACATACGATTTCATTACTTTCAGCACACTGTGCATTCCAACACCATGAGCGTTTAGATGGTAGTGGTTATCCACGTGGATTGGTCGATTTTGAAATTCATCCCTATGCCAAAATCATAGCGGTTGCAGACGTATTCGATGCAGTGACGTCGAATCGTGTCTATCGTAATAAGATGCTCCCTTCACAAGGTATGGAAATTATTAAAGAAGGCATGGGTACATTGTATGATGAGCGTGTTGTTCGTGCTTTTGAAAAAGTCATTGCGATTTATACAAATGGTTCGGTTGTTTTGTTATCAGACGGTCGTCGAGGAATCGTGTATAAACAAAATCATGCACAACCGAATAAACCAGGTCTACGTATTTTTGAAGAAGATAATCAATTATTAAAAGCTACATATGAATATCAATTAGAAGATGATGTTGAGATTGTAAAAGTCGAATTAGATTATGTTTTAAGTGAATAATAGAAAAGAGG